>DASPRN010000058.1:0-12279 GCA_035624425.1 Gaiellaceae bacterium
GCGAGCATCCCTCTCGCCTGACCGGGCCGATGCGCGCTCAGATGACGTTCAGCTCGGCGCGCCCAGCCCCGCGCGCGAATCGCTCCACGTCGAACTGCGAGAGGTCGAAGCTCGGCTCGAGGCCGAGCGCCAGCTGCGCGAGGTGCTCGCCCACGACCAGCCCCTGCTGGAACCCGTGGCCGGAGAAACCAGTGGCGTAGAAGAGGCCCACCGGCTCGGCCGCCGCCCCGATCAGCGCGTTGTGATCCGGGCTCATCTCGTAGTAGCCCGAGATCGTGTGGCGCACGCCGAGCTCGGCGAGCGCCGGTACCCGCCGCGCCGCCTGCGGGGCGAGGTCGTCCAGCGACTGCTCGCGCCCGCCGAAGAGGATCCCGTCGCCTTCACGGTGGAAGTAGAACGAGGTGCTGAAGTCGATCGTGAGCGGCAGCCGCTCCGGAAAGTGGGGCGCCTCTCCGGTCACGTACATGAACCGGCGCTCGGGCTCGACGGGCAGGTCGAGCCCCGCGGTCGCGGCGAGCTCACGCGACCAGACGCCTGCGGTGAGGATGACGCAGCCGGTGTCGATCCGCCCACGCCCTGTCTCGACGCCGGCCACGCGGCCGCCCTCGACGACGATCCGCTCCACCGCGCAGGACTGCTCCACGCGCGCCCCGAGCTCGGCCGCCCGCCGCGCGCAGCCCTGCACGACGAGGTCGGGCGTGACCGTGCCTGCGACCGGATTGAAGACGGCGCCGCAGAGATCCTCGACCGCGAGCTGGGGCACGAGCTCCTGCGCTTCCTCCTGCGCCAACACGCGCGTCTCGATCCCTGCGGCGACCTGGTGCACGAGGTCGGCCTCGAAGCGCCCGAGGTCGGCGGGATCGCCGAGCAGAAAGAGGTAACCGTCGAGGCGGAGGTCGAGCTGCTCACCGACCTCCTCCTCGAAGCGCTGCAGCCGCCGGATCGATTCGAGCCCGATGCGGACGTTCAGCTCGTCGGAGAAGAGCGTGCGGACGCCGCCGGCGCAGTGGCCCGTCGACCCGCAGGCGAGCGTGTCGCGCTCCAGCAGGAGCGGTCGCGGGGAGCCGAGCTCGGCGAGGTAGCGCAGCGCGGCGGCTCCCATCACCCCTCCGCCGATCACGACCACGTCGGCGCGCTCGTGCACGCAGCCATCATCGCCAATGTCCGAGCCGCGGGCTTGTCATGGCTTGCGACATGGGTTAGCGTCCGCCGGCCGTCCAGCTTGTTCGTGTCTAGACCCCTGCGGAGGAGTGAACCCATGGTCAAGAAGCTGGCACCGTTGACCGGCGTCCTGTTCTTCGTCCTGCTGCTCGTCGCCGTCCTGGTGGGAACCAACAGCCTGTCGGCGAGCTCGAGCCCGGCGAAGGTCCTCGCCTACTACACCGCGCACCGCGACAGCTCACGCGCGTCCGCTGTGTTGACGCTGCTTGCGGTTGTCGCCGGCGTCTTCTTCTACGGGGTGCTTCGGGACTACCTGCGCCGCCACGAAGCCTCGCGCGGCCTGACGGCGACCGCTTTCGGCGGCGTGGTCCTCTTCGCCGTCTCGGGGGCCATGAGCGCCGGAGCCCAGTGGGCGCTCGTTGACTCGCCGAGCCACCTTTCCCCGGCCGCCGCGCAGACGCTCAATCTCATCGACAACGAGGTGACCGCCGGGCTGTCGTTCGCCGGGATGGCGCTGCTCCTGCTCTGCTTCGGCCTCGCGATCGTGAACAGCGCGCTTCTGCCCAAGTGGCTCGGCTGGGTCGCGTTTCCGCTCGCCGTCGTGGCGCTGATCCCGCCGATCGGGTTCCTCGCCTTTGTCGGCACCGGCATCTGGACGCTGATCGTCAGCATCGCCATGTGGCGACGGCTTGCCGGCTCCGATGCCGCTGCTCCGGCGGTGGCGGCAAGCACACCCACCTAGAGAGCAGCCTCGGTCCAAGCTCGATCTCAGCGGCCCGGGCGCGACCCGGGCCGCCGAGGCGTGGCTCGCACCGTCCCCCTGAGCCGACGGGTAGCCTCGGAGCTGTGTCCCGTTCCTACGTGATCTACATCGGCCTGCTCGCCGCGTTCTGGGGTGCCTCGTACATGTTCATCAAGGTCGCCGACCGGGCCTTCGAGCCGGCGACGATGATCATGTTCCGGCTGGCGATCGCGGCTTCGCTGCTGCTCGTGGTGCTCGTGGCGCAGCGCGGAGCGCGGGCAACGCTGGCCGACGTGCGCCGGCTCGGCTGGGAGGGCTTCGCCCTCGGCGTCGTCAACGGCGCGATCCCGTTCACGCTGATCGCCTGGGGCGAGAAGCACATCGACTCCGGCGTGGCCGCGATCGCGAACGCGTCGATGCCGATCTTCGTCGTCCTGCTCGCGATCCGCTTCAAGCCGAGCGAGACCGTGCGCGGCTGGCGGCTGGCGGGGTTCATCGTCGGCCTGGTCGGCGTCGGCGTGCTCGCGGGCGTGCACCCGGAAGGCGGCTGGTGGGGCGTGGCGGGGACGATGGCCGTCGTGCTCGCGTCGGTCTCGTATGCGGTGGGCAGCCTCTGGGGCCAGCGGCTGGTCGCGCGGACGAGCGGGCTGACGCTGGCGGCGACCTCGATGCTCGGCGGCCTCGCCGTTCTGACCCCGTTCGGCCTCGCGCAGCTCCCGTCGAGCGTCCCGGGCTGGAAGGAGACCGGCTCGGTGATCGCGCTCGCCGCGATCGGGACGGCGCTGGCGCAGATCATCGCCTACCGCGTCCTGCGCTCGGACGGCGCGTCGCGCCTGAGTCTCGTCACCTACCTGCTGCCGATGACCGCGCTGATCTACGGCGTGCTGCTGCTCGGCGAGCCGCTCACCTGGCAGGAGCTGGCCGGGATGGTGCTGATCCTCGGCGGCGTCGCGCTTGGGTCGGGCGCGGTGCGCATGCCGCGGCGCGAGCCGGTCGCCGCGCCCTCGCCGTGAGCGTCACTTTGAGGCGGGCCCAGCCCGGCGACGTCGACTTCTTGCTCGAGCTGATGAACGAGGACGACGTGGTGGAGAACCTCGCCGTCGTGCGACCGCGCGACCCCGAGGGGCTGCTGGCCGAGATCGAGCGCTCGCAGACCGAGCCGGAGGAGTACGGCCGCTTCGTGATCGAGGTGGACGGCGAGCCTGCGGGCCTGATGGGGTTCCAGGTCGCGAACCGCCGCTCGAAGATCGCCAACCTCGGCTCGCTTGCGGTGCACCCTCGCTTCCGCGGCCGACGCGTCGCCGACGAGGCCGCGCGGCTCTTCCAGCGGCACCTGTTCGAGCTCGGCTACCACCGTCTCCAGCTCGAGATCTACGGCTTCAACGAGCGCGCCCAGGCGCACGCCGAGCGCGCCGGCTGGATCCACGAGGGCGTACGCCGAAAGGCGTACTGGCGCAACGACGAGTGGGTGGACGGCGTCATCTACGGCCTGGTCCGAGAGGATCTGGACCCGTGAGCTTCGGGAAGCGCTGGGCTGACGGCTACAAGCGGGCCTGGGAGGCGGACGACCCCAACGCGGCGGCCGCGCTCTACCGGGCCGACTGCGTGTTCCGCTCGGCGCCGTTCCGCGAGCCCGAGCCGCCGATCGAGTACACGCGCCGCGAGTATCCCGAGGCGCGGGCCGAGGAGGTGCGCTTCGGCGAGCCGGTCGAAGAGGGCGACCGCGCCGCGGTCGAGTGGTGGGCGACGCTGGTCTCGCCGGACGGGACCGAGCAGACGCTCGCCGGCTGCTCGATGCTCCGCTTCGACGACGAGGGCCTGGTCGCCGAGGCCCGCGACTACTGGCACCTGGAGCCACCGGGCCGCCGCGTGCCGCACGACACCTGGGGAAGGTGAGGCGCGGGCTCTCCGCGCCGCTCGCGGCCGCCGTCGCGGTCGCGTTCGCCGACTCCTCGATCGTCGTCCTCGCGCTGCCCGGCCTCTACGGGCAGTTCAACACGACGATCACCGGCGTCTCCTGGGTCGTGACGGCCTACAACCTCGCCGTCGCGCTCACGGCACTCGTGTTCGTGCTCTTCGTGCACCGGCTCGAGGCGCGGCTCGTGCTCGGCCTGGGGCTCGGGCTCTTCCTCGCGGCCTCGATCGCCTGCGCGGCGTCCCAGAGCCTCGGCTTCCTGATCGGCGCGCGCAGCGTCCAGGGCATCGGCGGGGCGCTGCTCCTCGTCGGCTCGCTGCCGGTGCTCGGCCGGGTCAAGTGGACGTGGGCCGGGACGTACGGGCTCGCGCTCGGGCCCGCGCTCGGCGGCGTGCTCACGCAAGCATTCGACTGGCGGGCGATCTTCGTCGTGCAGGCGCCGGTCGCGGCGCTCGGCCTGGTGGGCGTCTGGCGGGGGCATCCGGAAGCGGAGGCCGAAGAGGGCTGGAGCCCGGCGCTGCGGCGGACGCTGCCGGCAAACGCCTGCCTCGGGCTGCTGTTCGGAGCGCTCGTGGGCGCGCTCTTCCTGGCCGTGCTGATCGTGATCAGCGTCTGGAACTACTCGCCGATCGGCGGCGCGCTGACCGTGAGCGCCCTGCCCGCCGCGGCGCTGGCGGCGCGTCCGCTCGGGCGGCGGCTAAGCGGGCTCCTCGCGGTCTGCGGCGGGGCCGGGCTACTCGCGGCGGGGCTCGTCGGCCTCGCGCTGCTGCCCTACGCGAGCGTCTGGATGGCGGTGTGGGCGCTCGCGCTCTGCGGTGCGGGCCTCGGGCTCGCGCTGCCGGTGCTCTCGAACGCGGCGCTCGACCGCGGTGCCGGCTTGACCCGCAGCGGCACGCTGACCGTCGGCGCGCGCCACGCCGGGCTCGTGCTCGCCCTCGCGCTGATAGCCCCGCTCTTGGCCTCGAAGGTCCCGGCGGCCGGCGACCGCGCGCTCCTGCGCGGGACCGCCGTGATGCTCGACGCGAAGGTCGGGCTCGACAAGAAGGTGCCCGTCGCGCTCGACCTCCGCAAGGCCTTCGAGCGAGCCCAGGAAGGGGAGACGCCCGACCTCTCGCAGCCGTTCAACGCGCACGGCGCGCAACACGACTCCGCGCTCGCCGCCGCCCGCGACCAGCTGCTCGGCGCGATCGAGGCCACGATCACGCGCGCCTCGCGCTCCGCCTTCTTCCTCTGCGCCGGCTTCGCAGTTCTCGCCCTGGTCCTCGCCCTCGCCTTCCGACGGAGGGTGGCATGAAGGGCGCCGCCTGGATCCTCGCTGCGCTGCTCGCAAGCGGGGCCGTGCTCGTCGGGGTCGAGCTCGGCAAGGGAGCGCTCGACCCGCCCTCACCGAGAATCGCGAACCCGTGCGTGTCGCGTGGCGGTGCGACCGGGGGGTTCGACGCCACCGTCCAACGGATCGTCCTCGACGGGCTCGACGGCGCCGCGTGCCGCCTGCACACCACACGCGAGGAGCTCGTGCTCTCGCTCGGCGGCGGCTCGGTCCTCCACCGCCACTGGGACCGGCACACCGTCGACGTGGCGCTGCGCGCCGGGATGCTGCGGTCGATCGACGAATCGGAGCGGCGCGGCGACATCCCGGGGCTCGTGGCCGCAGGGCTGCGCCAGCTCGTCGAGAACGCGCCGATCGACAAGCTCGTCCGCGGCGGCTTCAGCCTGAGCGACCTACTCGGCTAACCGGCAGGCCTCGGCAGCGGCGGCGAGTCGATGCAGGCGACTCGCGCGTCCTCGTCGCCGAGCACCTCGTACGCGTGCGGCCTTCCCGCCGGCGTGGTGATCACGTCGCCGGGGCCGCAGTCGCGGGTCTCGCCGTCGACCGTCCAGCGCATGCGCCCGGAGCGGATCACGATCACGTGGTCCTGCGGCGGGTCGTGGACGTGCATCTCCTTGACCTGGCCCGCGGGATGCGTGACGAGATGCACCTCGACGTTGTCGAGCCAGATGCCCTCGTCCTCGCCGTCCGGGCTGACGAAGCGGCTGTAGTCGGTCTTGTCGGTGATCCTCGTCGTCACGACTGCAGGTGCGCCTCGACGAACCAGAGGTGCTTGTCGATCCCGCGCGAGACCTCGGTGAAGAGGTCGGCGGTGTCGAGATCGCCGCGCTCGGTCGAGGTGTCGATCGCGGTGCGCACCGCGGCGCCGTAGGCGGCGAGCCGGTCGGCGATCGCGGCGACGGTGTCCATGCCGTCCACCGCATCGAGCGGGTACTCGTCGAGCGACGAGGCCTCAGCCGCGAGCCGCGCGGTGCCGAGCGCGAGCCCGCCCAGCGCCGTCGCGCGCTCCGCGATCTCGTCCACGTGCTCGAGCACGCTCTCCGCGACCTGATCGTAGAGCAGGTGGAGCTGGATGAAGTCGCTGCCCTTGACGTTCCAGTGCGCCTGCTTGAGCTGTGAGTAGAGGTCGAACGTGTCCGCGAGCCGCGCGTTGAGCAGTGCGACGAGCTCCTGACGTGCGTCCTCCGGAATGTCGATCCTCGTGTCGAAGGTCTGGGTCTGCGTTGCCATGGTCACCTCCCGTTGGTCTCGCTCGATGGTTGCACGTGGGAGAGGGCCGGGCGCGGCTGAACTGCTTCTCCACTCCCCTCGCGCGAGCTTCTCTACCGCGGGCGCGCGATCATGTGAGCATGACCAGAGCGGTCTTCTGCTCGCTGCTCGCGGCCGCGCTGCTCGCCGGCTGCGGGTCCTCCAAGCACGCCGCGGCGTGCAGCCTCGAGAGCTCCGTCTCGTTCCAGGGCGCGACCGGCAACCTGCTCGGCGGGTTCTCGGTACGCAACGCCGGCTCGAGCCCGTGCCGGCTCGGTGGCTTCCCGAAGCTCGAGCTCTTCCGCTCCGACGGCAAGCAGGTCACGGTCACAATCCATCGCGGCGACCGCGCTTTCCCGCAGAGCCGGGCCGTCGGAGTGCTCCAACCGGGACGCCGCGCGACCGCGTGGATCAAGTGGGAGAACTACTGCGGCTCGCTGTGGGACAAGCCGTTCACCTTTCGCGTGACACTCACGACCGGCCGGCAGGTCTCCGCGCGCTCGGCCGAGGCGGAGAAGTGCCAGACGAACGGCGGGGCGCCCAAGCCGGGCCCGGGCACCGCCGAGCTCAGCCTCAGCAGCTTCCAGTAGCATCGTCGCCGTGGCGCGCTTCCTGCACACGATGGTGCGGATCACCGACCCGGAGCGCTCGCGCGCGTTCTACGAGGCGCTCGGCTTTCGCTTCGAGCACGACATGGACATCGTGCGCGACGGCGTCAAGGAGGCGACAAACTACTTCTTCGGGATCGGCGACCAGGAGTCGGTGCTCGAGCTGACGTTCAACCACGACGGCCGCACCTATGACCTCGGCACCGGCTACGGCCACATCGCCGTCGGCGTCGGCGACCTCGACGGGACGCTGGCCGACCTCGCCGGCCAGGGCATCGAGCCGGAGCGGCCACCGTACTCGGTGCGTGAGGGCGGCTCGCGCCTCTGCTTCGTCCAGGACCCGGACGGCTACCGCGTGGAACTCATCGAACGCGGGGAGTAGCCACGCTGCGTCGGCGCCCGATCGCAGGGGCAGCCGAACGGAGCTGAGAGCGTCCGCGCGGGCCTGAGCGCCATCGGGGGCGAATACGGAGCCGCGTCAGCGATCTCCCCGATGCCGATTTGGCGATCCGGAGCGACTATCGGAGCGCTGAGCAAGCTGCGAAGGAGCGACCGTGAAGGAGATGCTCATTGTCGGCCGGGGCGGCGAGGGGGTCGTTCTCGCGTCGCAGCTTCTCGCCGACACCTTCGCTCGCGCAGGTTTCTGGGTTCAGAGCTTCCCCGAGTTCAAGGCCGAGCGACGAGGAGCGCCGATCTCGGCGTTCGTGCGCTGGGACGAGACGTCGCCCATCCATCGCCGGTACAAGGTGAGCGAGTGTGACGTCCTCGTCGTCATCACCCCCTCGCCACCTCCGCCGGAGGTTCTGGCGGCGGTCAAGCCGGGCGGCCTGATCGTCCTCAACCGCGAGGAGCGGTTCGCCCACGCCGGCCCGTTCGACATCGCGCGCGTGCCGGGCTCGCGAATCGCTCAGGACAACGGGATCCTCTCCTCGGAGGGGCGGCCGATGGGCAACGTCGCCGTCCTCGGCGCCGTGGTGCGCCTGCTGGCTCCGGACGCACTCGCGTTCCTCGAGCAGGCGATCACGGACCGAATGGGCGCCATCGCCGGCGCGAACGTCGTTGCGGCTCGAGAGGGCTATGCCCGGTGCACGCGACAGCACAAGCTCACGGGCGACGCGGCGTTCGAGCCCGTACCCGCCGGCGCGAAGGCGCCGCCGAGCCGGCCGGCCTTCCCGATCACGACGACGGACTCCCTGCACCTCCACACCGGCACCTGGTCGCTGGACCGGCCCGTGCTCAAGGACGCCTGCACCGCCTGTGCGCTGTGCATGCTCTTCTGCCCGGAAGGCGCGATCACGCGGAGCGACGGCTCGGTGGACATCGACTACCTCTACTGCAAGGGCTGCGGCATCTGCGAGGTGGTGTGCCCCGTTCGCGACGCGATCGAGATGCAGGAGGTGCGAGCGTGAAACCGCTTCCGCAGGGGCGGGTCGTGATGACGTCGGACGAGGCAGCGGCCTGCGCGGCGATGCTCGCCCGTGTGCAGGCGATCGCCTGTTATCCGATCACGCCTCAAACGATCATCGTCGAGCGCTTGGCGGAGTACGTTGCCGGCCGTGAAGACGTCGAGTACGCCCATCTCGAGAGCGAGCATTCGATGTTCGGCTACGTCATCGCGGCGGCGCGAGGCGGGGTGCGCACCTTCACCGCCACCTCGTCGCAGGGGCTCCTGTACGCGCACGAACAGCTCCACCGAGCGTCGAGGGAGCGGGTGCCGCTCGTCGTGGTGAACATCAACCGGGCCGTCTTCGCGCCGTGGAGCATCGAGGCCGATCTGTCGGACAGCATGAGCCAGAGGGACACCGGCTGGATCCAGCTCTACTGCGCCTCGGCGCAGGAGGTCCTGGACAGCATCCTCTGCGCCTATCGGATCGCCGAGACGGCGATGCTCCCCGTGATGGTCTGTGCCGAGGGGTTCTTGCTCTCACACACGTCGGAGGTGCTCGACGTCCCGACGCAGCAGGCGGTCGACGAGTTCATCCCGGAACTGCGCCCGCCGGAAGACTGGGTGCTCGACCCGGCCCGGGCGCGAGCGTTCTCCTCGCTGCCCGACGCCGACGACTACTACGCGTTCCAGCGCAAGGTCGCAGAGGCGATGGACGACGCGCGAAACATCATCGAGACGGTCAGCTCGGAGTTCACGTCGCATTTCGGGCGCGAGAAGATCGGCGCCCTCGAGGTTGCGGGCAACCCCGATGCGGAAACGGCACTGGTGGCGATCGGGACGATCGGCGATACCGCGAAGGAGCTGCTCGAGGACGACGACGACCTCCTGCTCGTCCGCATCCATGCGTATCGGCCGTTCCCGGTGTCCGAGCTTTCGGCCGCTCTTGCCGGAGCCACTCACATCTCCGTCGTCGACCGCTCGCCCGCCTTCGGCTCGCTCGGGCCACTCGGAGGCGACGTGCGATCACTCGAGCTTCCGCAGGCGAGCCCGGTGAGCTACGTCGGCGGGCTCGGCGGCGCGGAGGTCACGCCCGCGACCCTTCGCTGGATCCTCGACCGGACGCGGTCGAACGGAGCTCACGCGCGGCCGGTCTACGTGCCGGAGGGGGTCGCGTGATGCCCGCCTGGCTCGAAGAGATCGTCTCCGAGGAGCGGGTCCTCCTCCCGGGCCACGGCGCGTGCGCCGGCTGCGCGCCGGCGATCAACGTTCGTCACGTTCTCGGCGCGCTGGCGACGGCGGCGCCGGAATCCGAGACCGTCCTCGTCATCCCGGCGTCGTGCTGGACGATCGTCGCAGGGGTGTTTCCCGTCAACGCGTTCCGGGTGCCCGTGCTACTGACACCGTTCGCTTCCTCGGCGGCGGAAGCCTCCGGGCTCAAGGCGGCGTTCCGGCTCCGGGGCCGTGACAATACGACCGTCGTCGTCTGGGGCGGAGACGGCGCAACCGCCGACATCGGCTTCTCCGGTGTGTCTGCGGCGGCCGAGCGGAACGAGGACATCATCTACGTCCTCAACGACAACGAGGCGTACATGAACACCGGCGTCCAGAGGTCGGGCGCAACCCCGGAGGGCGCCTGGACGACGACGACGCCCGAGACGGCTCCGAAGTCCGGTCAGAAGAAGGACCTGGCGGGAATCATGGCCGCGCATCGCATTCCCTATGTGGCAACGCTCGCCGCGGGCTCGGTGCCGATGTTGCGAGACTTCAGGAAGAAGGTCGCCCGAGCGGCCGAGGTGAAGGGATTCCGGTTCCTGCACGTGCTCGGGCCGTGCCCGCCCGGCTGGAGATACCCGACCGCTCAGTCGACCGAGATCGCGCGCCTGGCCGTCGAGTCCCGCTACTTCCCGCTCGCCGAGTGCGACCACGGGGAGTGGAGGATCACGTTCGAGCCGAAGCATCCGGTGCCGGTGAGCGAGTTCCTCGAGGCACAGGGCCGCTTCAGCCACCTCTCGGCCGAAGACATCGAACTCATCCAGTCGCACGTCGACGAGCGCTGGAACCACCTCGTCGACCTGGCGAAGAGAGAGGAGCTGGTGACATGACGACACGCGAGCTGGAGAGGGATCTCCGGAAGGCGACCTGCACCGCGAAGCTGAGGGCAACGCCTGACGGGAACGTCGAGGTCAGGCCGAGCGACCCGGGAGGCACGGCATACGGACCCGTCGAGATCTCGTGGTATCCCGATCGTCTCGAGATCACCGCGGTCGGCGCCGGGCGCGCCTTGATCGCGAAGGGGTACGTTCGGAGCACGGGCGACGTGATCGTCGAGATCAGGCCACCCGGCCTGGAGGCGCTGGCGGAGACCGTGCCGGGCGCGGATTAGCGTCCAGCAGGGCTCTCGCCGATCGCGACCAGCTGGGCCACGACAGCCTCGAGCGGCTGCGCCGCGTCGATCTCGTGCGTGCACGTGGCGCGCAGCAACGGCTCGACCTCCGCGAGGTGACCGAGGATCAGCTCGCGCTCCTCGGCGCTCTTTCCGTAGTCGTTGGTGGTCCGGCTCTCGATACGGCCGAGCAGGACGTCGGCCGGCGCGCTGAGGAGGACGATCGCTTCGAAGTCGCGGTAGAACCGCCCCTGGTTCGGGACGGTCCCGGACACGTAGAGCGGCACCTCGCGCTCCACGGAGAGCAGCTCGGCGATTCGATCTTCCCGCCAGACCAGGCCGGCCTCCTGCTCTGACCATTCCGTCCAGCCCGGTTCATCGGTGTCGACCGTCTCGAAGCCGCGGTCGCGCAGCTCCGCGAGCGCGGCCGACTTGCCGGTGCCTGACATCCCGGTGACGAGGACCCGTCGCACGCGGCAAGGCTAGAGGCGACGGCTGGCGTAGGAGCGGCTGAACCGGCGCCGTTCCTCGCGTCTGTCGCGATCGTCTTCGGCGCCAAGATCAGCCTTGTCGTCAGCCGGGCCACGCAGACCCAGCCGGGAGCTGCATTCGTCACCGTTTCGGCACAAAGGCGTCACGGACACGTGACGGTCTCGCCGCTACGGTGGTCTTCATGGCAAGAGCGGCGACGCCCTGGGGGCCGGCCGAGCTGGTGGAGGAGCTGACGCTTCCACAGAAGGCCGGCGACAAGCGCTTCACGTCCCACGTGCAGCTGCTCGAGGCACCGGGCGGCGAGCGGCTCATCCGCTTCGCCTATGCGACGGGTGGCTCTGCGCGGCGAGGGCCGGTGACGCTCCGTGCGCGCGACCTCCAGCGGCTGCGGACCCGCCTCGCCGACCGGCCGCAGCTGGCCGAAGCGCTGGGGTTGATGCCCCCGTAGTGCGCTACCGACAATTCAACCCGACCTGCCCGGGCTAGGCGGGTGTTGCGACTCGCGTGCGTGCGGCGTCGACGAGCGAGCCGAGCACGAGCGCCCCGTCGGTCGAGCCAAGCAAGGGGTCGACGGCGTGCTCTGGGTGCGGCATCAGGCCGAAGACGTTGCCCTCCGCGTTGAGGACGCCGGCGACGGCGGCGACCGAGCCGTTGGGGTTCACCTCGTAGCGGAGCGCGATCTGACGGTTCGCCTCCAGCTCGGCCAGCAGCGGCCTGTCGGCGAAGTAGCAGCCCTCCCCGTGCTTGATCGGGATGGTCAGGCGCTGATCGGCCTCGCAGTGGTCGGTGAACGGCGTGTCCGCACGCTCGACGACGAGCGGCACGTCGCGGCACGCGAACGCGAGCGACGCGTTCGGACGCAGCGTGCCGGGAAGCAGCCCGGCTTCGCAGAGGATCTGGAAGCCGTTGCAGATCCCGAGCACGAGCCCGCCCTGGGCGGCGAAGCGTGCGACCGCCTCCATCACCGGGGCGAAGCGCGCGATCGCGCCGCAGCGGAGGTAGTCGCCGTAGGA
>DASPRN010000064.1:0-18065 GCA_035624425.1 Gaiellaceae bacterium
GACGAGGGCGAGATCGAGGTGCTCGGCTACCGGCTCCCCGGGGACTCGAAGGCGGCCCGCGCCGAGTGCGGCGTCGTCCCGCAGCTCGACAACCTCGACGTGACGCTGACCGTGGAGCAGAACCTGCTCGTCTTCTCGCACCTCTACCGTGTCCCGCGCGCCGAGCGGAAGGAGGCGATCGAGGGCGCGGTGCAGATGGCGAATCTCGCGGCGCGGCGGCACGACAAGGTCGACAAGCTCTCGGGCGGCATGCGGCGCCGGCTGCTGATCGCCCGCGCGCTCGTCCACCGGCCGCGCCTCGTGCTCCTGGACGAGCCGACCGTAGGCCTCGACCCGCAGGTGCGCCAGGAGCTCTGGGCGCTGATCGACGCGCTCCGCGTGCAGGGCACGACGATCCTGATGTCGACGCACTACATCGAGGAGGCACAGCGCCTCGCCGACACGGTGCTGATCATGTCCCACGGCAAGGGCGTGGCCGGCGGGCCACCTGCGGAGCTCGTGTTCGAGCACGCCGGCCGGGAGGCGCTCGAGGTCTACGGCCCGCCCGCACGGCTCGCCGAGGTACAGGCCGAGGCCGCCGAGGCGGGCCTGCGCACGCGGCGCACCGGGACGAGCATCTCGATCCTGGGCGTCGACGCGAACGGCCATCCGTTCGAGGGCGAGCGGCGCCCGGCGAACCTCGAGGACGTCTTCGTGCTCCTGACCGGCGAGGAGATCGAGTGAGTACTGTCGAGCGGGGGCATTTGGGGCGTCTCGAGCGGCCGGCGTTGACGGGCGTGCTCGTCCGGGAGATCGTCAACTTCTCGTCCTACTGGAAGGCGAGCACCTTCTCGTCGACCGTCGAGCCGACGATCTACCTGCTCGCGTTCGGCTTCGGCTTCGGCTCGCTCGTCAGCCGCGCCGGCGGCTTCCCTTACGTCGAGTTCGTCGGCACCGGGACGGTTGCGACGGCGGTGCTGTTCTCGTCGGCGTTCCCGGCCATGTTCGGGACCTTCGTCAAGTACAAGTTCCAGCGCACCTACGACGCGATCCTCGCCGCGCCGGTCGACACCGAGGAGCTCGTGACGGGCGAGGCGCTCTGGATCGCGATGCGCGCCGGCGTCTACGGCTGCGTCCCGATGATCGTGGCCGTCTTCTTCGGCCTCGACCTGTCGTGGGGAATGCTGCTCGTGCCCCTGATCGGCTGGCTCGCGGGTCTCGGCTGGGCCTGCTTCGGGATCATGATCGCCGGCTACGCCTCGTCGTTCGAGAACTTCAACTACGTCGTCAGCGCCGTCCTGACGCCGCTGTTCCTGGTCGCGGGCACCTTCTTCCCGCTCAGCACGCTGCCGCGCTGGGCGCAGATCCTCGGCGAGCTGAACCCGCTCCACCAGTGCGTCCAGCTCGTCCGCGACGCGGTTTTCCTGAACCTGAGCTGGGTCGACCTGCTCCGCGCGGGCTACCTGGCCCTGTTCGCGATCGTCCTCTGGCGGATCGCGATTCATGCGATGGAGCGCAAGCTGATCGACTGACCCGTTAGGCCTCCTCCTCGACCGTGCGCTCGGCGGTCGGGATCGCCTCCAGGCGCTCGTCCGGGATCGGCTTGCCGCTCACGACCGAGAGGCCGTAGGTGCCTGCGGCCAGCCGCTGCTCGGCCCGCTCGACCGCGTGGAGCTCGCGGCGGAGGTCTTCGGCCAGGCCCTCGTCGAGCTCGTCCTGGTAGGTATCGGAGGCGCGGTCGGCAGCGTCGTCCTGGTCGGAGAGCTCGCCGGTGTCGGCGTGCCCGAGCTGCCCGAGCGCCCGCTCGATCCGCGCCCGCTCGGCGGCCAGCAGCTCGCGTGCCCGCTGTGGATCCATGGGGCCACGTTAGCGCAGCGCGATATGCGTGTTCAAGCAATCTGCATCGCGCAAATGTTGTAAAATACAGCTATCAGCCCACGTGATCTGAAGCCGTTGGCCGACGAGCTCTCGCAACGCTGGCACGAGCTCGGCGCCGCCCTGCGCAGCCGCAAGCTGCTCGCCTCGCTGCATCCGGGCCGTGCGGCCGAGCTGACGCCGAGCAAGCTGCGCGCGCTCGACCTGCTCGCCGAGCACGGCGGCCTGCGGGTCGGCGAGCTGGCCGGCCGCGTCGGCGTCGACGACACGACTGCCACCCGCCTCGTCGACCGGCTCGAAGCGACGGGGCTGGCCGCCCGCCGCAGCGAGCCGGCCGACCGCCGCGCGACGACCGTCGAGCTGACGCCCGCCGGCGAGAAGCTCGTGGCCGGGATCGCCGCCCAGCGACAGCTCTTCTTTCTCGACATCCTGACCGCACTCGAGCCAGGCGAGCGGGCCGAGCTCGTGCGGCTCACGACCAAGGCCGCCGAGGCGCTTCGGGCCCGCAGCGAGGAGCTGGCCGCCCGATGAGCGCGCTGGCCAGGGTTGAGGAGCGAGCCCTCGCCGAGCGCGCCGTGGGCGTCGAGGACCTCGTCGTCCGATTCGGCGATGTCCAGGCAGTGCGCGGGATCTCGTTCGCCGTGTGCCCGGGCGAGGTGTTCGGCCTGCTCGGTCCCAACGGCGCGGGCAAGACCACCACGATCCGGGTCTTGACGACGCTGCTCCGCCCGACCGCCGGGCGGGCCGAAGTCGCCTGCCACGACGTCGTCCGCGAAGGGCTGGCCGTGCGTCAGGCGATCGGCTACGTGCCGCAGGCGATCTCGATCGACGGCGCCCTCACTGCGCACGAGAACCTCGAGTTCTACGGCCGCGTGACCGGCGTGGCGCGGCGCGAGCGTCGGGAGCGGATCGACCAGGCCGTCGAGGCGATGGCGCTCGACACGTTTCTCGACCGCCTCGGCCGCACGCTCTCGGGCGGGATGCTCAGGCGGCTCGAAATCGCAACGGCACTGCTCTCCCTCCCCGAGGTCCTGTTCCTCGACGAGCCGACGCTCGGCCTCGACCCGACCGCCCGCCGGGTCGTCTGGGACCGGCTCGAGCTGCTGCGCGAGGAGGCCGGCACGACGATCCTCGTCACGACGCACCAGATGGAGGAGGCCGAGCGGCAGTGCGACCGGCTGGCGATCATGAACCTCGGCTCGATCGTGGCGATCGGGTCGCCGGCGGAGCTCAGGCAGCAGTTCGCGGCGCCGTCGCTCGAGGACGTGTTCACCGCCGCCACGGGCGGCACGCTCGAGGAAGGAGGCAGCTTCCGCGATGTCCGCGCAACCCGCAAGCGCTCCCGCCGGCTCGCTTGACCTGAGCCTGCACGCGCTCGTGCTGCGCGCGGGCCGGCTCCGGGACGGGACGCTCGCGATGGCGTGGGCCGAGCTGCGCAAGCTCCACCACGACCACCTCGACATCTTCACGCGGTCGGTGCAGCCGCTCCTCTGGCTCTTCATCTTCGGCACCGCGCTCCAGCGCAACCACACGCTGAGCGGCGGCGTCCACGACTACCGGGCCTACCTCGCGCCCGGCGTCATGGCGCAGGCAGCGCTGTTCGTGGCGATCTTCTTTGGCCTGGGCGTCATCTGGGAGCGCGACGTCGGCCAGCTTCAGCGGCTGCTCGCGACGCCGATTCCGCGGCTCGGGATCGTGCTCGGCAAGGCTGCCGGCGCCGCGATCCGGGCGCTCGCGCAGGGCGTCGTGCTGCTGGCCGTGATCGCGATCGCCCGCATCTCGATCCACTGGAACCCGCTCGACCTGCTCGGCGCGCTGCTGCTGCTCGTCCTCGGCACGGGCGCGTTCGCCTGCCTTTCGATGATCCTGGCCTCGCTCGTCCGGACGCGCGAGCGGTTCATGGGCATCGGCCAGCTCGTCGTGATGCCGCTCTTCTTCGCCTCGAGCGCGCTCTACCCGATCGCGATCATGCCCGGCTGGCTGCAGGTCGTCGCCCACGCGAACCCGCTCAGCTACGAGGTGCACGGCATCCGCGAGCTGCTGCTCGGGGTCTCGGCGGGCGGAGCGCTCTGGCTCGACTTCATGGTCGTGGTGTGCTTCCTGGCCGTCGCCGCGGTTGCCGCGGCCAAGACCTACCCGCGCGCGATCCTCTGAGCATCGGCGCCGCCGCTAGTCGACCAGCGTGTCGTGCACGCGACGCTGGAAGGCGGCGACGAGCTGCTCGCTCTCCGGCATCAGCCGGCCCTGCGTGACCGCCCGCGAGTCGAGGCCGCGCTGCACGGCCTGGACGAGAGCGACGTCCTCGCTCGCGACCTGGTTGTCGAACGCGAGCGATTCCTCGATCCGTTCAGCGGACACCTCCGCGCCGAAGAAGTAGTCGGTCGCCTCGACGGTCCGGCGCGGGCCGAGTGGCACCCAGCGCTCGATCGAGATGTTTTGCGCCCCGGGTGAGATGTTCAGCGTCGTGTTCGGCCAGACGAAGTGGTATTGCGACTGGAGCATGTCCCCCTCGCGGGCCGGCTCTCGCAGCGGGCCGACCTGGCTCGAGACGAGGCCTTCGACCGAGAGGCCGTAGGAATCCGGGTCGACGTCGATCACCTTGCTGAATCCCGGGTGCGCGGTCGGGCAGTGATAGCACTCGAGGTAGTTCTCGAGGGCGACCTTCCAGTTCACCTCCTGCTCCCAGGGCACATGGGAGTGGTAGCGGAGGCCGTCCATGTCCAGCCCGCTGCGAGCGACGAATTCCGGGAGCGGGCCGAGCGCGTCGATGAGGGGCGCCGCGTCCGGGTCCGGGTTGACGAAGACGAACGGGCCCCAGAGGTCCACCGAGACGGGCAGCAGCGAGAGCTCGGAGGCGTCGAACGCGGGCTCGCGCTCCGAGCGGGGGGCGCGGCGGAGCGTTCCGTCGAGCTCGTACGTCCAGGCGTGATACGGGCACTGCAGCGTCTTGCGGGAACCGCAGCCTTCCGCGACGACGTGGCCGCGGTGGCGGCAGACGTTGACGAACCCGCGCAGCTTGCCGTCCGCGGCGCGCGTGACGACGATCGGGATGTTTCCCGCGATCGACGCGAAGTAGCCCCCTTCCGCCGCGACGTTCTCCGCCGGGCCTGCGTACTGCCAGGTCGAGGTGAAGATCCGCTCCAGCTCGCGCTCGAGCACCGATGGCTCCGAGTACCACGAGGCGGGGAGCGTCCAGCCCTCCTCGATCGGCCGTGGGACCGTCGGCAGGCGGTTCGTAGCGAGGTCGGTGACGCTCATCGGTCGTCAAGATATCGGGCCGCATGTCAGGGAGCGACGTCCTCGTCCTCGGCGCCGGCCTGGCCGGCCTCTCCGCGGCGCGTGATCTCGCGGCCGGAGGCGCCGACGTGACCGTGCTCGAGGCGCGGGCGCGCGTCGGCGGGCGGGTCGAGCAGGTGGACGTCGACGGAGGCCGCCCCGTGCAGCTCGGCGGCGAGGTCGTCGGCACGTTCCACACGGCCTACCTCGACCTTGTCGAGGAGCTCGGGCTAACGCTTCAGCCGAGCTACATCGACGTCCCGGGCCAAACAACCTGGGACCTCCTCGAGGGCATCTCGCGGGGAGACAGGTTCCCGTTCGCGACCGCCGAGGAGAGCGCCGACTACGAGCGGGTAGAGGCGGAGTGGGCGAAGCTCGCCGCGACCGTCGACCCGGACGATCCCTGGTCACACGCGGATGCCTCGCGCCTCGACGGCGTCTCGGTCGGCCGGTGGCTGCGGTCGATGCGAGCGTTGCCTTCGACGATCCGGGCGCTGGAGACGGAGGCGCTCGCGCTCGCGGCCGGCTCGTTCGAGCGCATCTCGCTGCTCGCCGACCTGCGCAAGCACGCCGTCGCCGGCGACGGCTCGTTCTATTCCTACGAGCTATGGGAGTCGCTCCAGGTGACCGAAGGAAGCGCCGAGGTCGCGAATCGCATGGCCGCCGAGCTCGGCGAGCGGGTGCGGCTCGCGGCCGAGGTCACGCGCGTGAGCGTGGGGCCCCGGTGCACGGTCGCTCTTGCGAGCGGCGAGGAGCTGAGCGCCGAGGCCGTCGTCTGGGCGCTGCCCGTCACCGTCGCCCACGTGATCGACATCGAGGGCGTCGAGCCCGCGCGGCTGGAGTCTCTCCGTCGCCAGCGCCACGCGCTCGCGGCCAAGGTCGTCGCCCTCTATCCGAGGTCAATCTGGGAGGACAGCGGCGCGAACGGGCTCCTCGAGGGCGAGTACCTGCTGGCGTCGACCTGGCCGCAGCGTGACGGCGTGCTCTCGGCGCTCGTGCCGCCCGAGCGGATCGGCCAGCTGCTCGCACTGTCGGATGACGACCGCGACGAGGTCGTCCGTGACGAGCTCGAGCGGATGTACGGGCCCACCGCGCGCGAGACGGCGGCGATCTACCACCGGGTGTGGGCCACCGACCCCTACACGCGCGGCTACGTGACGCAGTGGTGGCCGGGCGACGTCATGCGCGTCGGCCCGCTGCACGGGACCCATGCACCGCCGTTCTACGTCTGCGGCTCCGACCAGTGGGTGGCCGGCTACATGGAGGGCGCGGTCTCGACCGGCCGCTCGGCCGCGTCAGCGCTCCTCGGCGGCTGAGACGGCGTCAGCACGCGCAGGCCCTCGGGCGTCAGGTGCAGCGTGACCGCCGTGCCCTCCTCGAGCCCGACCGAGAGCGCGCGCCCGTCGTTCGGGATCGTCGCCCGGAGCAGGTCGCCGCCGAGCACGCGCACGTGCAGCTCGTGCGAGCCGCCGAGGAAGACCGACCGCTCGACGAGCCCCGGCAGGCGGTTGTCGCCCGCGGTTCCCTGCGGCTCGACGCCGATCCGCTCAGGCCGGATCATCGCCTTCACCTCGCCGCGCGCCTGCGTCGCGCCCTGCGCCGCGCGGAAGGAGCGCTCGCCGATCCGGAGGCTGCAGTCGCCGCCGTCGGCGCTGGCGTCGGCGTCGAGCAGGTTCGAGACGCCGAGGAAGTCGGCCACGAAGCTCGTCTTCGGCTCCTCGTAGACCTCGCGCGGAGAGCCCGCCTGCTCGACCTGGCCGTTGTTCATCACGGCGACCCGGTCGCTCATCGTCAGCGCCTCCTCCTGGTCGTGCGTGACGAAGACGAAGGTGATGCCGATGTCGTGCTGGATCGCCTTCAGCTCGACCTGGAGGCTTTTTCGCAGCCGGGCGTCGAGGGCGCCGAGCGGCTCGTCCAGCAGCAGCACCGTGGGCGTGAGCACGAGCGCCCGGGCGAGCGCGACGCGCTGCTGCTGGCCGCCGGAGAGCTGCTCCGGCTTCCGCTGCTCGAAGCCGGAGAGGCGCACCAGGTCGAGAATCCCCTTGACCTTGCGGCGCTTCTCCTCCGTGGTCAGCTTCTGGTACTTGAGCCCGAATGCGACGTTGCCCGCGACGTCGAGGTGCGGGAAGAGCGCATAGCTCTGGAAGACGGTGTTGACGTTGCGCCTGTGCGGCGGGACCTGGGCGACGTCGCTGCCGTCGAGCATGATCCGCCCGCTCGTGGGCCGTTCGAAGCCCGCGATCATCCGCAGCGTCGTCGTCTTCCCGCAGCCGGAGGGGCCGAGCATCGTGAAGAACTCGCCCGGCGGCATGTTCAGGTCGATCCCGTCCACGGCCACGACCTCGCCGAAGGCCTTGGTCAGCTCCTCGAGTCTGATCTCGCCTTGCATCAGATGTCGAGCGCGGCTACCGCGGCCGCCTCACGGCCGCTCGCGAACCGCCGGTAGACGAGGAAGGCGAGCGTGAGCGTCGCCAGGGTGATCAGGAGCGCCACGGTCGCGATCGCATTCAGCGCCGGTGTCGGCGCGCCGCGCGCGCTCGCGTAGAGGAGCATCGAGACGGTCGTGGTGCTCG
The DNA here is from genome assembly GCA_035624425.1 of Gaiellaceae bacterium. Taxonomy (GTDB): domain Bacteria; phylum Actinomycetota; class Thermoleophilia; order Gaiellales; family Gaiellaceae; genus AC-32. The sequence continues at coordinate 7,704 of DASPRN010000064.1, forward strand.
CGTTGCCGGACAGGTACTGCGTCACGACGAAGTCGTCGATCGAGAGCGCGAAGGCGACGGCCGCGCTCGCGATGATCGCCGGCACGAGCAACGGGAGCACCACGCGGAAGAGCTGGTCGTGAGGCGGCGCCCCGAGATCGGCGGCGGCCTCCTCGTACTCGGGCCCGATCGACGTCAGCCGGCCGCGCACGATCACGACGACGTAGGAGAGCGTGAACGTCACCTGCCCGATCGCCTGGGCCGGCGTCCCGAGGCCGATCTCCGGGAAGACGCGCAGGAAGAGGAGCAGGAGCGCGACGCCCATCACGATCTCCGGCGTCACGAGCGGCAGCAACATGACGGTGTTGACGGTACCGCCCCCCGGGCCCCGCCACCGCTGAAGGCCGAGCGCGAGCGCGACTCCGAGCGGCGTCGCCACCGCGACGCAGATGACTGCCAGGATCAGCGTGTGCTTCAGCGCGCCCTGGTACTGGGGATCGTGCATGACGCTGCCCGAGGCACCGGTGAACCAGCGGAACGAGAAGCCCTGCCAGGTCGTGCGCGAGCGGCCGGCGTTGAAGGCGAACAGGATCGCGATCGCGACGGGGACGATCGACCAGAGGATGTAGACGACCGTGATCAGCTTCAGCCAGCGGGGCTTGCCCCAGGGGTTGCGCAGCCAGTTGATCACTCTTCCGCCACCGCCGTCGCCTGCCTGGTCGTGCGCAGGTAGTAGAACATCAGCGCGAGCAGGAAGACCGAGAGCACGAGGGTCAGCACAGCGCCCGTCACCTTCTCGGAACCCTGCCGCGTGAACTCGTCGATCTGGTTGCCGATCAGGCTCGTCTTGGTCGAGGCCGAGACGAGGTCGGGCGTGTAGTAGTCCCCGAACATCGGCAGCGCGACGAGCACGCAGCCCGCGAGGATGCCGACCTTCGAGAGCGGCAGCGTCACGCGCATGAACGCGCTGAGCGGGCTCGCGCCGAGATCGCGGGCCGCGTCGATCTGCCGCTGGTCGATCCGGTCGAGCGCCACCACGAGCGGCAGGATCAGGAACGGGATGTAGCCGTAGACGAACGCGAGGATCACCGCCGAGGGCTGGCCGTCGAGCCACCCGCCGCGGGCGGAGAGGAGGCCTAGCTCCAGGAACACGCGCTCGATCCCCAGGTCGTGCAGCCCGCGGGTGCCCCAGCCGTTCGGCGCAAGGAGGTTGATCCAGGCAAGCATCCGCATCAGGTAGTTGATCCAGAACGGGACGATCAGCAGGAGCAGCACGACGCCCTTCCAGCGGCCCGCGTGGCGCGCCGTGTAGTAGGCGACCGGGTAGCCGATCAGGAGACAGAGGCCGATCGAGAGCGCGACGAACTCGATCGTGCGGATGGAGACGGTCAGGTACTGGCCGCCGTGCCAGTAGTTGCCGAGCACCTGGAGCACGTAGCCTGCGTTCCAGTGGAGCGGGTTCCAGAACGGGACGGGCTGGGAGAGCGTGTCCTCGTTGCCGAACGCGACGCAGACGACGGCGTAGAAGGCGACGAGGAAGAAGATCGCCAGCCAGGCGACTCCCGGGAAGGCAACGAGCCGCCAGGTCCAGCGCGACCGCATCAGCCGGCCTTGAACTTCGACCAGGCGTCGTCCCAGTGGCGCTCGCCCTCGATGCTGAGCTGGAGCAGCTCCTGGTTCGCCGCGAACTGGTCGGGCCGCACCACGGCCGTCGCCAGGCTCTTCGGGATCAGGCCTTGCTTGATCAGCAGGTCGGCGTCGACGTTCTTCTGCGGCGGGACGTAGCCGTTGTAGTTGACGAAGTTGTCGTACGCGTTCTTCTCGTTCAGGAAGAAGTTGAGGAACTCGTGCGCGAGCACCGGGTTCTTGGCCGAGCGCCCGATGACCAGCAGGTCGTTCTGGACGACGCCGTTCTGGTCGGGCCCCCAGAACGAGAGCACGCTCGGCGGGGTTCCCTTGGGCATGTAGTAGATCGCGCCCGCGAGGAGGTCTCCCGACCACGCGTGGTGCAGCACGGTCTTGGCCTCGGGCAGCGTCTGGAAGTCGGTGATCGTCACCTTGATGTTGCAGATGCCGTTCAGCTGCGAGAGCTCCTGCTCGGCCGCGTTGATGAGCGTCGCGTCCTCGGTGTTCAGGTCCGGGCGGACGCCCGAGTGCATCGCGCTGCGCTGCATCGGCATGCTGAGCGCGTCGCGCTTGTCGTCGAGGAGGCCGACCTCGCCGCGGTAGGCCCGCGAGTGCCAGAAGACGTCCCAGGGGACGTCCATCCCGGCGATGTCCTCCTTGACGTGGTCGTTGCGCCAGCCGATGCCGTCCATCCAGACCACGTAGGGCACCGTGAAGCGGCTGCCGCGGTCGTAGAAGGGGTCCTGAAGCTCGGGCCAGATGTTCTTCGCGAGGTTCGGCAGGTACGAGTGGTTGAGCGGCTGGACGAGCTTCTGCGCGATCAGGTTGCAGATGTTGTTCGCGGAGAGCCCGATGATCACGTCGAACGCGACGGCTCCGGCCGACAGCTTCGCGATCGCCTCGTCCGACGAGTTGTACGTGGCGATCTCGACCTTCGTCCCGAACTGCTTCTGGAACTTCTTGAGCGTGACGGGGTCGATGTAGTTCGCGTAGTTGTAGACGTTGAGCGGGCCCTTCTCGGGCGGGCGGCCGTCCTTGATCGGCGGGTTGTCCGAGGTGATCGCCCACGTGACGGCGTTGTCGGGCCGCGGCAGCGGGAGGCCGCCGGGGCCGACGGGCTTCTGGACGACGAGCTTCGCGGCGGGTCCCGAGAGCCCGCCGCCGGAGGCGCCGATCGGCTCGGTCGTGTTCTCGCAGCCCGCGAGGAAGCCCGCTCCCCCAAGGGCAAATGCGCCGCCGACGGCGCGGCCCAGGACTTGCCGCCGTGTGAGTCCAGATCGATCCTTCGGATGCCCCATGCCGCTTGTCGATTGAATCGGACGAGGAAACCGACAGTCAAGTTGGCACTGGCGACATAGGATCGCCGAGGTGCACGAGAAGCGTGTCGAGATCAGGTGGAGCGACCTGGACGCGTTCGGGCACGTCCACAACGCGGTCTACTCGGTCTACCTCGAGGAGTGCCGGGACGAGTGGCTCGAGGGGGCACTCGGCGGCGGAGAGTCGGCGTGGGACTTCGTGATCGCGCGGGTGGCGGTCGACTTCCGCCGCGAGCTGCGGCTCGAGGACGGTGCCGTGGTCGTGCGCTGCCGGCTCGAGCGTCTGGGAACCTCGAGCGTGACGACCCGCGAGGAGATCCGAGCCGGCGACGAGCTCGCCGCCGAGGCGGAGGCGGTGCTCGTCCCGCGCGGCGAGGACGGAGGGTCGCGGCCGCTGACTCCGGCCGAGCGGGCGGCGCTCGAGGGCGCTCGCTAGTGGAGCGGCTCTTCAGTCCGCTCGCGCTCGGGCCGGTCGAGCTTCCGAACCGGATCGTCTCGACCGCGCACCAGACGACCCTCGTGCACGAGCACCTGCCGACGGACGACTTCGTCGCCTACCACGAGGCCCGGGCGCGCGGCGGCGCGGGGCTGATCGTGCTCGAGGCGACCGCCGTCCATCCGTCCGGCCTGCTGACCTCGCACACGCTGGGCGGCTACCTGCCGGAGATCGTGGACGGCTACCGCCGGGTCGCGGCCGCGGTGCAGCCGCACGGGACGCGCCTCTATGTCCAGCTCCTCCACGGCGGCCGCGAGCAGATCGCCGGGCCACCGCGCCCGCCTGCGATCGCGCCGTCTGCGGTGCCGAGCCCGCGCTTCCGCGCGGAGCCTCGGGCGCTGACCGGTGACGAGATCGAGGAGCTGGTCGCCGGCTATGCGCGTTGCGCGGAGCTCGCCGCGGAGGCGGGCCTCGACGGGATCGAGCTCTCGGCTGCGCACAGGTACCTGATCGAGCAGTTCCTCGACCCCGAGCTGAATCTCCGCGAGGACGAGTGGGCCGACGGCGGCCGGTTCCTCGTCGGCGTCGTCCGGGCCGTGCGAGCGGCGGCTCCGGGTCTCGGGCTCGGCGTTCGGCTCTCGGCCGACTCGCCGCGGGCGGGCCGGATCGCCGAGCTCCTTGTCGCCGAGGGCGTCGACTACCTCTCGCTCGCGCTCGGCGACTCGGCCACGTACCTCGGCTCGGTCGGGATCGTGCCGCCGCCACCGGTGGAGGAGGCCGCGATCGCGTCGAGGACGGAGCCGTTCGCGCTCGGCCCACCGCGCATCGCGACCTCGAGGATGATCGACGTCGAGGTCGCCGACCGGCTGATCGCCTCGGGCGGGGCCGAGGCGCTCGGGATGACCCGCGCGCTGATCACCGACCCCGAGCTCCCGGCGAAGGCGCGCGCGGGACGCGTGCGGGAGATCATCGGCTGCACCGGTTGCAACGCGTGCATCGCGCACTACCACGCGGGCACGCCGCTGCGCTGCGCCTCCAACCCACGCACCGGCAGGGAGCTGACGCTCGGTGCGCCCGAGGCGGCGGAGAAGAAGCGGCTCGTCGTCGTAGGAGGAGGCCCGGCCGGGATCGCTGCGGCCGTCGAGGCCGGGCGCGCAGGCCACGAGGTCGTGCTGGTCGAGCACTCGGACCGGCTCGGGGGCCAGATCGCGCTGGCCGGAGCGGCACCCGGCGGCGCGGAGGTCTCGCGTCGCTTCCTGGCCAACGCCGAGCGCCAACTGGAGGTTGCGGGTGTCGAGGTCCGGCTCGACACCGAGGCGTGGCCCGAGGCCGACGCCGCCGTCCTGGCAACCGGCGCAAGACCGTACCGCGGGGACGAGGGGCTCACCGCGTGGGACGTCCTCTCCGGTGTGCTCCCGGACGGCGAGCGCGTGCTCGTCGCCGACTGGGGCGGCGACCCGAGTGGCCTCGACGCGGCCGAGGTGCTCGCGGCGGCCGGCAAGCAGGTGACGCTAGCGGTCGCGTCCGTCGCGGTCGGCGAGCTGGTCCACCAGTACCGCCGCAACCTCTACCTCCAACGGCTCTACCGGGCGGGCGTGCGGATCCTGCACCACCACGAGCTCGCGTCCGGGCCTGTGCTTCGAAACGTGTTCGCTTCCGAGCTGACGGTTTCCATCGAGGCGGACGCCGTCGTGCTCGCGCTCGGCCGCGTGCCGGTCACCGTCGAGCCGCCGTCCGGGATCCCAGTGGAGCGCGCGGGCGACTGCCTCTCGCCGAGGTCGCTCGAAGAGGCCGTCCTCGAGGGAACGCTCGCGGCGCGCCGCGTCTTCGCATAGGGTCACGCGCCGTGATCGTCCCCGAGCTGCCGCCCGAGATCCGCGACCTCAAGGAGCGCGTCGCGCGCTTTGTGGAGGAAGAGGTCTACCCGGTTGAGGAGCGGGTCGCCGAGCGCGGCTCGATCGACGAAGCCGAGGTCGACGGGCTCCGGGCGAAGGCGCGCGCGGCGGGCCTCTCGATGCTGAACATGCCGCCCGAGCACGGCGGCAAGTCGCTCTCGATGCTCGGCCAGGTCGCGATCGAAGAGGAGTCGGGCAAGGCGACGAACGGCCTCGGCTTCGCGGTCATCGACCGCGGCCCGCGTGAGCTCCTGGAGATCGTCTCGCCCGAGCAGGCAGAGCGGTTCGTCGAGCCGATCGTGCGCGGCGACTACCGGGAGGCCTGGGCGCTGACCGAGCCCGGCGCGGGCTCCGACCTCTCCGGGCTCCAGGCGACGGCCGTCCGCGACGGGGACGACTGGATCCTCAACGGCGAGAAGTGGTTTGTCACGAGCGAGGGCGAGGCGGGTGTCTACGTCGTCGCGGTCGTCGCCGAGGGCGAGCAGCAGCTGTTCCTCGTCGAGCCCGGCGCACCGGGCCTCGAGATCGTCCGCACGCCCGGCTTCCTGCACGACCCGTACCTCGACCATCACCCGGAGATCGCGCTGCGCGACTGCCGCGTGCCCGACGGCAACCGCGTTCCCGCGGGCGGCGACGCGGGTGCGAAGGAGTGGATCCTCGTCGAGCGGCTCTTCATCGCCGCGCGGTGCTGCGGAGCCTCGATGCGCCTGCTCGACCTCGCGACCGACTGGGCGAAGGAGCGCGAGGCGTTCGGCTCACGCATTGCCGACTACCAGGGAGTCTCGTTCCCGCTCGCCGACTCGCTGACCGAGCTGCACGCGGCGCGCATGCTCACCTACCACGCGGCGCACGCGTTCGACACGCTGGCCGACCGCAAGATCGTCCATGGGAAGGTCTCGATGGCGAAGCTGTACGCGTCCGAGATGGCGGGCCGCGTCGCGGACCGCGCCGTCCAGATCTTCGGCGGGCGCGGCTACATGACCGACAGCGCGGCCGCGCGGCACTTCCGCGAGCTGCGGGTCGACCGAATCTGGGAGGGCACGAGCGAGATCCAGCGCCTGATCATCTCCGGCGGGCTCTTCAAGCGCGGGGCGGCGCCCTACCTCGGCTGGGAGTGAACCGCCCGCGCGTCGAGCGCGATCGCCCGGGTCGGCGTGACGAGCAGCGGGTTGACCTCGAGCTCGTCGAGCTCGGGGTGCTCGGCTGCCAGCCTCGACAGCGCGGCGCAGGCCCCGGCAGCCGCCCGGAGCGCGAGCGGCGTTCGGCCGCGGGCGCCGGTGAGAAGGGCGGCTCCGTCGAGACCGAGCAGCAGCTCCTCCACCAGCTCCGGCGCCGCCGGCGCCAGCGCGACGGCGGTGTCGCGGAGCACCTCCGCGAACAGTCCGCCGAGTCCCACGAGCAGCACCGGCCCGAAGCGCGGGTCCCGCCGGCAGCCGGCGATCAGCTCGACCGAGCCCGGCTCGGAGACCATCCGCTCGACCGAGAAGCCCTCGGGCGCGTCCATCCCATCCGCTGCGGCGAGAACGGCCCGCTCGTCCTCGAGCCCGAGCGCGACGCCGCCCGCGTCGGACTTGTGCAGGACGCCGAGCGCCTTGAGGACGACCGGGTAGCCGAGCTCGTCGGCCGCGGCCCCTGCCTCCTCGATGCCGGTGGCGAGACGTGCCTCGGGAAAGCGCAGGCCCGCTCCGGCCAGCAGCTCGCGCGCCTCGGCATAGCCCGCGCCGGTCCAGGGCCGAGCCGGCGGCGGCAGCTCCGGCACTCCTGACGGCTCTGGCCGCGCGGCCACGCGTGCGAGCGACGCGATCGCCGCACCTGCGTCGCGGTAGACGGGAACGCCCGTGTCGCGGAGCGCGACCGCGGGGGCTTCCTGCCAGTACATCGTCTGGACGACCGCCGGCCGCCCCGCCTCCGCCGCCGCGCGCGCGAGCCCTCGCGCCGCCTCGGTCTCGGGGCCGCGCAGCTCGTCCGAGCCGGCGCTGTAGCCGCCGAGGTAGCCGGTCAGGAGCACGGCGTCGACCTCGCCGGACTCGAGCAGAAGCCGGGGCACGCGCTCGTAGGAGCGCAGGTCCTGCTCGCCCGCGCCCGCGAAGTCGACCGGGTTCGTGGTCGTCGCGGTCTCCGGCAGCACGGCCGCCAGCTCTGCCGAGAGCTCGTCGGAGAGCGTGGGGAGCTCGAGCCCCGCGGCGCTCGCGAGGTCGGCGGCGACCACAGCCGAGCCCCCGCCGTCGGTGACGATCGCGGCGCGGCGGCCCTCCGGTTGGTTCGGCGCGAGCAGCAGCTGGGCGACCTCGACGAGCTCGCGCGGGGTCGAGACGCGGACGATCCCCGCGGCGCGGCAGGCCGCGTCCACCGCGGACGACGCGCTGACGAGCGCGCCGGTGTGCGAGCGGGCTGCGCGAACGCCGGTCTCACTGAGCCCGCCGGCGAGCAGGACGACCGGCTTGCCGGAGCCGGCGGCGGCGCGCGCGAAGGCCCGGCCGTCCCGAAAGTCCTCGACGTAGACCGCGATCAGCCTCGTCGGCTCGTGCTCCGCCAGCGCCTCGACCACGTCGGCCGCATCCAGGTCGGCCTGGTTGCCGAGGGAGACGAAGCGGGAGATCCCGAGCCCCGCCTCCTTGCCGAGCAGCGAGACCTCGATCGCGAGGTTGCCGCTCTGGGAGACGAGCCCAAGGCCCCCGGGGACGAAGTCGCTCGTGGCGAGGTCGAGGTCGGCCTCGCCGTCGTAGAGGCCCATGCAGTTCGGGCCGACCAGCACGGCGCCCGCCGCGCGAACGCGCTCGACGACGGCCTGCTCGCGCCGGCGCCCCTCCTCCGAGCTCTCGCCCAGGCCGGCCGCGATCACGACGATCGCCCGCGCGCCCGCCGCAAGCGAGGCGTCGACGGTCTCCTCGAACGCCGCCGCCGGGACCGCGAGCACGACCAGCTCCGGAGCCTCGGGCAGCTCCTCGAGCGAGCGGTGGGCCGGGCGTCCGAGCACCTCGCCGCCGGCCCGGTTGACGAGATACACGGCACGCCGGTGATCGCCCTGGACGGCGCCGCGGGCGAGCCACTGGCCCCACTTCGCGGGATCGTCGGAGGCGCCGACGACCGCCACGGAGCGGGGATCGAACAGGGCGCGAAGGTCGCGTCGGGCCGGGCTCGACATGCCGGCCATCTTCGCACCGCCTAGGCAACGCCCGCCCGGCAGGTGAGAATGCAGACATGAGCATCAGCGCGACCGCCGAGCTCGACCGCGCCAGGATCGCGGAGCTGACCGACCGCGAGCAGCGGCGGCTGGACGAGGCCACCCCCGCGTCCCGCGCGATGTTCGAGCGCGCCCGCAGCGCGCTTGCAGGCGGCGTGGCCTCCGCCTACCAGGAGCGCCATCCCTGGCCGATCTACCTCGAGCGCGGCTCGGGTTCGAGGGTCTGGGACGTCGACGGCACCGAGCGGATCGACTTCCACAACGGCTTCGGCTCGATGCCGCAGGGCCACGCACACCCGGCGATCACGCGGGCGATCGAGCAGCGGCTCGAGCTCGGCACGCACTTCGCAGCCCCGACCGAGGACGCCGTCTTCGTCGCCGAGGAGCTGAAGCGCCGCTTCGGCCTGCCGCGCTGGCGCTTCGTGAACTCGGGCTCGGAGGCGACGATGGACGCGATCCGCATCGCCCGCGCGCAGACCGGCCGCGAGACGATCGTCAAGATCTTCGGCTCCTACCACGGCCACCACGACTACGTGATGGTCTCGATCGGCGTCCCCTACGACGAGATCGGCGACCGCGACAACTACGCGTCGCTCCCCTACGGCGCCGGGATCCCGCAGTCGGTCGCCGACCTGACGATCGCCGTTCCGTTCAACGACGCCGAGGCGATGGAGCGGCGGATCGAGCGGCTGTTCGAGGAGGGCCGGCCGCCGGCCTGCGTGATCATGGAGCCGGCGATGATGAACCTCGGGGTGATCCTCCCCGAGCCGGGCTACCTCGAGGCGGTGCGCGAGCTGACGAAGCGGCTGGGCGTTCTGCTCGTCTTCGACGAGGTCAAGACCGGCCTCGTCGTCGCGGCCGGCGGCGCGATCGAGCGCTACGGCGTCACGCCCGACATCGTCACGCTCGCGAAGGCGCTGGGCGGCGGCGTGCCCTCCGGCGCCATCGGCGGCACCGACGAGGCGTTCGAGCCGGTCGAGAAGGGCGAGGTCTACCAGGTGGGCACGTTCAACGGGAACCCGCTCGCGATGGCGGCCGCGCGGGCCAGCCTGAGCGAGGTGCTCACGCCCGAGGCGTACGACCTGCTCGAGCGGCTCGAGGCGCGGCTGCTCAAGGGCTGCCAGGACGTGATCGAGCGGCACGGCCTGCCCGGCTACGCGGTCGGCCTCGGCGCCAAGGGCTGCGTCACGTTCTCGCCCGAGCCGCTCGTCGACTACGACTCGTTCAAGGCGAACCAGGACGGCGAGCTGGCCGATCTCGCCTGGCTCTACAACATGAACCGCCGCGTCTACATGACGCCGGGCCGCGAGGAGGAGTGGACGTTGACCGTCGCCCACTCCGAGGAGGACTGCGACGCCTTCGTCGCCGCCTTCGACGAGCTGGCCGCAGACCTGACCGCCTAGTCAGGAGGCGAGCGCGGTGCGGAGATCGTCCGCGAAGGTCGTTGCGAACTTGGAGCGCGTCATCTCGAAGCCGAGGGCCGAGCCGTCGGCGCCGGCGAGGCGAAAGCGCTTGACGATCCCGCCGTCTTCGATCTCGACCTGGAGCCCTTCTCGCGGCAGCGACCCGAGCTCCTTCTTGAGCCTGAGACCCGTCCAGGTCTTGCGGATCTTGAAGACGCGGAAGGCGGTCGGCGTCAGCGCAACCATGAAGTTCATCGGCAGCCGAGCGCCCTGCTGGCCTCCGCATGCCTGCATCCTCCCGCGCGGCGCCGCGACTCCCGATTGGACCGGGCTGCCCGCCGCCACCTCGGCGCCTCGCAGCGCCGTTCCCGCGATCACGGTCCCCGTCGCCCCGGACCGGCTCGCCCACCCGATCACCTCGACCGGCTCTCCGGTGCGCTGCTCGACCTTCTCGCGGGCCCTGCGATAGAAGCCGTCGCCCCACGCCATTCCGGCAGACCCTATCGGGGAGGCGCCTCGAGCC
>DASPRN010000087.1:0-76193 GCA_035624425.1 Gaiellaceae bacterium
CCTCCTCGCGGCGGCGGATCTCGTTCAGGAGGTCGTCGATCTGGTTCGTGGTCGCGCGCAGCTCGACCTCGGGGTCGACGATCCCGGTAGGGCGGATCAGCTGCTCCGCGATGCGCGTCGAGTGACGCAGCTCGAACGGGCCCGGCGTCGCCGAGACGAACACGAGCTGCGGCACCTTCGCCAGGAACTCGTCGAAGCGCAGCGGCCGGTTGTCGAGCGCCGAGGGCAGCCGGAAGCCGTGCTCGACCAGCGTCTCCTTGCGCGAGCGGTCGCCCTCGTACATGCCGCCGAGCTGCGGCACCGTCTGGTGCGACTCGTCCACGAAGACGGCGAGGTCGGACGGGAAGAAGTCGAGCAGCGTGTGGGGCGGCGAGCCCGCCGGGCGGCCGTCGAGGTGGCGCGAGTAGTTCTCGATCCCGTTGCAGAAGCCGAGCTCCTGCATCATCTCCAGGTCGTACTCGGTCCGCTGCCGCAGGCGGTGCGCCTCCAGCATCTTCCCCTGCGACTCGAACATCCGCACCTGCTCCTCGAGCTCGTGCCGGATCTGCTCCGAGGCGCGCTCGATCGTCGGCTTGGAGGTCACGTACTGGGTCGCCGGAAACAGCGCCAGGTGGTCGATCTTGCCGTAGACCTCGCCGGTCAACGGGTCGAAGTGCGTGATCTGCTCGACCTCGTCGCCGAAGAACGAGATCCGGTAGGCCGACTCCATGTAGGCCGGCTGCACCTCGACCACGTCGCCCTTGACCCGGAAGCGGCCGCGGCCGAGCAGCGTGTCGTTGCGCGCGTACTGGATGTCGACGAGCTTGCGCAGGGCCAGGTCGCGGTCGTGCTCCTCGCCGACCGTGAGCAGGACGACGCGCTTCTCGTACTCCTCCGGCGAGCCGAGGCCGTAGATCGCCGAGACCGAGGCGACGATGATCACGTCGCGGCGCGAGAGCAGCGCGGCCGTGGCGGCGTGGCGGAGGCGGTCGATGTCGTCGTTCCGCGACGAGTCCTTCTCGATGTAGAGGTCGGCCTGGGGCACGTAGGCCTCCGGCTGGTAGTAGTCGTAGTAGGAGACGAAGTACTCGACCGCGTTGTCGGGGAAGAACTCGCGCAGCTCGTTGCAGAGCTGGGCCGCCAGCGTCTTGTTGTGCGCGATCAGCAGCGTCGGGCGCTGCACCTGCTCGGCGATCCAGGCCATCGTCGCCGTCTTGCCCGTCCCGGTGGCGCCGAGCAGCGTCTGGTAGCGCTCCCCTTCGCGCAGTCCGGCCGAGAGCTCGGCGATCGCCTGCGGCTGGTCGCCGGTCGGCCTGTAGGCCTGCGAGGTCTTGAGCTCCACCAGGAAGCTAAGGCTAGCGAGGCCTAGCCCGCGTCCGGCTCGGGGAGGTCGCGCAGCTGCAGGAACGGCGAGGGGATCAGCCAGAGCACGCCGGCGATCGCGCCGAGCGAGCCGACCCAGAGCGCCGACCGCAGTCCGATCCACGTGCCGAGCGCGCCGCCGACGAGGGCGCCCACCGGCCGCACGCCGTAGTTGACGACCATGTAGGCGCCCGAGACGCGGGAGCGCAGCCGGTCGGGGATGAGCGCCGCCTGGATCGAGCCGGCCGTGATGTCGAGGACCATCACGCCGAAGCCCGAGAGGAACTCGGCCGCGAACAGGAACGCGAGGATCTGCCAGTTCGCGCCGCCGGCGAGCGGCACGAGCACGAGCGGCAGGGGGAAGAGCACGCACCCGAGGACGAACGCAGGCCCGACGCCGATCCGGTCGCTGATCCGGCCGGTCACGATCGAGCCGGTCAGGCCGCCGACCGAGGCGGCGCCGAGGACCAGTCCGAGCGCGCCGGGGCTGACGCCGAGCGAGCGGACCGCGTAGAGGAAGAACAGCGCCCAGAAGACGAAGTTGAAGAAGTTGATCGTCGCGGTCGCGAGCAGCGACGAGCGCAGGATCGCGGAGTGCCAGAGGTAGGACATCCCGGCCTTCAGGTGGCCGCTTTCGGCGGTTTCGGTCGGCGGCTCCTCTGGATGGATGGACGACATGCTGAATGCCGAGACGAGGAACGAGAGCGAGTCGACGACCAGGGCCGCCGGGGCCGAGAACGCCTGGACGAGCAGCCCGCCGATGCTCGGCCCGGCGATGAACGAGAACGCGCGGCTGCCGTTCAGGAGCGAGCTCGCCTCGAGGTACCGCTCGCGCGGGACGAGCATGACGAAGAGCGCCTGGTACGAGACGTAGAAGAGCACGCTCATCGTCCCGACCAGGAAGCCGACCACGTAGAGCTGCGCCAGCGTCAGGACGCCGAGCCAGTACGCGACCGGAATCGTTGCGAGCAGCGCGGCGCGCCCGAAGGCGGTGAAGATCATCGTCTGGCGCCGACGGCCGCGCCGGTCGACGAGTGCGCCGGCGTGCAGAGAGAAGAGCAGGTTCGGGACCAGCTCCGCCGCGCCGAGGAGCCCCATCTGCGCCGCGCTCGCGTTCAGAACGAGCACGCCGACGAGCGGGACCGCGATCAGCGAGATCTGGTCGCCGAAGAGCGAGATCGTCTCTCCGATCCAGAAGCGCCGGAAGTCACGCAGCTTGAGCGCCGCGGGTAACCGCAGGCGTCGCCGCGGCGCTTCCGTCGCCTCGAGCGGGTTCATCCCCGGACGACCGTGATGTCGCCGCTCATCGTGTGGGCGCGCAGCTCGATGTGCGGCGCGTCGCCCTCCGGCGGCGTGTCGGAGACCGGCAGCTCGGAGCTGACGTCGCCGCTGCGCGAGCGGGCGTCGACCCAGAGCGTCGAGCCCTCGCGGATCCCGATCTTCAGGTCGCCGGAGGCCGACTTGAGCGTGACCTTGCCCGCGCTCGCAGAGCCGATCGTCTGGTCGCCCGAGGCGGTGTTGAGGCTCACGGACGAGCGGGTCTCCCGGACCTGGACGTCGCCGGAGGCGCTGTTCACCTCGAGCGCGCCGGCGGCCTCACCGAGCTCCACGTCGCCAGAGGCCGAGTTGACCTTCGAGTCGCCGGCGACCGCACCCACCTGCACGTCGCCGGAGGCGGCGTTCGCGCGCAGGTCGCCTTCGACCCGGCCCAGCTCCACGTCGCCGCTGGCCGCGTTCACCTTCGCGTCGCCGCTGAGCTCGCCGAACTGCACGTCGCCCGAGCCGGTCTCGACCTCGATCGACCCGAAGCGGCCGGAGCCCTCGACGCCTGCCGAGCCGGTCTTCGCCCTCACGCCCGCGTCGTCGGGGCAGCGGACCTCGACGAGCACCTCCGCCCGGCGGAAGCGCTTGTCGCGGACGTCGACGACGACCTCGTGGCCCTCGGCGCGCTTGCGCAGCTCGATGCGCGCGTCGGCGATCGCCTGGGCCGTCGCCTCGTTGTCGCGCAGCGGCTCGAGCGTGACCGTCGTGGTGCCCGACTCGCCGCTCGCGAGCCTGATCTCCCCCGCTCCGAGCCTGAGGTCGAGCCTGACCGGCCCGGGAGTCTCGAAGTTCTCGGTCCTCATCGCCGCGTCCTCTCGCAATGTCATCGTCCCCTCCTTGCTAGCTCCGGGCCCAGCCCTGGAGCCGGTTGCCTGATTGCACGGACGTGCCGGACGTCGTCGAGCGCGTGAGCGCCCGCACGATCCAGGTGTTCACCGAGACGCCGTCGCGTGCGGCCGCGGACTCGACCGCGGTCTTGAGGGCCTCGGGGAGCCGGAGCGAGATGCGGGCGGTGTGGCCGTCGTCTGCCGCGGCCGCGGGCGCCGGCTCGGGCTCGTCCCCGACGAAGACGAGCTCGGGGTCCTGCCCGGCCAGCCTGACCTCGACGTGGCCGGAAGGAAGCCTGTCGGTCAACTCGAGCGCCGCTTCCGAGAGCGCATCGAGCAGGCGCAGGCCGATCGAGGCCTGGAGCGACACGACGAGACGCGAGGCGGCTTCCGCCGTGGCGTCGTCGCCGAGCTCCGCGACCGCTGTCAGGTCGGCTCTGAGCGCATCGACATACCGTTGTAGCTGCATGATGACGTCACTATGACATCATTCACGATGTCTGTCAAGCGCTACGGTGATGCACCGTACAGCTGCGTGCGGTAGCCGCGCCGGTAGAGCGTCTTCAGGTGCTCGACCCGCGAGACGTAGTGCCGGGTCTCCGAGAAGGCGATCCCCCGCCCCTCGCTGCGCCAGGTGTCGACGTTCTCCTGGCCGGCGTTGTAGGCCGCGAGCGCCGTCCGCTCGTCGCCGTACTTGTCGAGCAGATGGCGCAGGTACCAGGCGCCGTAGCGGACGTTGATCTCCGGGTCATCCAGGTCCGCGACGCGGAAGCGCGAGCCGCCGGTGTGGACGGCGATCCCCTTCGCGGTCGACGGCAGGAGCTGCATCAGGCCGATCGCGCCGGAGCTCGAACGCGCGTGGACGTGGAACTTGCTCTCCTGGTAGATGACTGCCGCGAGCAGAGCCGGGTCGAGCCGGTAGTTGTGTGCGTGGCCGCGGACGATCGCCTGGTAGCGGAGCGGGTAGACGAGCCGCACGTACCAGCCGGGCTCGGTCGAGTGCACGTACGCGAAGCCTCCGCCGAGGACAACGGCGACAACGAGCAATGCCAGGAGCTTCTTCACCCCAAGAGGTCGTCCATCACCCCGGCGACGAACGCGTCGAGCTCCTCCAGCGAGCCGTCGTTCACGTAGACGTAGTTCGCCCGGGCGGCCTTCTCCTCGTCCGGAAGCAGCCGCGGCTCGCGCAGCTCCGACGGGACCCGCGTGCGTGCGGCCCGGATCTCCGGCGGGGCGGTGACGACTACCACCGCGTCGAAGCGGTCCTGGCCGCCGACCTCGTAGAGCAGCGGCACCTCGGTCACGCAGACGGCGGGCGGGTTCGGCAGCCGGCCGAGCTGCTCGCGCCACTCGAGGTACTCACGCGACACCAGCGGGTGCAGCAGCCCCTCGAGCCAGTCGAGCGCCTCGGGATCGGGGAAGACGATGTCGGCGATCGCGCTCCGGTCGATCTGCTCCGCCTCGTCGAGGATCCGGTCACCGAACCGCTCGAGCAGCGCCTCGCGCACGCCGGCGTCCTCGCGCAGCAGCCGGTGGACGATCTCGTCGCTGGAGACGGTCGCCGCGCCGTGACGTGCGAAGGCGGCGAGGGCCTCGCTCTTCCCCGCTCCGATGCCGCCGGTGATGGCGACGGCAAGGGGGCGTTCCATCAGACGGCCGTGCCGGTAAGCCGGCCCGGCCTCCCTGATCGGCGTCGCAAGCGAGCGCCTTGCTACTCGGGTGCTGCGGGGGGCTCGCCCTCGGAGTCGCCAGGGCCCGGCTCGTCCGGTGCGACGGCGTCGGCCTCGATGCTCTCGTCGAGGAGCTCCTCGGCGGCCGGCTCCTCCTCGGCCGGTGCCTCGACCTCGGCGACGGGCTCCACGGCCTCGTCCGGTTCGGCGGCGGGCGCGGCGCCCTCCGGAAAGACCTCCTCGGAGAGCTCGAGGTTCGGCGTGCCCTCGACGGGCTCCGAATCGTCAGCGCGCTGGGTGACGCCGCCGCCCTCGACGCGCTTCAGCGAGAGCGAAAGCCGGCGCCGCTCGGCGTCGACTTCGATGATCTTGGCGCTGACGAGATCGCCCTGGGACACGACCTCGCGCGGGTTCTCGACGTGATGCTGCGCGAGCTCGGAGATGTGCACCAGCCCCTCGACGCCGGGCAGGATCTCGACGAAGGCGCCGAAGGTGACGACCTTCGTGACCTTGCCCTCGACCGTGTCGCCCTCGTGGTACGTCTCGAGCACCTGCTGCCACGGGTCGGACTGCGTCTGCTTGAGGCCGAGCGAGATCCGCTGCCGCTCGCGGTCGATGTCCAGCACCTTGACCTTCACGTCCTGGCCGATCTCGAGCACCTCGGACGGGTGGTTCACGTGCGACCACGAGAGCTCGGAGATGTGGATCAGGCCGTCCATGCCGTCCAGGTCGACGAAGGCGCCGAAGTCGACGATGTTGGAGATCTGGCCGTCGACGACGTCGCCGGGGTTGAGCCGGTCGAGGATCTGCTGCCGCTGCTCCTTGCGCTCGTCCTCGAGCACCGCGCGGCGCGAGAGCACGACGTTGTTGCGCGAACGGTTGAGCTCGATCACCTTCGCGCGCAGCTCCTGGCCGAGGAACTCGTCGAGGTCCTGCACTCGACGGATGTCCACCAGCGAGGCGGGCAGGAAGCCACGCACGCCGAGGTCGAGGATCAGGCCGCCCTTGACGACCTCGATCACCCTGCCGTCGACGGGGTCTCCGGACTCGGCCGCCTGCTCGATCGCTTTCCACGCCATCTCGAAGCGGGCGCGCTTCTTGGAGAGGATCAGCCTGCCCTCGGCGTCCTCCTTGGTCAGCACGAGCGCGTCCACCTCGTCGCCGAGGTTGACCTCGTCGGCCGGGTTCACGGAGCGGCGAATCGAGAGCTCCGCGACGGGGATCACGCCCTCCGACTTGTAGCCGATGTCGACGAGCACCTCGTCCTTGTCCACACGGACGACGGTGCCGTGCACAACCTCGCCCTCGTTGATCGTCGGGAAGGTCGACTCGTAGTCGGGCACGCGCTCGCCGTCCTCGGTCGTCGTCCAGACGCCGGGGTCGTCGAGCTGCTGCTGCTCGCGGTCTACGGTTTCGTTGGCCATCACGGAAGCCGGTCAGTATAGCCGCGGGCCGCTTGGCGACCCGCTTTGCGCCAGGGCCGGGGCTTTCAGTCCTTGGCCGCGTTCCAGTCGTCGCCGGCGCCGACGTCGACCTCGAGGGGCGGGTCGAGCTCGAAGGCGCCGACCATTTCCTCGCGGACGAGCTTCTTGGCGGCCGCGATCTCCACCTCGGGCGCCTCCAGCAGCAGCTCGTCGTGCACCTGGAGGACGAGCCGCGCCGAGCGGCCCTCCGCGAGGAGCCGGTCGTGGATCGCGACCATCGCCCGCTTGATCACGTCGGCGGCCGTGCCCTGCATGACCGAGTTGACGGCCAGCCGCTCCCCGAGCGAGCGCGTCTGCCGGTTCGAGGCACGGATCTCCGGCACCGGCCTGCGGCGACCGAAGAGCGTCGTCACGTAGCCGTCGCGGGCCGCCTGCTCGATCGTCCGCTCGATGAAGTCCTGCACGTGCGGGAAGCGCGCCAGGTAGGCGTCGATGTAGGCCTGCGCCTCGTCGCGCGGGATCTCGAGGTTCTCGGAGAGCCCGAACGACGAGATCCCGTAGATGATCCCGAAGTTGACCATCTTGGCGACGTTGCGCTCGTCCTTGGTCAGCGTCGCCGGGTCCTTGCCCAGCACCTCCGCGGCGGTCGTCGTGTGGATGTCCTCGCCGCGCTCGAACGACTCCTTCAGCTTCGGCTCGCCGGAGACGTGCGCGAGGATCCGCAGCTCGACCTGCGAGTAGTCGGCCGAGATCAGCTTGTGACCCGGCTCGGCGACGAAGGCCGAACGGATCTCGCGGCCGAGCTCGGTGCGGATCGGGATCGCCTGCAGGTTCGGGTTGGTCGTCGAGAGACGACCGGTCGCCGCGACGGTCTGGTTGAACGTCGTGTGCAGGCGGCCGTCCTCGCCGAGCATCGACGGCAGCGGGCCGAGGTAGGTGTTGAGCAGCTTCGAGTACTCCCGCCACTCCTCGATCACGCCGACCAGCTCGTGCTCGCCGCGGATCGTGCGCAGGACGCGGCTGTCGGTCGAGTAGCCGGTCTTGCCCTTCCGGCCGGGCGTGAGGCCGAGCTTCTCGAACAGGATCCGCGCAACCTGCTGGGTCGAGCCGAGCATGAACTCCTCGGCGGCGAGCTCGTAGGCCTTTGCCTCGAGCTCCTCGACGCGGTCGGCGAGGCGGGCCGTGATCTCGCCCATGCGGTAGGTGTCGACCTTCACGCCGGCGTGCTCCATCGCGGTCAGGACGGCGGTGAGCGGCAGCTCGATCTCGCGGTAGAGCGACTCGGCGCCGCGCTCGCGGACGCGCTCGAGCAGCGGGTCGCGCAGGCGGAGCGTGGCCGCAGCGTGTCGGACGAGCCTCGCGGTCTCCTCCTCGGCGTCCGGGTCGGGGACGAGCTCCAGCCCGTACTCGGCCGCGAGGTCGTCGAGGTCGTACTCGGCCCGGCCCGGGTCGATCAGGTAGGCGAGGATCATCGTGTCGTCGACCGCGTCCACCACGCCGAGCGCCTTGGCGTCGTGCGCGACGAGCTCGCCCTCGAGCCGCTCCGGCCGCGGCGAGACGACGACCTCCTCCCCCGCCGCCGCCGCCGCGATCCGCTCCGCGTCCCCGGCGATCCCGGCCGTTCCCCCACCTAGTAACACTGTGTTACTAAGTTCCTCGCGCCACGGGACCTTGACGCCCGCAGGCTTGACCCTGGCGGCGGCGGGGACCGCGGCGTCGAGCTCGTCGACGCGACCGAGCAGGTTGCGGAACTCGAAGCGCCGGAACATCTCCTTCAGCTTCGAGCGGTCGGGCGGCAAGAGCACCAGCTCGGCCGGATCGCTGCCGAGCTCGAGGTCGGTCCGCATCGTCGCCAGCACCTTCGCGCCGCGCGCCTGGTCGGCGTGCTCGCGGACGGCCTTCGCGCGGGCCGGCGTCAGCTCGTCCACATGTTCGAGCACCTCTTCGAGCGACCCGTACTTCGCGATGAGCTGGCCCGCGGTCTTGTCGCCGATCCCCGGGATCCCCGGGATGTTGTCGGAGGGGTCGCCCTTGAGCGCGATGAAGTCCGGCACCTGCTCCGGCGTGATCCCCAGCCGTGCCTCCACTCGCTCCGGCGTGTAGACGTGGACGTCGGAGACGCCGCGCGGGGTCATCATCAGCGCGACGTTGTCGGTGACGAGCTGAAAGGCGTCGCGGTCGGTCGAGACGACGGTGGTCTTGATCCCTGCCTCGTCGGCCTGGTGCGCCAGCGTCGCGATCACGTCGTCCGCCTCCCAGCCCTCGAACTCCAGGTTGCGGTAGCCGAAGGCCTCGACGATCGGCCGGAAGTACGGGAACTGCTCGCGGAGCAGGTCCGGCATCGGGCGGCGCTCGATCTTGTACGTCTCCAGCAGCTCGGTCCGGTGGACGGGCCGCGTGTCCCAGGCGACGGCGACGCCCTTCGGCCGGTAGTCGGCGAGCAGCTTGAAGAGCATGTTCGTGAAGCCGAGCAGCGCGTTCGTGGAGAAGCCCTCGCTCGTCGCCAGCTCCTCGGGCAGGGCGAAGAAGGCCCGGTAGGCGAGGTTGTTTCCGTCGACCAGGAACAGCTCGGAATCGCGCGCCGGCGCATCGTCGAGCTGCAGCTCGGCTCCGGTGAGCGTCTTCGGAGACATCTCTGCGAGTCTACGTCCGATGGCCGGCCCCAAAGTCATTGCCTTCGCCGACGAGCACCTCGACGATGCGGCTGCCCTTCTGGCGGCCCGTCACGCCCGCCACCGGGAGGCGGAACCGCTGCTCCCGGAGCTCGGCGACCCGCTCGCCGCGTTGGAACAGGAGTGGCGCACGGAAGGCGCTTCGGGCGTGTTCGCGCCGGGTCGCGGTTACCTGATCGCTGCGCCCATCACCTTCCGCGGCATCACGTGGATGCGAAGCGGGATCGCAGGCCAGGCGATCGAGGGCGACCGGGAGGCGATGCGCGACCTCTACGCGGCCGCGGCGCAACGCTGGGTGGACGACGGCTACCGGCAGCACGCGGTCTTCCTGCCGTCACACGACACCGAGCTCGCGGACGCGTGGTTCCGGCTCTCATTTGGCGCCTCGGCCGCGATGGCGATCCGCGAGACCGGGCCGGCGGATGAGCCGTTCGGCGGCGGCGCGACGATCCGGCCGGGAACGCCGGACGACTTCGCGGTCGCGGCGCGGCTCGAGCTGGCGATGACCGAGGCGATGGAACCCTCGCCGAGCTTCTCCAATGTCGCCCCGCAGACCTACGAGGAGGTGCTCGCCGAATGGCACGAGGACGACAGCTGGGACCAGTACGAGCTGTTCGTCGCCGAGCGTGACGGCCGCGTCGTCGGGCACATCCTCCTCTACCGGCGCCCGCCGGACCTGCGGGTCCCCGAGAACAGCATCGACCTGGCGCAGGGCTCGACCGAGCCCGAGGCGCGCGGCACCGGCGTGGGCCGGGCGCTGACCGAGCACGTGCTCGCCTGGGCGCACGGGCAGGGCATCCCCGTGATGACGACGGACTGGCGCATGACCAACCTCTGGGCCTCGCGCTTCTGGCCGAAGCGCGGCTTCCGGCGGGTGTTCCTCCGGCTCTACCGCCACATTCCGTGAAACTGCCGCTCCTGTCGGGGAGCAGCGTCGTGGTCGTCGACGCTCCGGAGGACGCGGTCGTCCTGCAGCCGCCGCCTCCCGGCGAGGCGGTTGCCGACGTGCGCGCGGCGCTGCGGGACGCGCTCCGCTTCCCGCTCGCCGGCCAGCCGCTCACCGCGCTGGCGCCGAAGGGCGGCCGCGCGACGATCGTGGTCGAGCCGCCCGCGCTGCCGCTGCCGGCCGCGCAGGTCGATCCCCGCCAGCCGGCGCTCGCTGCGGTCTCGGCCGAGCTGGAGCGTGCGGGGATCCCCGGCGAGCGCCAGACGCTGCTCGTCGCGGGCGGCCTCCAGCGCAGGCCGGCGCAGCGCGACCTCGAGCGGCTCGGGATCGTCTCGCCCGCCTTCGCGCGCGGCTTCGCGGGCTCGGTCGCGATCCACGACGCCGAGGACCCGGAGCTCGCCGAGCTGGGCTCGGCCGGAGGCGTGCCGCTCCGGGTCAACCGGGCGCTCGTCGAGACGGATCTCGTCGTGACGCTCAGCGCGGCCGAGACCGTGCTGCACGGCGGCCCGGCGACCCTGCTCGGCGCGGCGAACGCCGAGCCCCTGCGCGCGGCCGGCGCCTACTCGCTGCTCGAGACCGGCGTCTCTCAGGGCTGGAGGATCGCGCTCGAGCTCGAGCGGCTTCTGCTCCGGCGCGTGCCGCTGCTCGGCGCCTCGCTCGTCCTCAACCAGCCCCGGCTGACCGGCGCCGCGCGCGGCTACCCGTATGACCCGGAAGCGCTGGAGCGGATCGCCCGCTCACCCTTCCGGCACGGGCTGCGGCTGATGCCCGGCTTTGCGCGCGACCGCGTCATCCGCTCGTTCCGGCGCGAGCTGAGCGCGGCCGCCGCGTTCGCCGGCCCGCCTTCGGTCGCGCACGCCGAAGCGCTGCTGCGTGCGGTCGAGGCCCGGTCGGCCACGCTCGAGGGCCAGCTCGACGCGATCTGCATCGGCGTGCCGAGGACGACTCCGCACCTGCCGCGGGAGCGGCCGAACCCGCTGCTCGCCGCCTACCTCGGCCTCGGGCTGGCTCTGCGCCTCTGGCGCGACCGCTTCCCGGTCGCCGACGGCGGCACCGTGATCCTGCTCAACCGCTTCAACCGCCACTTCGCGCACCCGACCCAGCAGCCGTACCGCACCGTCTTCCAGGCGCTGGGCACCGGGCCGCGCGAGCCGGAGGAGCTCGCCCAGCTCGAACACGAGGTCGCGACCGACGCGCGCGAGCTCGCGGGCTACCGCGAAGGACGGACCTGCCACCCGCTGCTGCCGTTCGCCGACTGGGCCGGCTGCGCGCCTGCTCTCGGCCGGGTCGGCGCGGTCGTCGTCGCCGGCTGCCGGGACGCGGTCGCTGCCCGCCAGCTCGGCTTCGTCCCGGCCGGCGGCCTCGGCGCCGCGCTCGAGATGGCCCACGGCCGCGCCGGCGGGCGCGCGCGCGTGGGGTACCTCCTCTCGCCTCCGTATTTTCCGCTCCGCGTTTCGGCCGGACGGCCGAAAGGACGCACGAGCGAAGCTCGCGCGTCCTGAGACGGCATCGCAAGCGACGCCTCAGTTCCCGCTGCGTGTCGTCGTCTAGAGGATCGCCGAGAGGAACTGCTTCGTCCGCTCCTCGCGGGGGGCGGTGAAGAAGTGCTCCGGCGGCCCCTCCTCGATGATCTTCCCGTCGTCCATCATCAGAACGCGGTCGGCGGCCTCGCGGGCAAATCCCATCTCGTGGGTGACGACGATCATCGTCGTCTTGAAGTCGAATGCCAGGCTCTTCATCACCTCCAGCACCTCGCCGACGAGCTCCGGATCGAGCGCTGACGTGGGCTCGTCGAAGAGCATCAGCTTCGGCCCCATCGCAAGGGCGCGAGCGATCGCGACCCGCTGCTGCTCGCCACCCGAGAGCTGCGACGGGTAGTTGTCGAGCCGATGCCCGAGCCCGACACGCTCGAGGAGAACCTTCGCCGCCGCGATCGCCTGCTTCTTCGGCACCTTCCTGACGTGTACAGGCGCCTCGATCACGTTCTGGAGCGCGGTCATGTGCCCGAACAGGTTGAACTGCTGGAAGACCATCCCGATCTCGGAGCGGTCCCGGCAGACCTCCGCGTCGCGCTGCTCGTAGATCTTGTCGCCCACCTGGTGGTAGCCCACGAGATCGCCGTCGACCGAGAGGCGGCCCGCGTCGATCTTCTCGAGGTGGTTGATGCAGCGCAGGAAGGTCGACTTCCCCGACCCGGAAGGACCGATCATGCAGACGACCTCGCCGGCCTCCACCTCGAGCGAGACGCCCTTCAGGACCTCGAGCCGGCCGAAGCGCTTGCGCACGGCCTCGGCCTTGACCATCGGCGGGCTCATCGTCGCTCTCCGGATGCTTCGGCAATCTCTTGGGTCGCTGGTCGGCGCGTGAAGAGATTCCGGCGGAGACGCTGTAGGGGGGTATCGGGAAGCTCGCGCGAGGCTCCGCGTGCGTAGTGCCGCTCAACGTAGTACTGGCCAATCGTCGCGATCGTCGTGAGAACCAGGTACCAGATGCAGGCCACGAGCAGAAGCTGGATCACGCGGTAGTTCACGAAGTAGATGAGCTGCGCGGCGTAGAGGAGCTCCGGGGGCGACAGCGCGATCACGCTGACGAGCGAGGTCGTCTTCAGCATCGAGATCGTCTCGTTCCCGGTCGGGGGGATGATCACGCGCATCGCCTGCGGGAGGACGATCCGGCGCATGGTCAGCAGGCGGGTCATGCCGAGGCTCTGCGCCGCCTGCGTCTGGCCCTCCGGAACCGAGACGATCCCGGCACGCACGATCTCCGCCATGTAGGCGCCCTCGTTCAGCCCCAGCGCCAGCATCCCGGCCACGAACGGCGTGATCACCGATGCGGCGCTGAAATGCGCGAAGGTCGGGCCGAACGGGATCCCCAGCGAGAAGCGGGGATAGAGCGCGGCGATGTTGTACCAGAGCAGGATCTGGACGAGCACCGGCGTGCCCCGGAAGAGCCAGATGTAGACCCAGCTCACGCTGGCGACGATGGGATTCGGGGAGAGGCGCATCACCGCCAGCAGCACGCCGAGCGCGATCCCGATCGCCATCGCGCTGAGGGTCAGCTCGATCGTGACGACGACACCGCGGAGGATGCGGTCGTCGAAGAGGAAGTGGCGAATGACTCCCCACTGGAAGCGGGAGTTCGACGCCATCGAGTTGCCGAGCGCGATGCCGAGGAACGCCAGGATCCCGATCGCCACCCACCGCCCGGGGTGGCGGACCGGGATCGGCTTGATTTCCTCGGAGGCGGCAGGCTCCGCGGTGTCGGTCGCCATCCCGAGCCTCGGCGCGCGCCTCCGCCTAGCTGATCGCGCCGTTGATCGTCGGGTTGGTGATCGCGCCCGCCTGGACCCCGTACTTCTGCAGGATCTTCGTGTATGTGCCGTTGGCCATCAGCTGCTTCAGGGCGTCGAGAATCGGCTTGGCCATCCCGTTGCCCTTCGGGATCGCGATCCCGTACGGGGCGTTGTTGTACGACTTGCCGGTGACCTTGAACTGCCCGTTCGACTGCTTCGCGATGTACGCCGCGACGGGCGAATCGGCCATGCCCACCTGCTGCCGTCCGCTCGAGATCGCCAGGTTTGCGGAACTCTGGTCAGGGTAGGTGGCGACCTTCACGCCGGGCTTCCCGGCGCTCTTGCATTTCGCGCTCTGGGCCTTCGCGTCGTCGGCCTGGGTGGTCCCGCTCTCGACCCCGGCCGAGTGGCCGCAGAGATCGGCGAGCGAGTTGATCGTAGGTCCACCGGAGGTCTTCACGTAGAAGGACGTGCCCGCCGTAAAGTACGTGACGAAGTCGATGACCTTCTGGCGCTCCTTGGTATCAGTGAAGGAGGACAGGCTGAGACCGTACTTGCCGGCCTGAATGCCAGGGATGATCGTTGCGAAGGTGGCGTTGACGAGCTTGACCTTCAGCCCGAGCACGTTGCCCAGCGCCTGAGCGAGCTCGGGATCCCAGCCGGTGACCGTCTTGCCGTTGGACGCGACGAATTCATTCGGCGGATAGGTCGCGTCCGTCGCGACCGTCAGCATCCCCTTGGACTTGATCGCGGCGGGGACCTCTGCGGCGATCTTGCTGTTCGCTCCGGTGGTCGACGTAGCCGTGGTCGTGGCGGTCGAAGTCCCACCCGGGCTCGCCTTCTTGCTGCCGCAACCAGCCGCGACGAGCACCGTGAGCGCGAGCAGGAGGAGCCCTGCTGCAAAAAGCTTCTTTGGCGGTCGCATCACACTTCCTTCCCTCTGCTGGAGGCCGGGCCGCCAACTATCCCGGCCGGTCAAGCACAAATCGTACTCCGCCGCGCTCCGCTAGTCCTCGCCGAGATAGGTCTTGCGGACCTGCTCGTTCTCGCGGAGCGACTTGGCGTCGTCGGCGAGCGCGACGCGGCCGGTCTCGAGCACGTAGCCGCGCTTGGCGACCTCGAGCGCCATCAGCGCGTTCTGCTCGACGAGCAGGATCGGGGTGCCCTCGTTGTTGATCTCGACCAGCGTCTCGAAGATCCGCTCGACCAGAACGGGGGCGAGCCCCATCGAGGGCTCGTCCAGCAGTAGCAGCTTTGGCCGCGCCATCATCGCGCGCCCGATCGCGCACATCTGCTGCTCACCGCCGGACATCGTCCCCGCCTTCTGCGTCTTGCGCTCGGCAAGGCGCGGGAAGAGCGTGAAGACGTGATCCATGTCCTCCTTGATCCCCTGCCTGTCGGTTCGCTGGAAGGCTCCCATCTCGAGGTTCTCCATCACGCTCATCCGGGGGAAGAGCTTGCGGCCCTCAGGGGCCTGCGCGATCCCGTTCTTGACGATGTTGTGCGGAGCCTCCTGCGTGATGTTCTCGCCCTGGAAGGTGATCGTCCCCTTGCGAGGGTGGTTGAGCCCGTTGATCGAGCGCAAGGTCGTCGACTTGCCGGCGCCGTTCGCGCCGATCAGCGTCACGATCTCGCCCTCGTCGACCTCCAGCGAGACGCCCTTGAGGGCGTGGATCGACCCGTAGTAGGTGTGGACGTCCTCGAGCTTGAGGATCACTGGGCCACCGCCGCCGATCCCAGGTACGCCTCGATGACGCGCGGGTCGCGCTGGACCTCCTTCGGCCCGCCCTCGGCGATCTTCTCGCCGTAGTCGAGCACGGTAACCCGATCGGAGATGCCCATCACGACGCGCATGTCGTGCTCGATCATCAGCACCGCGACCTTCTGCTCGACGCGGAGCTTCGCGACGAAGCTGGTGAAGTCGGCCGACTCCTGCGGGTTCATGCCGGCAGTCGGCTCGTCGAGCAGCAAGAGCTTCGGCTCGGTCGCGAGCGCGCGGGCCACCTCGAGCCGGCGCTGGTCGCCGTACGGAAGGCTGTTCGCAGTCGCGTCATCCCGCCTCTGGAGCCCGACGAACTTGAGCAGCTCCCTGGCGCGCTCGGTCGCCTCACGCTCCTCGCGCTTGATGCCGGGGGTGTGCAGAACGCTGCGGACGATGCCGCCCTTCAGCCGCGAGTGCATGCCGACGAGCACGTTCTCGAGCGAGGTCATGTTCTGGAAGAGGCGGATGTTCTGGAACGTCCGGCCGATCCCGCGCGCGGTGATCGCGTGCGGCGGCTTGCCCGTGATGTCCTCGCCGGCGAACACGATCCGGCCGGCCGTCGGCTTGTAGACGCCGGTCAGCATGTTGAAGAACGTTGTCTTGCCGGCGCCGTTGGGCCCGATCAGGCTGACGATCGCCCCCTCCGGGATCGTGAAGTCGACGTCGTTGACCGCGACGAGGCCGCCGAACTCCTTCCGGACCATCTGGGCTGTCAGCAGGTCGGCCATCAGTTCCCCTCGTGCTGGACGTCGTACAGGTACTCCTCGGCGAACTCTCCCCCCTCGTGGAACTCGGCCGCGCGTCTCGTGCTCGGGATCAGCCCCTCGGGCCGGAAGAGCATCGTGACCAGCAGGATCACCCCGAAGATCCCGAACTCGTACTTGGGCACGGTGTCACCACTGAGAATGTGGAGATGTGTATGCATCCAGGCTCCGCTGTCCGCCAGACCCTCCTGGTCCAGGTAGGCGAGGAAGGCCCCGCCGAAGATCACCCCCCAGATGTTGCCCATGCCGCCGAGGATGACCATGCAGAGGATGAAGACGGAGATGTTGAAGAAGAAGTCACCGGGGAACGTCGCGCTCTTGAAGCTGGCGTAGTAGGCGCCGGCGATCCCACCGAAGAAGGCGCCCGACGCATAGGCCCACGTCTTCGTCCGCATCAGCGGAACTCCCATCGCGGCGGCGGCGGTCTCGTCCTCGCGGATTGCGATCCAGGCGCGGCCGAGCCGCGAGTCGCGCAGGCGCACCGAGCAGAAGATCGTGAACAGGAGCAGGAGCAAGCCGGTCCAGTAGAAGAGGCGCTCGGAGGTCCAGAAGGTCCCCGAGCCGGTCAGGTAGTTGACGCCGAAGAAGCCTGGCGAGTCGATGGGCGTGATCCCGTTCGGGC
This sequence comes from Gaiellaceae bacterium, assembly GCA_035624425.1. Taxonomy (GTDB): domain Bacteria; phylum Actinomycetota; class Thermoleophilia; order Gaiellales; family Gaiellaceae; genus AC-32. The sequence continues at coordinate 16,644 of DASPRN010000087.1, forward strand.
CATTCGTCAGGTTGAAGCCGGTGCCGAAGAAGTTGTCGCTGTTGCGCGCGATCTGCGGCAGGATCTCGCCGAAGCCGAGCGTCACGATCGCGAGGTAGTCGCCGCGCAGGCGCAGCGTCGGCAGGCCGATGATCACGCCGACCCCCGCGGTCAAGAAGCCGGCCGCGATCAGCAGCAGCCAGATCGAGATGTGGAAGCCGGGGAGGTTGTGGGCGACGCCGACCGCGCCGAAGTGGACGTTGGCGTGCGGGAACTGCACCGAGGCGAACCAGGCCGCCACGTAGGCGCCGATCGCGTAGAAGGCGACGTAGCCGAGATCCAGGAGCCCCGCGTAGCCGACGACGATGTTGAGGCCGACGGCCATCATGATGAAGACGAGCATCACGACGCCGGTCGACACGCTTGGGAACTCACCGAAGATCGGGACGGTGAACAGCTTGTCCCAGAAGAAGGGGTACGTGAACGCGATGACGATCGCGATCGTCGCCCGGGCATACCGGCCCACGACGGGCACGTCCTCCCACGGCGGGACGTAGATGATCGCCAGGACCGCGAGGAAGTAGAAGGTCGAGATGTCGAGGCTGCCGAAGCCGTGTTCGGCGGCTACCGCGATCAGGAGCAGCACGGCCCCGATCCCCATTCGCAGCCCGCGGCTCTGCAGGCCGGCGGCGTCGATGTCGGACCGCGCCACCCTAGCCACCTTCCGGTGTCCTCTCGCCGAGGAGCCCCTCGGGGCGGAAGACCAGGATCAGGATCAGGAGCCCGAAGACGATCGACTGGGTCCAGTCACTTCCGGGGGCGTGCCAGGTAAGACCCTCGTTGAACGCCTGGATCAGCCCGATCAGGACCGCTCCGAGGACGGCTCCCGGCAGGTTGCCGATCCCGCCGAAGACAGCCGCGGTGAAAGCGATCAGGCCGAGCTGGAAGCCCTGATCGAAGCGGACCGACCCGGCGTAGAGCGCATAGAGCAGGCCCGCGACGCCGGCGAGCGCACCGGCGATCAGGAACGTGAACGAGATCGTGCGATTGACGTTGATCCCCATCATCGCGGCGGCGTCCTTGTCCTGGGCAACCGCGCGCATCGCCTTCCCCTGGCGCGTGCGCTGTACGAGCCAGACGAGCAGCAGGAGGACCGGAGTCGTGACGATCAGGACGATCAGCTTTTCCCAGGTGTACTCGACGCCATGGGTCGAGAAGACGGTCCCGGTCGGCAGCACGGACGCCGTCTGCACGTAGTTGGGCCCCTTCCAGGCGAGCCCGACGTTCTGGAGGATGAAGGAGGCGCCGATCGCCGTGATCAGCGGCGCCAGGCGAGGCGCGTGGCGCAGCCGCCGGTAGGCGATCAGCTCGACAGTGACGTTCAGCCCTCCGCAGAAGGCCATGCAGATGAGCAAGGCCACGATCACGAGCGGCCAGAGCACGTACCAGGCCTGGCCCTGGTGGAGGTTGAAGAGGCTCGTGCCGACGACCGTCACCGCCATCATCGAGCCGAGCATGAAGACGTCGCCGTGCGCGAAGTTGATCAGCTCCAGGATGCCGTAGACAAGGGTGTAGCCCAGCGCGATCAGCGCGTAGAGGGCGCCGACTGTGAAGCCGATCAGGAAGATCTGGATGAAGTCGGACGGCGTCTTGTAGAAGTTGACGCCGAGCCAGGCCACGAGGAGCAGGACGAGCGACAGCCCGACGATGCCGGTGACGCTCGGCCGGTAGCCCGTGCGTGCCGCCAACGGTTGTTGACTCGCCTCTGAGACCACGCGCCTCTCCTGAAGCGGCTTGGGGGAGAGCCCGTGGGCCCTCCCCCAAGCCGTGCTTGCCGATTCCCGCTAGGCCGCAGCCACCAGATTCGCGGGCGGAACCACGACCTTGAAGGTCTTGCCCGTGCCGCTCTTGCCCGAGCCGACCTGCTGGTAGACGGTGACCGGGTTCTTGGTCGTGTCACCGTTGGAGTTGATCGTGAAGGATCCGAGAATGCCGTCGGTCACCTTCGTGTGGAGGAGGTGGTTGGTGACGCTTGGGCGCGTGCCGTCCGACGCCGCGATCGCAGCGAGCAGCACGGCGATCGACTGGGCAGCGTACGTCGAGTACGGGTTCACCGCCGTGCCGATCTGGGCTCCGAAGTTCTGGACGAAGTCCTTGCCGGCGCCGGTAAGATTCTCCGGCGGCTGGCCGGCGACGGTGATGTACATGCCGACGCCCGACGCCCCGTTTGCCGTGAAGTCGCTGAAGCCGTCCGGAGCCATCAGCTTCACGCCGGGGAGCCCCGCCTTCAGGTCCGAGATCAGCTTCGCGCCGTTCTCGCAGATGAGGCCGCCGAGGAAGACCCAGTCCGCGCCGGACTGCTTGATCCTCGTGGCGAGCGCCTCGTAGCTCGACGCCTTGGGATCCCAGGCGGTGAAGCCGACGACCTTCAGCCCGAGCTTGGCTGCCGAGTTCTTCGTGTCCGTCGCGACGCCGAGGCCGTAGGCCTCCTTGTCGTTGAGGATGAAGACCTTCTTGGCGCCCTGCTTTTGCATGAACAACGCGTCGGCGGCTCCCTGGAAGTCGTCTGCGGCCACCATCCGGATGTAGTTGCGCTTCCCCGTCGGGTAGTACTTCTCAGGCTCGCCCGGCACGGTTCCCGGACCGCTGTGCGTGAGGCCGACGTAGGTGTTCGCGGGGCTGACCATGCCCACCGGGCCGCCCGCCACCCGGTTCAGGATCGGGATGATGATCTCGGCACAGCCGGAGTTGAAGGTCCCGATTACGCCGATCACGCTCTTGTTCTGCGCGTAGGCATTGCCGTTCGCCGAGCACTTGCCGGAAACCCACTTGCCGGCCTGCGCGGTCGAGTCGTCACAGGACTGGTAGCCGACGGTGTACTTGCCGGCCTTGAAGTCCGCCTTCTTGAGCATGTACTTGATCGCGTCCGTCATCTGGATCGTCTGCGTCCGGCCGGAGCCCTGCAGCGGGAGATCGGACGGGATGATGTAGGTCGGCTTGCCGGAGCCCTGGTAGTAGATCGGCCCGCAGGACGAGGCGGGCAGTGCCGTCGCGCCGCCGCCGCCGCTACTTGAGGTGCTGCTGCTGCTGCTCTTCTTGCTCCCGCAGGCAGATGCCATCAGAGCGAATACCAGGGTCAAGACGACCCCTCCAAGAATGATGCCTCGCCTCACGCCTCCTCCTTCGTCAGCCGGATCCGTCACATCGAGCGCAGGCACCACTGCCCGCTGAAGGCGAGTATGGAGCGATTGGCGGCCCTATTGCAAGCGAGTACCGCGGATAACGGAGCACGGGTGAACCGATGGTTCCCCTGTGAGCCCTCTCCTACTTGCCCGAGGAGCCGTGGCAAGGCTCGGCAAGAACGCGGTCCTGCCGAGCCGGCGACCGGCCGCGATACCCTAGGCCTCAGGCCGAAGTGGCGGAACTGGTAGACGCGCCGGACTCAAAATCCGGTGGGGTGCAAGCCCCGTGTGGGTTCGACTCCCACCTTCGGCACTCGGCGTGGCTATGCGCCCGTTCAGACGCGGTTCGGTGATGACGGCGATGCCCGTGCTCGCAGCGCCTGGCCCGTAGGATGCGACCGTGAAGGTTGGGATCCTCACCGGCGGCGGCGACTGCCCCGGCCTGAACGCGGTCATCCGGGCGGTCGCGCGACGCTCGCTCTCCCGCGGCCACGAGGTCGTCGGCATCCGGGCGGGCTGGCGCGGGCTGGTCGACGGCATGTTCGAGGCGCTCGGGCCGCGCGAGATTTCCGGCATCCTGCCGCGGGGCGGGACGATCCTCGGCACCTCGCGCACGAACCCCTACAAGCTCGACGGGGGAGTCGAGGCGGTGCTCGGCCACCTCGAGCGCGAAGGGCTCGACGCCCTTGTCGCGATCGGCGGCGAGGACACGCTCGGCGTCGCGGCGCGGCTGCACGCCGAGCACGACTTCCCGGTCGTCGGCGTCCCGAAGACGATCGACAACGACCTCTCGGGCACCGACTACACCTTCGGCTTCGACACGGCCGTCTACATCTGCACCGAGGCGATCGACCGGCTGCACACGACCGCCGAGTCGCACAACCGCGTGATGGTGCTCGAGGTGATGGGCCGCCACACGGGCTGGATCGCAGTCGTCAGCGGCATCGCCGGCGGCGCGGATGTGATCCTGATCCCCGAGCACCCGGTTTCGATCGAGGACACGTGCGAGGAGATCCAGAGCCGCCACCGCCGCGGCAAGGACTTCTCCATCGTCGTCGTCTCCGAAGGCTACGAGCTCGAAGGGGCCGCGGACGAGGGCGACCTCGACCAGTTCGGCCACGTGCGGCTCTCGGAGCGCGGGATCGGGGCGCGCATCGCACACGAGATCGAGCAGACGACCGGATTCGAGACCCGGGTCACCGTCCTTGGTCACGTGCAGCGCGGCGGCTCCCCCACCCCTCGCGACCGCGTGCTCGCGACACGCTACGGGCTGAAGGCCGCCGACCTCGTCCACGAGGGCCGCTTCGGCCGGATGGCCGCGCTGCGAGGCGACGCGATCGTCGACGTCTCGCTCGAGGAGGCGACCGCCGAGCTGAAGACGGTGCCGGACGACTGGTATGACGTGGCGCGCGCGTTCTTCGGCTGAGTTCGGCGCCTCAGGGCTAGAGCTCGGCCAGAGGAAACGACCTGTGGCTCCGCGGTGGGACGAGGAAGTTCTGCCGGTGCGTCGTGTGCAGCACGGAGTTGATGCCCTGGGGCCTCGAGCCGGGTGCCAGCCGCAGGCGCGTGCCGTCCGGCAGGACGCCGTCCATCGCCAGCCGGTTGCGGTGGAAGTCGTCGCTCGTCGGGTTGAAGACGACGAAGTGCACGCCGGCCGACGGATGGTGGTCGACGCCTGCCGGCCGCCAGAAGAACGGGTTGTCGAGCGTGTTGAAGTCGGCGCGCTGCGGGATCGCGGTGCCCTTGAGGTAGACCGTTCCGTCCGGGCCGACGACATCGGCGGGCAGGCGTGACGTCGGCTGGATCGAGGCGCTGTGGCCGATCCGCCCGAGGCGGCGGAAGTCGCGCTCGACCTCCGCGGCCCCGGCCGCCGCGGTCGGCCCCTGCGGGACGGTCTGCTCGTTCTCGCGCACGTGGAGGCCGGGCCGGAACACGGTGTCTACCCGCTCCTGGAAGTCGAAGTTCAGGTACCACGCCTCCAGGTCCTCGAAGATGTGCGAGAGGTGCATGTGGGTGCCGCCGTGGAAGTAGCCGCCGGCGGCGTCCGTGTAGCCGAGCGTCTCGAGGTTGGCGATCCGCCCGGGCCCAAGGTTGGCCGCCTGGGTCGAGGTGAAGCCGAGGAAGAGCTCCGAGGTGTCGGGGATCAGGTCGGCGCCGTGCACTCCCGCGGCCATCGCCATCTGCTTCGGCAGGCTCCGCTGTCCGCCGAAGCCGCCGCCGGCGAAGCCCTTGCGGATGCTCGTGGGCTCGAGCACGCGCAGGTCCTGGAAGAGCGCCTTGGCGCCCGCGGCGAGGTGGTCGAGCGAGTCGCTGCGCAGGAGAACGGCGACGTCGTTCTCCTCGAGCGTCGTCGAGCGCGGGTCGCTCGGGAAGCGGATCGCCGGCAGCAGCGCCGGCTTGCCCGCCCGGCGGTCGTGTGGGCCGTGCTTCGCCCACGCTTCGGGCACGTGGCGCTCGAAGTACGGCAGGCCCCAGGCGACCGTGACGCCGAGCCCCGCCGGGGTGGGCGCGAAGCGGCGGTCGAGCCCGGCCAGCGCGTCCTCGAGATCCCGCTGGGCCGCGCGCAGGTCGCTCGTCCGAACGGTGGCCGTCACGACCTGGTGGTGCAGCGGCGGCACGATCACGGCCACGCCGTTGTCGCGGACGACCTGGAGCCCTTCGAGCAGGTGCTGCTCGGCCGGCAGCCCGCTCGCCGCCGTACGGGTCGGGGAGGTGGTCAGCTGGTCGACGAGCTCGTAGATCCCGGCCGCCCCGAGCGCCCCCGCGGCCGCGCCGGCGAGGAATCCCCGGCGGGTGGTTCCCATCAGGCCCCGGGCGCGACCAGGACGAGGTCGCGCAGCATCCTCTTCAGGTCGACGACGACCTGCTCGTAGCTCAGCGGCGCGGCCACGTGCTGGCTGAGCGTGTACAGGGAGCCCTTCCGGTGCCAGGCGAGGAGCACGTGCCACTGGTCGGCGCCCTGGTTGACCGTGTAGACCGTCGCGTCGATGCCGTTCGCGCGCAGCTGGCCGCGCGGGTCGGCGAAGCAGGGGAGCGTTCCCTTGCCGACGGGGGCCGGGCACTTCGGGATCCTCGTCCGGCCCGGATAGCCGCGCAGGTTGACGTGCAGCTCGCCGCTGCCGTGCTCGAACCAGATGAACCCGACGAGGTAGCTCCGGTCCGGGGAGACCGAGTAGATGTTGTTCCACTGCCCCTTGATCACGCCGTTGAGCGGGTCCGGCATCCAGCGGGGGCAGTAGACGGGCGCGTGGATGCTGTCGGCGAGTTGCTGCCAGCCCCTGGCCGCCGGGCAGGCCGGCTTCGCCTTGACCGCCGCGCCCGCGCGGCCGCCTCCATCGCTGCAGCCCGCGAGGGCGAGCGCCAGCGCGAGAAGCGAGAGTGCCCCTGCGACCCGTCTCACGGGGAGAAATGGTAGACGGCAACCCAGGGACCCGCATAGCGGCCCCCGGGCGCAACGTAGAAGATCCGCCTCGTCCGCCGCAGCGACTCGTAGAAGCGGGTCTCGCCCGGATAGTCCTCGCGGGCGGCGAGGACGCGGTCGGCGATCGCGCCCGTGACGACGGCGTAGCGAACGCCCTCTCGCCGGAGGCGGCCGACGTTGCGATTCGGGTCGGCGTGGGGCTCCTGGGGCAGCGGGAGCGCGAGCTTCAGCACGCGGAAGCCGGCGAATGGCGGCAGCGACGAATCGGTGGCCAGCCGGGCGCCGTGCGGCAGGTGGCTCTCGATCCAGCGGTGCGCGACGACCCTCGTGTCGGTCTTCGTCAGCGTCCGTGCGTCGCGGATCGACCAGGTCAGCGGCACCACCAGCAGGAGCAGGGTGACGGGCGCCAGGCCGCGCATCCTCCCCGCCAGCGCGCCGAGCGCCGGCAACAGCGGCAGAACGTAGCGGTCGAAGTGCGCCCCGAGCGTGCAGAGGTCGAGGAAGTAGACGACTACGAAGGAGCCGAGGATCAGATCGGCCCGCCGGCGCTGGACGAGCGCGACCACGAGGCCGATCACGCAGACGATCAGCGCCGGCCCGAGGCCGTGCCACAGCCTCGCCACGAACGCGATCGGGGCGACGTGGTCGTGCTCGAAGCCGAGCCAGCCCTCGCGCGCGAGCTTTTGCACGCGGTAGGCGTCGCCGACGGCGCTCTCGAAGTGCACGAGGAAGAACGGGCTCGTCGCGCAGAAGCCGGCGACCGCGAGCCCGAGCCCGATCGCCAGCCGACGCGGCTCCCGCCACCCGGCGACCGCCAGCGGGACGAGCAGGAAGATCCCCGGATACTTGATGCTCGTGGCGAGGCCCGCGACGAGCCCGGCGAGCTCGATCCGGCCGGCGACGAGCAGCGCGAGCGAGACGGCCACGGCGAGGGTGAGCGGCACGTCGGTGACGGCCATCCGCGAGTAGGCGACCTCCGTGGTCTCGACCGCGACGAGCGCAGCGGCCACCGCGCCGGCCGGGCCGCCGTATGCGCGGCTCCCGAGCCACCAGGCGGCGGCGACGGCCCCGAGCGCGAGCACCAGCACGACGAGCCGGCCCGCGAGGTAGGACGGCGAGCCCTCGAAGCTCTGGAACGGCGCCAGCAGGTAGAGGAGGAGGCTCGGGTAGTCGAACCAGTGCGGGTCGAGCCCGCCGCCGTGGACCATGTGCCAGGCGCGCGGGACGATGTTCTGCTCGTCCGGGCTGAAGAGCGGGAAGGGGCGGCCGTAGCCGATCCCGACGATGCGGAGGGCGGCGGCGGCGCCGAGGATCGCGACGAGCGCGAGGCGGGGGCCGCCCCAGACACTCTCCGGGCGTTTCGTCTCAGACCTCGGGCGGCGGCTCGCCGGCCAGACCGGTGAGGTTTCGAGCGTCGACGATCACGGCGTCGACACCGGCGCGCTCGAGCTCGTCGACCTCGTGGCGCCCCGCGGCGTTGAGCTCGGCGACGGCGAGCTTCCCGGCGGGCACGTCCGGCAACAGCTCGAGAGCACCGTCGAGCGGCCCGCCGTCGCCTTCGCCCTCGCTCGAGAGCAGCAGGATCTCGGGGTCGATCCGCTCAAGCGCCCGCTCCAGCTCCTCTTCGCTGCTGACCTCGACCACGCAATCGAGCCCGAGCGCGAGCGCCTCCCGGTGAAGCCGCTCGAGGTCGCCGTCCTCCTCGTCGAAGCCCATGGAGACCACGCAGGCATCGGCGCCGGCCTGCTCGGCGGACTCGGGAGCGCCGGGCGGCCGCCAGAGCACCGGCAGGGCGGTCACCTCCCCGAGCCCTTGGATGGGAAGGCTGACGACCAGCGCCTCGGCGCCCTGCTCCTCGGCGTCGCGCGCCGACTCGAGGTCGCCGACGAGGGCGACGAGCGAGATCCCGTCCCCTTCCGAGATCGCCTGGCTGAAGCGGCGCGCGCCGGTCACAGGAAGTTGCAATTCTGGCGCAAAGCCGTCACACACGCGCGCGGCTTTCGCCGATACGATCGCCTCGGGGAGGAGGTTGGGTGTGCCGTAAACATGGCGGCCGAGCCTTCGTGTCGGGGTCAGACCCCGATCGGGTGCCAGACGGTCTTCAGCTCCAGGAAGCCTGCGATCTCCCACGGGCTCTGGTCGTCCGGCGCGCCGTGAACGACGCGCTTGACGTTCTCGGCGGCGAGCTCCTCGAGCTCGGGCAGCTGCCCGTCCGCGCCGGAGACGTCGAGCGCGTTCACGTCCATGTGCCCGGCCAGTACCGGCGCCAGCTCGTCCCGGCGGCCGGTGAGGATGTTGACAACGCCACCCGGGACGTCGGCGGTCGCCAGCACCTCGGCCAGCTCTATCGCCGCCAGCGGGTGCGGCTCCGAGGCGACGACCACGACCGCATTGCCACCGACGATCGCCGGTGCGACACGCGAGACGAGCCCCGCCAGCGCCGGCCCGGGCGGCGCCAGGATCCCGACGACGCCGGTCGGCTCCGGCACCGTGAAGTTGAAGTACGGGCCCGCGACCGGGTTCGACGAACCGAGCACCTGGGCGAGCTTGTCGGCCCAGCCCGCGTACCAGACGACGCGGTCGATCGAGCGCTCGACCTCTTGCGGCCCCGAGCAGAGCTCGGCGAACTCGGCGCGCCGGGCCTCCATCATCTCGGCGACCCGGTAGAGCACCTGGCCGCGGTTGTACGCCGTCGTCCCGGACCATTTGCCGAAGGCGCGCCGGGCCACGCGCACCGCGTCGCGCAGGTCCTTGCGCGAGGCGCGAGCCACGTTCTGCCCCTCGGCCTCGTAGGTGCGCCCGGACTCCGAGCGTGGGAACTCTCCGCCGATGAAGAGCTTGTAGGTCTTGCGGACGGGCAGCCTGCTCACTCGGCCGCCCCTGCGTATACAGGCGCGCCGAGCTGCTGCATCAGCCCAAGGTCGTCGCGGTGGTTCCAGATCTCTACGACCTTCCCGTCTGCGAACCGGAAGACATTGATCCCCGAGAACCGCATCGACCGGCCGCTCGGTTCGACGCCGGCCCAGGGGCCGAGATGCGTCCCCGTCGCCGTCCAGCGCCCGGCGACGAAGTCGCCGTCACCGAGGACGAAGTCGATTTCCCAGGTTAGGTCAGGGAATGCCGCGCGAAATGCGGCCGCGATTTGTTTCTGGCCCTCGGGGCCAGGCACCGGATCTCCTTCGCGCAAGTCGTGGCGCTCGTATTCGTCGGCGAACAACTCGTCGGCGACATCCAGGTTGCCGCGCGCCCATACCTCCTCGTAGAAGCGGCGGACCAGAGCCTTGTTTGCCTCCTCGCTCACTCGAACCTCAGGTACGGCTCCAGACCGTGGCGGCCGCCCTCGCGGCCGAAGCCCGACTCCTTGTAGCCGCCGAACGGCGAGGCCGGGTCGAAGCGGTTGTAGGTGTTCGCCCAGATCACCCCGGCGCGCAGGCGCTGCGCCATCGAGAGGATCCGCGAGCCCTTCTCCGTCCAGACGCCGGCCGAAAGCCCGTACGGCGTGTTGTTCGCCTTCTCGACCGCCTCGTCCGGCGTGCGGAAGGTCAGCACCGAGAGCACCGGCCCGAAGATCTCCTCCTGCGCGATCCGGTAGCTCTGCGCGACGTTGGTGAAGACGGTCGGCACGAACCAGTAGCCCTTCTCCGGCAACCGGCAGGGCGGCTGGTAGATCTCGGCTCCCTCCTCCTCCCCGCTCTTGACGAGCTCGGTGATCTTCTCGAGCTGCTGGCGAGAGTTGATCGCGCCGACGTCGGTGTTCTTGTCCAGCGGATCGCCGACGCGCAGGGTCGTCAGCCGCCGCTTCAGCTTGTCGACCACGTCCTCGTAGACCGACTCCTGCACCAAGAGGCGCGAGCCGGCGCAGCAAACGTGGCCCTGGTTGAAGTAGATCCCGTTGACGATGCCCTCGACCGCCTGGTCGAGCGCGGCGTCGTCGAAGATCACGTTCGCGGCCTTGCCGCCGAGCTCGAGCGTCAGCTTCGTCCCGGTGCCCGCAAGACGGCGCTGAATCGCCTTCCCGACCTCGGTCGAGCCGGTGAAGGCCACCTTGTCGACCTCGCTCTCGACCAGCGCGGCGCCGGTCGAGCCGTCGCCGGTGACGATGTTGACGACGCCCGGCGGCAGCTCGGCCTGGCGGAGGATGTCGCAGAAATGGAGCGCGGAGAGCGGCGTCGTCTCGGCAGGCTTGAGCACGACCGTGTTCCCCGCGGCCAGGGCCGGTGCGATCTTCCAGGCCAGCATCAGCAGCGGGAAGTTCCACGGGATGATCTGCCCGGCGACGCCGAGCGGCCTGGGCGTGCGGTTCGGGAAGGCGTACTCGAGCTTGTCCGCCCAGCCCGCGTAGTAGAAGAAGTGCGCCGCCGCGAGCGGCAGGTCGACGTCGCGCGACTCGCGGATCGGCTTGCCGCCGTTCAGCGACTCGAGCACCGCGAACTCGCGCGCCCGCTCCTGCAGGAGCCGCGCGATCCGGAACAGGTACTTCGCCCGCTCGGAGCCGGGCAGCGCCGACCAGCCGTTGTCGAACGACTCGCGCGCGGCGCGCACCGCGAGCTGCACCTCCGCCTCGGTCGCCTGGCCGACCTCCGCCAGGGCTTCCTCGCTCGACGGGTCGATCGTCGTGTACGTCTCCTTCGGCTCGAGCCATTCGCCGCCCACGAAGAGGCCGTAGCGCTCGCGAAGCGTGACCAGGTCTCGCGACTCGGGCGCGCTCGCGTACTCCCAGCCGGCCGGGATCGGCGCGCGGTCCCCGGTGCGCTCGAGCTCAGTCAATCGTGAAGTAGTCCGGGCTCTGGTAGCGGCCCGTCTTCTCCTTCCGGATCTGCATGAGGATGTCGTTCAGGAGCGAGCTCGCCCCGAACCGGTAGAGGTCGGGCGTCAGCCAGTCGACCCCGAGCGTCTCGTGCGTGAGCACCAGGTGCTGGACGGCCTGCTTCGCGTTGCGGATCCCGCCGGCCGGCTTGAAGCCGACGCGCTTGCCGGTTTCCTCGTAGACGTCGCGGATCGCCTCGAGCATCACCAGGGCCACCGGCAGCGTCGCGGAGCTCGAAAGCTTCCCGGTGGAGGTCTTGATGAAGTCCGCTCCGGCCGCGATCGCGAGCAGCGAGGCTCGGCGCACGTTGTCGTAGGTGCCCAGCTCTCCTGTCTCCAGGATCACCTTCAGGTGCTTGCCGGCGCAGGCCTCTTTCACGCGGACGATCTCGTCGTAGACCTTGGCGTAGCGGCCGGCGAGGAAGGCGCCGCGGTCGATCACCATGTCGACCTCGTCGGCGCCCTGCTCGACGACCCAGCGGACCTCGTCGAGCTTCGCTTCGAGCGGCGACTGGCCGGAGGGGAAGGCCGTCGCGACGGACGCCACCTTGACACCGCTGCCGCGCAGGCGCTCGACCGCGATCGGCACCAGGTTCGGGTAGATGCAGAGCGCGGCGACCGACGGCACGCTCGTGTCGGAGGGATCTGGCCGCACCGCCTTGGAGGCGAGCGCGGCGACCTTGCCGGGCGTGTCGGAGCCCTCGAGCGTGGTCAGGTCCGTCATCCGCACCGCCAGCTCGAGCGCGAAGACCTTCGACTCGCGCTTGATCGAGCGCTTGGCCAGCGTGGCGGCCCGCTCCTCGACGGCGACCTGGTCGATCGAGCCGATCCGCGGGAGGCGCGGCTCGAGTGGGAGCTCGAAGCCGGTGGGCAGCGCAGGCGCCTGGGCCATGCGCTGAGTGTATCCCCGCCGCTGCGGCTACCGGCTCCAGGCGAGGAGGAGCTCGGCCACCGCCGCAAGATCGTCACAGACGGCGTCAGCGCTACGGAACTCGCCGTGGACGCGCGGGGAGCGGACGACGACCGACTTCACGCCTGCAGCATGCGCGGTCCGGACGTCCCGGCAGGTGTCGCCGATCTCGGCCGTTCGCTCGGCCGGCCAGCCACCGGCGCGCTCACGGGCGATCGCGAGCAGCTCGACACGGTCCTCGGCATCGCAGCCGAAGGCACCCTGGCCCTCAGAGAAGAAGCCACCGAGGCCGAGTCTCTCCATGCGGGCGCGCGCCATCGGTTCCGGGTTCCCGGTCAGGAGGCCGAGCCGGACGCCTCCTTCCTCGAGGCGCTCCAGCGCTCCGGCTGCGTACGGCGGGGCGGCCCAGCCGCTCGTGTCCGCCTTGGCGAGAAGGGCCACGTAGCGCTCGGCGAAGCGGCCGCACCACACGCCCAGCTCTTCGTCGATCGCCCCGTCGCCGAGACCCTCGGCGCGGAGGACGAGCCGAGCGATCCTCGGGGCGGTCTGCCCCGGGTGGTCAACGTGGGCGACGGCGTCGGCGGCGGGGTCGACCGGGTAGACGTCGCGCAGGGCCGCGTTGAACGCCTCGCCTGCGACCGGGTCGTCGCTGAGCAATAGCGTGCCGTCCACATCGAAGAGGGCGAGGAGCGCCATCAGATGCCGAGGCGCTCGAGCATGGCCTCGTCCTGTCGCCACTTCGGTCTCGCCTTCACGGTCAGCTCGAGGAAGATCGTGTGGCCGAGCAGCTGCTCGATCTCCGGCCGCGCCCTCGTCCCGATCTGCTTCACGACCGAGCCGCCCTTGCCGACCACGATCTGCTTCTGGGAGTCGGTCTCGACGAACACGGTCGCGCGGACGGCGGTGTCGGTCAGCTCCTCGACCTCGACCGAGATCGCGTGCGGGACCTCCTCGCGGGTGAGCTGGAGCGCCTTCTCGCGGACGAGCTCGGCGATCTGCGTCTCGAGCGGGAGGTCGGTGCGACGGTCGACCGCATAGAGCGGCGGTCCTTCGGGCAGTAGCTCGACGAGCTCGTCGCGGAGCGGGTCGATCCCGTCGCCGGTGAGCGCGCTGACCGGGTGGAGTGCGTGGAAGTCGCCGAGCCGCGCCGCCCGGGCCATCTGCTCGGCGACGTGGCCCGGCTTGAGGCGGTCGACCTTGTTCAGGGCGATCACAACCGGCACGCCGAGACCGAAGATCCGTTCGGCGATGAAGCGGTCGCCTGCGCCGATCCGCTCGCGTGCGGAGAGAACGAAGAGGACCGCCTCGACGTCCTCGAGCGAGCGGTCGACCGTGCGCTGCATCCGCTCGGTGAGCGGATCAAGCGGACGCTGGAAGCCCGGCAGGTCGGTGAGCGCGAGCTGGTAGTCGCCGGCGCTCTCGTTCGTGCCGTTGGCGATCCCGACGACCCGCCGCCGGGTGGTCTGAGGCTTGTCGGACACAATGGCCACCTTGCCCCCGGCGAGCGCGTTGACGAGCGTCGACTTCCCGACGTTGGGCCGCCCGGCGACCGCGGCCACGCCACTCCTCAACAGGGCCGCCCCCCACCCAGGGTGGGGCTTACCACCCGCCTCCCTCTGGGAGGAGCGTAGCTCCGAAAAGCGCACATGGGTCTGACCTGTTTGTGACAATGCTGTGACTCTTCGGGGCCCAGACGCGAGCCATCCGGCGGCTGCGCGTGTGGCCTCAGCTCAGGTCCCACGTCTCGGGCAGCAGCTCGGCGGGCGTGTACGAGACGATCTCTCCCGTGCGGTTGCGGAACGTGACCCGGTCGAGCCGGAACTCGTACAGCCACTGGCGGCAGCCGCCGCACGGCGAGACGGTGATCGCGATGGCCTCCAGGTCACCGGGCCGGCAACCGCCCTCCACGACCGCCCGTGCCAGCGCCGTTCGCTCGGCGCAGATCCCGAGCGGGTACGACGCGTTCTCGACGTTCACGCCCTCGAACACGCGGCCGTCTCGCGCGAGCACGGCCGCTCCGACCAGGTAGTTCGAGTACGGCGCGTACGCCCGCTCGGCCACCGCCGCCGCCCGCTCGTAGAGCTCGTCCGTCATGTGAAGAGCTGGAACACGGCCAGCGTGACGAGCGCACCGAGGACACCGCCATAGGTGACCTCGAGCGCGGAGTGGATCCCGGCTTCGACACGTGTCTGCGCCACGAGCAACGCCATGATGAACGTCAGCGAAGAGATCAGAAAGCGGTGCGAGCCGCTGACGATGAGCGTCGCGGCCATCCAGCCCGCGAACGCGACCGCGGCGTGACCGGACGGAAGGCCTCCCCGCAGCGGCCGGCCGCGGCCCGTGTAAGCCTTCGCGGCGATGACGATGATCACGGTGACGACGAGCGCAATCAGCGTCACCTGCGCCGGCGCGTCGCGGAGACGGTCGAGTAGCCGCGAGCTGCGGTTCGCGATCTCCCCCGAGAAGACGAGGTAGCCGATCGCGATCGCGTTCACGGTCGCGATCAGGACCGCGCCCGCGGCGACGTCCTTCGCGAGCTTCGCCAAGGGGTCGAACGAGGTTGTGGCGACGTCGATCGCCTGCTCCAGCGCCGAGTTGATCATCTCGGTGATGAAGACGAAGGCGATCGCAAGCAGCAGGGCGATCAGCTCGAGCTTCGAGACGCCGACCCCGACCGCGGCCACCAGCACGACGACCGCGGCCAGGAGGTGGATCCGCATGTTCCGCTGCGTGCGGACGACGTGGATGATCCCTTCGACCGCAAAGTTGAAGCTCTCGAGCAGCGTCCGCGCGCGGCGGTGGGTCAGTCGCTCCATCGCGCCTCCCGGCTCTCCATCTCGGGCCCGTGGTCGTAGCCGAGGAGGTGCAGGACGCCGTGCACGAGCGGCCGCCGCCAGGCGTCCCCGACGACCTGGGGACAGAGCACAGCGTCCCCGAGCTGGCGTGGAGGGCCGGCCTCGAGCTCGTCGCGTGCGTCGATCGGGAACGAGAGCACGTCTGTCACCTCGTCGACCCCGAGGTGGTCGCGCTTCAATTCCCGCATCTCCTCCGGGCCGACGAAGTGCAGGCCGAGCTCGCCGTCGTCGACGCCCTCCTCGGCGAGCACCAGGCGGGCGAGCGCGACGGCGGCGTCCGCCTCGATCTCGATGCCGCTGCGGTTTGCCACCTCGACCGCGACCATCCCTAGCGACGGCGCTGCGTGCCCGTCTCTTCTGCGTGCAGCTTGTAGGCCTCGACGATCCTCTGCACGAGCCGGTGACGCACGACATCCTCGTGGCCGAAGCGAACGAAGGAAATCCCGTCGATCGAGCCGAGGATGTCCTGTACGTGGATCAGGCCCGACGCCTGCTCGCGTGGAAGGTCGACCTGCGTGATGTCGCCGGTAACGACCATCTTCGAGCCGAAGCCGAGGCGCGTCAGGAACATCTGCATCTGCTCGGGGCTCGTATTCTGCGCCTCGTCGAGGATGATGAACGAGTCGTTGAGCGTGCGCCCGCGCATGAACGCGAGCGGCGCGACCTCGATCGTGCCCTTTTCCATGTACGCGGCGAGCCGGTCGGGGTCGAGCATGTCGTAGAGTGCGTCGTAGAGCGGGCGCAGGTACGGATCGACCTTCGCGAGCATGTCACCGGGCAGGAAGCCGAGCCGCTCGCCGGCCTCGACGGCGGGGCGCGTCAGGATGATCCGGCCGACCTCGCGGTCAGAGAGCGCGGCGACGGCGAGGGCCATCGCCAGGTAGGTCTTGCCGGTCCCCGCCGGGCCAATCGCAAAGGTGACGGTGTGCCGGCGGATGCCGTCGACGTAGCGTTTCTGGTTGACCGTCTTCGGCGAGATCTTCTTGCCGCGATGGCGCCAGACAACGTCCTCGAACACCTCGCGCAGATCCTCGGCCTGGGCGAGCGCGGCAAGCACCGCGTCGACGGTGGCCGGGTCGATCTCGTGCCCGCCCTCGACGAGCTCGCCGAGCTCGTCGATCACCGCCCGCGCCTGGGCGACATCCGGGTCCGAGCCCTCGATCGTCAGGCGGTTGCCGCGGAGCAGGATCGTGCAACGGAGCCGGTCGCGGAGCGCATCGAGCACGCCGTCGCCGACGGTCGCGAGCTCGGCCGCCACGTCGTTGGATACGGAGAGAACCTCCTGCATTCCGGGCTCAGTGTAGGCGCTCCACCGGGCCACACCGCCCCCCCCGGAAACGTCACACATTCGGCACGGTCCCGTGCCACACGCGTGCGGATTTGCTCGATACGATCGCCTCGGGGAGGAGGTTGGGCGTGCCGTAAACAGCCCGCCCGACGGCTCGATGGTCGTGGCGGCTAGGCGAGCTTCTCTTTGACGAGCTGGCTGACGACGGAGCCGTCGGCTCGGCCCGAGACCTGGGGCATCACGTCGGCCATCACGCGCCCGAAGTCGCGCATGCTCGTCGCGCCGACCTCGGCGATCGCGTCGTCGACGATCTCCTCCAGGTCCTCCTCCGAGAGCGGCGCCGGCATGAACTCCTCCAGCACCGCGAGCTCCCGCTCCTCCGCCTCCGCCTGCTCCTCGCGTCCACCGGCACGGAAGCCTTCGGCCGCCTCGCGCCGGCGCTTCCGCTCCCGCTGCAGGACCTGCAGCTCTTCGTCGTCGTGGAGCGGCCGCTGCAGCTCCTTCTCGGCGCCGCGGAGGCTGGCGAGGATCAGGCGCAGGGTGTTCCGGCGCTCGGCGTCGCGCGCGACCATCGCATCCTTCAACTCGCCCTCGAGCCGCTCGATCAGGCTCACCCGGCCAACCCCCAGACCCGGCCGCCGAGGAGGTGCCAGTGCAGATGGAAGACCGTCTGGCCGGCGCCCTCGCCGACGTTGACGACGACGCGGTAGTCCTCGAGACCGGCGCTCCTCGCCGCCTCGGCGACGAATTCGAGCATCCGCTTGGCCTCGTCGGCCGGGAATTCGTAGATCTCGCGAAAGCTGGGAACGTGGCGCTCAGGGATCACGAGCAGGTGCGTCTCAGCCTTCGGGCTGATGTCGCGGATCGCGACGTACCCGTCTGCGGCGTGCACATGATCGCCCTCGCGAACAAGCCGGCAGAAGAGGCAGTCGTCAGGCAGCGAGGATCCCCTCCTCCGTCACGGCCTCGCCGCGAACGGGCACGAGCTCGCCGACCCGCCCGCGAACGAGCCACGGCGAGTAGTCGTCGCCGTAGCCGCGACCCGGGCGGTCGACCAGCACGACGTCCTCGCGGCCGAGCTTCGACCGCCAGCGCTCCAGCGTCGCACGGCGAGAGCGCTCGCGCAGCCTGGCCCCCCGCTCTCGCTTCACCTCGCGAGGAACCGAATCGGCCAGCGCAGTTGCCGTTCCCGGGCGCGGCGAGTACGGAAAGACGTGGACCGAGGAGATGCCGGCCGCGTCGACCACCTCGAGCGTCCGGCGGAAGGCGGGCTCGTCCTCGCCGGGGAAGCCGACGATCACGTCGGTCGTCAGGTTGAAGTCGTCGAGCCCGGCGACCCGCCGCAGGTACGTGGACGCGTCGTAGCGCCGCCCCATCGCACGGAGAACTCCGTCGTCGCCCGACTGGAGCGGGACGTGCAGGTGGCGTGAGACCGTCGGCGTCTCGCGCAGCGCCCTGACGAGCTCGCCGCTCAGATGGTTCACCTCGAGCGAGGAGAGCCGCAGCCGCGCGAGTCCGGGAACCGCCCCGACCGCCCGCACCAGCCCGGCAAGCGAGCACCCTGCGACGCGGTCGCGGTAGCAGCCGAGATTGATACCGGTCAGGACGACCTCGCGGTGGCCCTGGCGCACCCGCCGCCGCACCTCACCGAGAACGGCCTCGGCGCTGCGGCTCCGCGACGCCCCGCGGACGAGCGGGATCACGCAGAAGGCGCACGAGAAGCTGCAGCCGTCCTGCACCTTGACGAACGCCCGCACGCGGTCGAGCCCGGTCTCGGCCCGAACGCAGCCGATCGGGCCGACATCGCGGGCCACGAAGTCGGGCGTGTCCTCGCTGGGCCGCGAGACCACGACGACATTCTCCGGGAGCCCCGCGAACCCGTCCGCGTCGAGGTTGGCGCCACAGCCGGTCACGTAGACGCGCGTATGGGTCCGCGCGGCTCGGGCCGCGGCGTGGCGTGACTTGCGCACCGCCTCGTGGGTGACGCAACAGGTGTTCACGACAGCGATCTCGCCGTGCTCGAGCTCTGAATGCCCATCGGCAAGCAGGCGCTCGCGGATCGCCTGGGCGTCGGCGTACGAGACCTTGCAGCCGAGAAAGCGCACCGAAAAACCGGCCACGGGGCTGGGACTCTACTCTGCGCGCCGAAACAGGTCGGCGGCCCATCCCTGTAGGACGCGCCGCTCGACGGCCTGGAAGCCGGCGAGCGCGGGCCGCTCCGACTCCAGGTAGCCGGAGGCGATGACGGCCCGGGTGGCCGCGTCCGGACGGAGCTGGGTGACCGAGGACTCGGAGATGTTGGCAACGATCACGTCGACCGGCGGCAGTGCGCCGGCGAGCGCGTCGGCGGAGCTCAGCTCGAGCTCGACGCCGTTTGCGCGCGCGTTCCTGCTCGTCGCCGCGAGCGCTGCCGGGTCGTGGTCGACGGCGAGGACCGGCGCGAAGCCCAGCCGCGCGGCTGCGATCGCGATCACGCCGGAGCCGCAACCGACGTCCACGAGGCTCGACGGCTCGAGCTCGAGCAGGAGCTCCAGGCAAAGCCGGGTCGTCGCGTGCCCGCCTGTCCCGAAGGCTCGACCGGGGTCGATGACGACGGCCTCGAGCTCCGTCGGCGGCGTCTCCCAGGGCGGCCCGACCCAGAGGCGACCGACCTGGATCGGGCGATGGAAATCCCGCCAGCGCTTGTCCCAGCCGTCGTCGACGCGGGCCGACGACACCGTGCTGAAGGCCGCCCACACGCGCTCCTCGCCACCCGCGTCGGTGTAGGCGGCGAGCTCGATGCCGTCGGCGAGGTCGCGCTCCTCGAAGCCTTCGGGGAAGAGCTCGATCATCAGAGCACGCGCCGCCTCGGCCCGCTCGGCGGGGACCACGGCTGCCACGCGGCGGAGCGGCCTCAGCGGAACGCGCTCTTCAGTCTCTGGAAGAACCCCTCGTCCCGGTACGTGTCGTCCCCCGCGCTCGCCTCGAACGACTCGAGCAGGGCCCGCTGTTCGTCGGTCAGGCGACGCGGGACCTGCACGTTCACGAGGATCCGCTGGTCACCGCGCCCGAAGCCCTGCAGGACCGGCATGCCGCGCCCGCGCAGGACGCGGACCTCGCCAGGCTGTGTGCCGGGCTCGAGCTCGAGCGCGTGGTCGCCGTCCAGCGTCGGGACCGAGAGCCTTGTCCCGAGCGCGGCCTGGGTCATCGTCAGGTCGACGGTCGAGACGATGTCGTTCCCCTCGCGCACGAACCTCGGGTCCGGGCTGATCCGCACCTGGACGTAGAGGTCGCCCGAACGCCCGCCGAGTGCGCCGGCATGGCCTTCGCCGGAAACGCGGATCTGCTGGCCGTCGTGGATCCCCGGCGGGATCTCGACCTCGAGCTTGCGCTCTTCGACCACGTGGCCCGACCCCCCACACTCGGCGCAGGGATGCTCTACCACGCGGCCGGCTCCACCGCATTGGGGACAGGTCTGCGAGCGGACGAACTCGCCGAACGCGGTCCGCGACACGTGCTGCAGGCGCCCGGCGCCGCCGCAGGTCGGACAGGGCACGGGCTCGGTTCCGGGCTCGGCGCCGCCACCCCCGCAGGTCGCGCAGGAGACGGTGACCGGGAAGGGGACGTCCCGCTTCGTTCCCTTCGCAGCCTCGGCGAGCTCGATCTCCACCTGGGCCGCGACATCCGCGCCGCGCGCCCGGCGCGGCCTGGTCGACACGCCGAAGAGGTCGTCGCCGAAGAAGGCGGCGAACAGGTCGGAGAGGCTGCCGAAGTCGAAGCTCGACGGCGTGAAGCCGCCGCTCCGCAGGCCGGCGTGGCCGAAGCGGTCGTAGAGCTCGCGCGTCTCGCGCTTGGAGAGCACCTCGTAGGCCTCGACGACCTCGCGGAAGCGCTCCTCGGCGTCCGGCTCGGAAGAGACGTCGGGATGGAGCTCGCGCGCCTGCCGGCGAAAGGCCTTCTTGATCTCCGCCTCGTCCGCGGAACGCGATACGCCGAGCAGCTCGTAGTAGTCACGCTGGGTGGAGGCCATTGGGAACCAAGCCTAGCTCCGCGCTCAGGCGTCGCCTTCCAGGCATCGCTTGCGATGCCTGCCCTCTAGGCGCCTAGCTCACTTCCCCACGCCCGCAGGCATCGCTTGCGATGCTTGCCCTCAGGATGTGCGGCTTCGCCGCGCATCCGTCTGAAATGACCGGTCGACAGCGTCGCCGCTAGGGGCCGAGCTCACTAGTTGTCCTCGTAGATCTCCTCGACGAAGCGCGAGAGCTCGTGCGCGGCCGACCGCACCGAGCGGAGCGCCTTCTCGTAGTCCATCCGCACCGGGCCAAGCAGGGTAACGGCGCCGAGCGTCCGGGTCGTGAGGCCGTAGGAGGCGCCGACGAGGGCGAGGTCGCGCAGCGCCGGATGGTCGAGCTCGGGGCCGACGCGCACGAAGGGCCGCCGGGGGTCGAGCGCCTGGCTGACGACCTCGAGCAGCGCGGCGCGCTTCTCCAGCACCTCGACCAGGCGCTGATAGGCGTCGAGCTCCTCGGCACGGAGATCCTCGAGGAGCCCCGCGGTCCCTCCGACGTAGAGACCTTGCTCCTCGGAGACCAGCGCCTCGGAGAAGAGGGTCGCGACGGTCTCGAGGAAAGCCTGCTCGCGCACGCCGAGTCCAGGATCTTCGAGCCGGCGGCGGAGCAGGTGGCTACCGAGCTCCAGCCCCTGCACGCGGTCGTTCAGATACTGCGCGGCCCAGTTCGCGAGACCCGGATCGACCGGCTCGGGGAAGCGGTAGACCCGCTTCGTAACGCTGCCGGTCGAGGCGATCACGACGACCATCACCACCTGGGGCTGCAGGAGCAGGACCTCGACGTGGCGGACCGTCGCCGTGCCCAGCGGCGGGGCCGAGACCAGCGCGAGCAGGCGTGTCACGTCCGAGAGCATCTCGGTCGTCGCACGCAGGGCTGCGTCCACCTCGCTCCGGGCGGAGCGGAGGTCGAGCGGAAAGCCTTCCGGCTGTGG
The DNA here is from genome assembly GCA_035624425.1 of Gaiellaceae bacterium. Classification (GTDB taxonomy): domain Bacteria; phylum Actinomycetota; class Thermoleophilia; order Gaiellales; family Gaiellaceae; genus AC-32. The sequence goes on from DASPRN010000087.1 coordinate 38,065, forward strand.
CTCGAGCTGCTCGAGCAGGCGGTCCGCGTAGTAGCGGTAGCCACGGTCGGTCGGCACGCGGCCCGCCGACGTGTGCGGGTGCATCAGCAGGCCGAGGGCCTCGAGCTCCGCCAGCTCGCTGCGCACGGTCGAGGGCGACACGTTCAGGCGCGTCCGCTCGACCAGGGTGCGCGAGCCGACTGGCTGCCCGGTTGCCACGTACTCCTCGACGACGCCGCGCAGGAGCGCCCGCTGCCGCGGACTGAGATCGATCTCGGCCGGGTCCCACATCGTTTGCAGGGATTTTAGGCCAGGAGCTCCGCCGTGACGCCACCGCCGAGGAAGCGGCCGCGCTTCGTCAGCGCGAGCGTGTCGCTCGCCGGGTCGCCGCGGCGGACGAGGCCGAGCCGCTCGAGCCGCTCGACGGCCGACCAGTCGACTGCCCGGTCGAGCCCGGTACCGAGCGCGAGCGGCTCGTCCAGGCGGAGCCCGAGCAGCACCCGCTCCGACCGCCGGACCGGCGCCGAGAGCTCCTCCACCTCCCGCGGGGGCGGCGTGCCCGCCGCGAGCGCCGCCAGGTAGGGGCCGAGGCGTGGTTTCGTCCGCCAGCGCCGTCCATGAATTGTCGAGACCGCGCCGATGCCGAGGCCCAGGTAGTCGCGGCTCCGCCAGTAGGCGAGGTTGTGGCGCGAGCGCAGGTCGCGCCCGTCCGCGAGCTGCGGCTTCCGGCAGAAGTTCGCCGTCTCGTACCAGCGGTAGCCGGCTGCCGTCACGCGCGCGACGACGCGCTCGAAGTACGACTCCATCGCCTCGGCCTGGCGCGCGAGCTCGGCGCCGTGCGCGTGGGTGAAGCGCGTCCCCTGCTTCGCCTCCAGCTCGTAGCAGGAGAGGTGCTCCGGCTCCAGCGCGAGCGCCTCGCTCAGGTCGGCGTCGAGGTCGGCGGCGCCCTGGCCGGGGATCCCGTAGATGAGATCGAGCGAGATGTTGTCAAAGCCGACATCACGCAGAGCGTAGACGGCGCGCCGGACGTCGGCCGGGCTCGCGCGGCGCTCGAGCACCGCGAGCAGCCCCGGCTGGAAACTCTGCGCCCCGAGCGACACCCGCGTCACGCCGCTCTCGCGCAGCAGCGCCGCGACCACCGGCGTGACGGTCTCCGGGTTCGCCTCGACCGTGACCTCCTCGGCCGGCGGCAGGGCGTGCAACAGCCGCCGCAGCTCGCCGGGCGCGGTGAAGGTCGGCGTCCCGCCGCCGAGGAAGACGCTCTCGAGCCCCGGCGCCAGCACCTCGTGCTCGAGTGAGAGCTCGGCGAGCAGCGCGGTCACGTAGGCCTGGTGCTGACCGCCCCGCCCGACGACGGTGACGAAGTCGCAGTACCCGCAGCGCGACGCGCAGAACGGCAGGTGCACGTACAGGTGCCGGACCGCCCCGCCGGCGCTCACTTCTTCCCCCCGTCCAGGTTCAGGACGGCCAGGAACGCCTCCTGCGGCACCTCGACCGAGCCGACCTGCTTCATTCGCTTCTTGCCCTTCTTCTGCTGCTCGAGCAGCTTCCGCTTGCGCGTGATGTCGCCGCCGTAGCACTTGGCGAGCACGTCCTTCCGCTTGGCCTTGATGGTCTCGCGCGCGATCACGCGCGACCCGATCGCCGCCTGCACGGCCACGTCGAAGAACTGGCGCGGGATCTCCTCGCGCAGCCGGTCGACCAGTTGCCGTCCGCGCGCGTAGGCGCCGTCGCGATGCACGATCAGCGAAAGCGCGTCGACCGGCTCGCCCGCGATCAGCACGTCGACCCGCTCGAGCTTGCCCTCGCGGAACCCGAGCACGTCGTAGTCGAAGCTCGCGTAGCCCTTCGTCCGCGACTTGAGCTGGTCGTAGTAGTCGAGCACGATCTCGCCCAGCGGCAGCTCGTAGTCGAGCAGCACCCGCTCCTCGGAGAGGTACTCCATGTGGTCGAAGCGCCCTCGCCGTTCGGTGTTCAGCTCCATCACGGGCCCGACGAAGTCCTTGGGGACGATGATCGACGCCTTGATGTACGGCTCCTCGATCCGCTCGACTTCCCGCGGCATCTCGGAGGGGTTGTGCACCTCGAGCTCCTCGCCGGCCTTGGTTGCGACGCGGTAGGCGACGTTCGGCGCCGTGACGAGCAGGTCGAGATCGAACTCGCGCTCGAGCCGCTCGCGAACGATCTCCATGTGCAGCAGGCCGAGGAAGCCGCAGCGGAAGCCGAAACCGAGCGCCTGCGAGGTCTCGGGCTCGTAGAAGAGCGACGCGTCGTTCAGCTTCAGCTTCTCGAGCGCGTCGCGCAGCTCCGGATACTCGTCCGAGTCGGTCGGGAACAGCCCCGCGAAGACCATCGGCTTGACGTCCTTGTAGCCGGGCAGCGGCTCCCCGGCGGGCCGGCGCTCCGAGGTGAGCGTATCGCCGACGCGCAGGCGGCTGACGTCTTTCAGGCCGGTGATCACGTAGCCGACCTCGCCGGCGCCGAGCTCCTCGGCCGCGCTCATCGTGGGCGAGAAGAAGCCGACCTCCTCGGCCTCGAAGCGAGTCCCCTGTGCCATCGCCCGAAGCGGGTCGCGCGCCCTGAACGAGCCGTCGACCACGCGGACGAACGCGACGACTCCCCTGTACTGGTCGTACGCCGAGTCGAAGACGAGCGCCCGCGGCGGTGCTTCGAGTGTTACATCACCGCTAGGTGGGGGGATCCGCTCGATGATCGCGTCCAGCACGGCCTCGACTCCCTCACCCGTCTTGGCCGAGATCCGCAGGGCCCGGTCCGGGCTCTCGCCGACGAGCTCGGCGATCTCCCGGGCCGCCGCATCGGGGTCGGCCTGCGGCAGGTCGATCTTGTTCACGACCGGCACGATCTCGAGATCGTTCTCGATCGCCAGGTACGCATTGGCGACGGTCTGGGCCTCGATGCCCTGCGCCGCGTCGACGACCAGCACGGCGCCCTCGCAGGCCTGAAGCGAGCGCGAGACCTCGTAGGTGAAGTCCACGTGGCCCGGGGTGTCGATCAGGTTGAGCTCGTGGTCGCGCCAGGAGACGCGCACCGCCTGTGCCTTGATCGTGATCCCGCGCTCGCGCTCGAGCTCCATCGTGTCGAGCACCTGCTCGCGAAGCTGCCGGCCGGTGACGGCTCCGGTCAGCTCGAGGATCCGGTCGGCGAGCGTCGACTTGCCGTGGTCGATGTGCGCGATGATCGAGAAGTTGCGGATGCGCTCCTGCTCCATTGCTACTGAGCGTAGCGGCGTTCCAGCCGCAGCAGCCGGTGCGGGACCCCCTCCTCCTCGATGTCGCCGACGTGCCGGAAGCCCGCCTTTTCGAACGCGCGCCAGGAGCGGCGATTGGACTCCTCGACAGTGGCGACGCAGGCGCTGGTCTCGGGGCGCGCGAAGACAACCTCCCGCGCGAACGCCCGCAGCACCTCGCGTCCGAGGCCGCGCCCGACGAGCTCCTCCTCGCCGATCAGCAGGTCGACACCGGCGAGGCCGGGCTCCGCGCCGACGAGCTCCTCCCACTCGGGGCTGTCGGCGACGAGGTAGGTCTGGATAAGTCCCGCCGGCCTGGCGTCGACGACGATGAGGTACTGGTCGGTGCGGCCCTCCTCGATTCCTTGCCGCCGCTTGTCGATCGCCTCGTCGACCGAATCGCGCCACCAGCGGCGGACGTGCTCTCGCCCGAGCCAGCCCCGGACGAGCGGCAGGTCCTCCTCCCGGAGCGGCTGGACCTCGATCACGGCTCGCGTGAGCGCAGCGACAGGAGCGCGTTGAGCTCACGCACGTGGAGCAGCCTGCAGGCCCCGAGGTAGAGCGCGGTCGCGGCGACGAGCGCCGGGAGCAGCGAGCCGAGCTGCCCGGCGAGCGAGCGGCCGAGCGCGTCGTCGAGTGGCAGCCAGACGAAGTAGGCGAGGGCGGCGACCGCGGAGGCGAGGACGATCCGCCCGAGGGCGGGCAGAGTCTGGCCGAGGTCGATCCTCCCGAGCCGGCGGCGCAGGAACCAGAGCAGCAGGCCGGCGCCGGCGACGTTCACGAGGCTGGTGGAGAGCGGAATCCCCCAGACGCCGAAGCCGTAGAACGCCCAGTCGAGCAATGCGTTGAGCCCGAGGTTCACGAGCGCGACGACGGTGGGTATCCAGTTCTCCTGCAGGCTGAAGAAGCCGCGGTTGAGCATCAGCATCCAGCCGTTGAAGACGAGCCCGCCGGAGAAGGCAGCGAGGGCGCCCGCGGTCACCGGGGTCTGGTCTGGGCGCCAATGCCCGTGCTGGTAGACGATCCGGATGATCGGCTCGGCGAGCACGGCCGTGACCACGCCGGCGGGGATGAGCAGGAAACCGATCTGGCGCAGGCCGAGATTGACGCGGTCGCGGAAACCGGCCAGGTCCCCGCGCGCCGCCAGACGCGAGAGCGATGGGAAAAGCACTGTCGCGATCGCGACTGAGAACATGCCCTGCGGGAGCATGTAGAGGCGGAAGGCCTTGTCGATCGCGGTCGGCGCAAGGAGCGGGTCGATCAGGCGCGAGGCGAAGATCGAGTCGACGACGGCGTTGAAGTTGATCAGCCCGAGTCCGATGGTCACGGGGATCATCAGCCTGAAGACGTTCCGGACAGCGGGGTCGCGCCAGTCGAGCACGAGCTGGAGGCGCCCGTCCAGGCCACGGAGCCAGGGCACGGGTAAGAGCACCTGGATCAGCGTCCCGACCAGGACCGAGCCGGCGTAGATGTAGAGCTGGGTGTCGACGTTGTCGGTCCGGGGGACGCCGAGGACGAGGCCCAGGATGATCGCCAGGTTCCAGAACACCGGCGTGATGGCGGGAATCGCGAACTGCTCGTAGCTGTTGAGGATCCCGACGATCACGCCCGAGACGCCGAGCAGCGCGACGATCGGGAAGAGGATCCGCGAGAGCGTGATCGCGAGCTCCTTATCGCCTCCGGGGTTTCCGAAGGGCGCGATGATGAGCGGGGCGAGGAGGATCAGAAGCGCAGTGAGCGCGCCGAGACCGAGGAGCATCAGCCAGAAGAGGCTCGAGGCGACGCGCCAGGCGCGCTTGCGGTCGCCCTTCTCCAGCAGCTCGCTGAAGACGGGCACGAACGCGGAGGAAAGCGCCTGGTCGGCGACCAGCGAGCGGAAGAGGTTCGGCACCTGGAAGGCGACCGTGAAGGCGTTGATCTTGCCCTGGGCGCCGAAGTAGTAGGCAGCTACGACCTCGCGGACGAGGCCGAGGATGCGGGAGATGCCGGTGGCAAGCGAGAAGATCGCCGTCGACCACGCGAGCCGTCGGCCGCGAGGCGGCTCGTCCACGGGGCCGAGTATAGGAAGCGACTCAGCCGGTGCCGCGTCGCAAGAACCGGGGCGGCTTTGCGGGGCGCTGGTACCCGTTGACCTCCTCCCCGCTATGAGCCTATTGGCGGGATACGCACGGGTGGGTGACCTGAATGTGCCGAATGTGTGCCACTTGGGGGGCCCGCCGCCGGTGAGCTCGGGGCGGTGGCTGCTACCATCGGCCGGCCCGCTCCGCGGGCTCTTTCACGCTATGCCGAACATCAAGCAGCAGAAGAAGCGCGTCCGCACAGCGGCGCAGGAGCGCCTCGAGAACCTGCGCTACGCCTCGACCGTGAAGACGCTCACGCGCCGGTTGCGAACGGCCGTCGCCGACGGCGATCGCGACCGCGTCGCCGCGGACCACCGCGAGCTCGTGCGCTGGATCGACAAGGCTGCGGCCAACGGCGCCATGCACCGCAACACCGCCGCGCGCAAGAAGGCGCAGGCCGCGAAGCTCGTCTCCGGAAGCTCCTCCTAGCGCAGCGCTCAGGCCGTCGCGGCCCCTCGCGCGACGTCGATCAGCGCCCGGGTGAACTCGAGCTCGCCCGGGAGCTTGCTGCCGCCCTTCAGCGCGTGGTCGAGCCGCGCCAGCCGGACGATCGCCTCGTCGAGCTCGTCCTCGCTGAAGTTTCCGGCCTGCTCGTAGAGCTTCTGGACGTAGTAGCGGTTTCGCTTCAGCCGCTCGGCCGCCGCGGCCGGCGGAACCCCTTCGGCGTCGAGGCGACGGCACTCGCGGACGCGCCCGACGTGCGACGTCATCAGGCCGGCCGTCCGCAGGAGAACGTCCCGGGTTGCGTCGCCGGAGCGCTCGATGATCCGCTCGCTTGCGGCGAGGACACCGGGGACGTCCCTGGCTCCCCACGCGTCCGTCAGGTCGAAGGGCGGGGCTTCGGCGCGGGCCGGTACCAGCGCGGCCACCTCCCGCTCGCCGATCCGCTCCCCGGCGGCCCAGGTCGCCAGCTTGTCGATCTCGGTTGCGAGCTCGTCGGCGTTCTCGCCGACGAGCTCGACGATCGCCCGGGCTGCCTCCGGGTCGACGAGCACTCCGCGCTCGCGGAGCTGGGCCTCGACCCAGCGCGGCAAGTCGGCCTTGCGTCCGCGCTTGGGCAGGTCGTAGACGAGCACCTCGCCCGCCTTCGCGACGGCTTTCGCGAGCGGCGAGTCGCCCTTGACCTCGTCCCCCACAAGCACGAGGACCGACGTCGGCGCCGGGCGTGGGAGGTACTCGCCGAGAGCCTTCAGGTCGGCGGCTTTCCAGCGCTGGACGTGCTCGATGATCACCAGGCGGCGCTCGACCGCAAAGAGGCCAAGGGCGTTGCAGGCCGCGACGGCGTCCTCGCCGCTCGCTTCCTGGGCGGAGAGGATCTCCGTCGCGTCGTCGCCGATTCGGTCGCGGAGCCGACGCAGGGCGCGGCCGACCTTCGGACGATCGGTGCCGGTGATCAGGTAGACCGGAGCGAGCTCTGCCACCGCCGCCAAGCATAGGCGGCGCCGAGCGAGGCGAGCAGGACGACGGCCAGCAGGCCGCGGCCGGAGCGAAGCTGTGCTCCGGGCAGGCCGCCGAAGAACCGGGCGCAGCCGGCCAGATAGGCGGCGCACCAGCCGTTGAGCCAGGCGATCGTCGCGGCCGCGGGAGGGAAGACGAGCGCCGCAGCGGCGGCGGCGAACGCCAGATAGAGCAGCGGGGCGACGGCGGGCTCCGCGAGCGCGTTCGCCGGCACCGTCAGCAGCGGCACCGCGTGAAACTGGAGCCAGAGGATCGGAGCGGTCACGAGGCCGCAGGCGGTGGAGACGGCCAGCGCGGCAGCCAGCTTCGCGGGCAGCGGGTAGCCCTCGAGGCGGGCCAGGAACCGCGGCACGAGCAGGAAGATCGCCGCAACCGCGGCAAACGAGAGCTGGAAGCCGGCGTCGAGCACGTCGTACGGGTTCCACGCAAGGAGGGCAAGCGCCGCGAGCAGGAGGAAGTACCAGCGGTCGGCGGATCGTGCGGCAAGCCACGCGAGCGAGCCAAGGGCTCCGACCACCCCGGCCCGGACGACGGACGGCTGGGGCCCGACTGCGAGCACGTACCCGCCGATCGCGGTCAACGCCCCGACCTGCCCCAGCCAGCGCGGCAGCCCGATCAACCAGGCGAGGGCGAGCGCGCCCGCGGCGACCAACGCCACGTTCTGGCCGGAAACCGCCAGGAGATGGTAGAGGCCCGAAGCGCGGAAGCGGTTGCGCAGGTTCGCCGAGAGCGCCTGCTCGTCACCGAGAACGACACCCTCGACGACTCCGCGGCGCTCGCCGCTCAGCCTGCTTGCGGTCGATCGCGCGAGCGCGGCGCGCAGTCGGTCGGCGACGCCCCAGAGGCCGCCCCGGTGTCCGACCAGCTTCCAGCGGTCGGCGCGGAGAACGACGTGAACGCCTTGGTGCCTGAGCCAGGTGCGCTCGTCGAAGCCGTGCGACGCCGGCCGAGGCAGGCGGACCGTTGTGATCGCCTCGAGCACGGCTCCCTGCGGAGGCGCGCGACCCAGTGGAAGCTCGAGCAAGACGGGCTCGTGGAAGCGCAGCCGGCCGAAACGCCTCACTTCCGCCGGAAGCCGCAGTTGGAACGGGCTTACGCGTGAAGGTCCGGTCACCACCAGTTGTGAGCGCTCTGCCGTGCCCACGCGCGGGAGAAGAACGCTGCGGTCGAGGGCCTCAAGGCGGGCGCTTCCCCACCACCAGCCGGTCAGGACGAGAGCCGCCGCCAGCAGTGGCGCGCGACGTGACGCGTCGCGCATCGCGGCCGCGAGGAGACTGGCTCCGGCCGCGAGCCCAATGGCCGCCCGCGGCAGGCGCGCAAGATTCGCCGCAACGATGCCTATGCAGATCGCGGCCGCGTAGACGTGAGGCGAGCGCCAGTCGTTCACGGGACGACCAGGTCCCGGAGCTGATCCAGCCGTTTCGGGCCGATTCCCGAGACCGCGTCGAGCTCGTCGACCGAGCTGAAGGCTCCGTGCTTCGTGCGGTAGTCGAGAATCTTCTGGGCCATCACCGGTCCGATCCCGGGCAAGGTCTCGAGCTGCTCCAGCGTCGCGGTGCTCAGCTGCACGGGAGCGGCGGGCCCTGCGCCGGCGCCGGATGCGCTCGGCGCAATGGTCGCCCCGGCTGCACCGCGCTTGGGCACGACGACCTGCTCGCCATCGGCCAATGGCGCTGCGAGGTTCACTTGTGCGAGCTCGGCTTTGCCGGTCGCGCCCCCCGCCTGCGCGACCGCGTCCGCGATCCGCGAGCCCTGCGGCAGCCGGTAGAGACCCGGTTGCCTGACGGCGCCGACGACGTCCACGACGACGCGGGCGGCCGAAGCCCCGGTCGCGCTCGCGCCGGGAGCCGGCGGCGGGGGGAGCGGGGCCGCCGGCGTGGTCGTTCCCGCCGGCAGCACGTAACGGACCGCGAGCAGGAGCAGCGCGAGCGCGACCGCGGCGGCGAGGAGGGCGCGCCGCCGCTGGAGGAGGAACTCCGGCATGGCTCGAGGGTGCCCGAGGAGATGTGACGCGTGGGTGACCTCTTCGTGGCGGAGGTGCCACGAAATCGGCACACAAACGGCACATTCGGGCCGCGGGGAGCGGGTACCGTCCCTAGCCCCCACCCACCCCGGGGGCGCGCGCGTGAACTAGTACGGAGGCTCGCACGGAGGCTCGCGCCGACACGGAGGCTCGCGCCCGCGGGCGGGTGCTCACGGGCAGCCGGCGGGCCCTAGACGACCAGGTTCACGAGGCGGCCGGGGACGACGATCGTCTGGCGGATCTCCTTCCCGTCCAGATGGGCCTGGACGCGCGGCGAGGCGAGTGCGCGCTCGACCAGCTGCTCCTCCGACTCGCTCGCCGAGGCCTCGACCCGGTCGCGCACCCTGCCGTTCACCTGGATCACCAGCTCGAACGTCTCGCGGGTCAGCAGCGATTCGTCCGCCACGGGCCACGGCTGCTCCCACAGCCGCTCACGCCCGAGTGCCGTCCACAGCTCCTCGGCGATGTGCGGCGCGTAGGGCTGGATCAGGGAGACCGCAGTCTCCGCAGCGAAGCGCGCACCCGGCGCCGACGGATCCCGTCCGAGCTCGTTCACCAGCTCCATCACGGCCGCGATCGGCGTGTTGAACACGAAGCGCCGCCCGATGTCGTCGGTCACCTTGGCGATCGTCTCGTGCGTTTTCCGCACCAGCGCGCCGTCCCCACCACCCTCACCCGCCGAGGCGGCTTCGTGCACGATTCGCCACAGCCGCCGAAGGAAGCGCGCGATCCCCTCGACGCCCTCCTCGGTCCAGTCCATGTCCTGGTCGGCCGGCCCGACGAAGAGGATGTACAGGCGCACGGCATCGGCGCCGTACATGTCGGCCAGCTGGTCGGGCGCGGTCACGTTCCCGCGCGACTTCGACATCTTCGTCCCGCCCTGGCGCACCCAGCCCTGGTGGAACAGCCGGGCGAACGGCTCGCGGAACCCGACCAGGCCGAGCTCGTTCAGCACTTTGACCCAGAAGCGCGAGTAGAGCAGGTGCCCGGTCGCGTGGTCGATGCCGCCCACGTACTGGTCGACCGGCATCCAGAAGTCGACCAGCTCGCGCGAGAACGGCGCCTGGTCGTTCCCCGGGTCGCAGTAGCGCAGGAAGTACCAGGACGAGTCGACGAAGGTGTCCATCGTGTCGGCCTCGCGCTGCCCGGGGCCGCCGCACGACGGGCAGGGGACGTTCAGCCACTCCTCGTTCGAGGCAAGCGGCGGCTTGCCCTTTGGGCGGTAGTCCTCGACCTCCGGAAGCAGCACCGGCAGCTCGTCGTCCGGCACCGGCACGATCCCGCATTCGCTGCAGTAGACGATCGGGATCGGGCACCCCCAGTAGCGCTGGCGCGAGAACCCCCAGTCGCGCAGCCGGAAGCTGACTGCGGGCCGGCCGCGCCCCAGCGAGCCGAGCCACTCGACGATCGCGCGCTTCGCCTCCTCGACCGGCTGCCCGGAAAACTCTCCGGACTCGACGAGCACCCCCAGCTCCTCGTCGACCACCTGCCGGACCGGCAGGCCGAACTGCTCGGCGAACTCGCGGTCGCGCTCGTCGTGTCCCGGCACGGCCATGATCGCGCCGGTCCCGTACTCCATCAGCACGTAGTCGGCGACCCAGACCGGGATCTCCTCGCCGGTTACAGGGTTCGTCGCGGTCAGCCCGGTGTCGACTCCGGTCTTCTCCTCGGCGGCGGCCCGCACCTCGCCGCGCTTTGCCAACGCGTGCTTGACGTACTCCCGGATCTCCTCGCCGTGCGGCGAGCGCCCGACCATCGTGTCGACCAGCGGATGCTCGGGCGCGAGCACGAAGAAGGTCGCCCCGAAGACCGTGTCCGGCCGAGTCGTGAAGACGGCAACGTCCTCATCGAGCTCCGAGATCCGGAACAGCAGCTCGGCGCCCTCCGAGCGGCCGATCCAGTTGCGCTGGATCGTGATCGTGCGCTCGGGCCAGTCGAGCAGCGCATGGTCCTCCAGCAGCGCGTCCGCATACGCCGTGATCCGGAAGAACCACTGCTCCATCTTGCGAGCCTCGACCACGGTGCCGCAGCGCTCGCAGCGGCCGTCGATCACCTGCTCGTTCGCGAGCACCGTCTGGTCGTGCGGGCACCAGTTGACCGGCGCCTCCTTGCGGTAGGCAAGGCCCTTCTCGAAGAAGCGCAGGAACAGCCATTGGGTCCAGCGGTAGTAGGCGGGATCGTGGGCGGCGATCACCCGGTCCCAGTCGATCGCCCAGCCCAGCCGGTGCATCTGGCGCTCGATGTTGGCGATGTTGCGCTCGGTGATCTCGCGCGGGCTCCCGCCCTCGCGGATGGCCGCGTTCTCGGCCGGCAGGCCAAACGAGTCCCAGCCCATCGGGCGCAGCACGCGCAACCCGTGCCGCCGGCGGAAGTGCGTGAGGACGTCGCCCAGCGTGTAGTTGAGGACATGCCCCATGTGCAGGTCGCCGGACGGGTAGGGCAGCATCTCGAGCTGGTAGAACTTTTGCCGCTCCTCGCCGGGCCCGGGGTCGTCGGTGTAGAAGGCGCGAGCGTCCTCCCAGACCCGCTGCCACTTCGCCTCGATCGCCTGTGGGTCGTACGTCTCCATGTCTGCCTCCGGATACAAAAAGACCTCTCGTTGCGAGAGGCCATGGGGAAGCTGCCGCGGCGGCGCGACGTTGGCTTCCTGCGCTACTCGAGAAGCTGCTCCATCTCTGCGGACTCTAGCATCCCCTAGTCGAGAACAGGAGGTGCGAGTTGGCCGGCTACACGAAGGTGAACCTGAAGGACGAAGTCGACGACCAGGGTCCCAACTTCGGGCTCGAAGGAAAGATCGAGGCGCGCATGGCCCGCGTCCCGCTCGAGCTCGAGCACTCGGGCGTCAGCTACCAGCGGCTGGCGCCGAACTTCCGCCTGCCGTTCGGGCACACGCACAAGACGCAGGAGGAGGTCTACATCCTGGTCAGCGGCAGTGCGCGCGCCAAGCTCGGTGATGAGGTCATCGACCTGAAGCCGTTCGACGCGCTGCGCGTGCACAAGGACACGATCCGCGGCTTCGAGGCCGGGCCGGAAGGCGCGGAGCTGATCGCTGTCGGCGCTCCGCACACGGGCCCGGGGGACGCCGAGATGGTCCAGGGCTGGTGGATGGACTGAGCGCCGCCGCGCTGTCCCTGTTTCCGGACAGCGCCTCGGTCGAGGAAGGCGAGCTCTCGCTTGGAGGCATCCGCGCCTCCGAGCTGGCCGCCGAGCACGGGACGCCGCTCGTCGTCTACTGCGAGGAGACGCTGCTGGCCGCGGCGCGCGCCTACCGCGCCGCCGCCCCGGATGCACTCTGCCTGTACAGCGTCAAGGCCTTTCCCAACCTCGCGCTGCTTCGCCTCTTTGGCGGCGAAGGCCTCGGTGCGGACGTCTCGACGTTCGGGGAGCTGGCCTACGCGCTGCGGGCGGGCGTCCCGGGTGAGCAGCTCGTCGTGCACGGGAACAACAAGAGCGACGAGGAGCTACGGGCGTCCGCCGAGGCGGGGGCACGGTTCGTGGTGCTCGACGCGCCGGACGAGGTCGAGCGGGCCGCCGCGGCGGGGATCGAGCGGGTGCTCGTGCGCGTGACGCCGGGGATCGAGGCAGACACGCATCCGGCGATCAGGACGGCACACCACGGCTCGAAGTTCGGGTTGACCCCGGAGCAGGCGCTCGCCGCGATCGCGCGTGCGCGCGAGGCGGGGCTCGAGCTCGCCGGGCTGCACCTGCACATCGGCTCGCAGTTGCTGGACAGCGAGGCGGCGCGCACCGGAATCGAATGGCTCGGCGCCTTCGCGGCCGACTCCCGCAGCGAGCTCGGCTGGGAGCCGCGCGTGGTCGACCTCGGCGGGGGGCTCGGGATCCGCTACGTCGAGGACGAGCGGCCGCCCGCGATCGGGGACTTCGTCCGCACCCTGCTCGAGCGGCTCGAGCACGCTTGGAGCCTGCATGCCCTCGAGCTCCCGGAGACGATCCTCGAGCCCGGCCGCTCGCTCGCCGGCCACGCCGCCTGCACGCTCTACCGTGTCGGCGTGGTCAAGGCCGCCGGGACGACGACGTACGTCGCGATCGACGGCGGCATGTCCGACAACCCCCGGCCGCAGCTCTACGGCGCCCGGTACACGGCGCTGCTCGCCAACCGTGCGACCGAGAAGCCCGGTGGGAGCTACACCGTCTGCGGGAGGCACTGCGAGTCGGGCGACGTCTTGATCGACTCCATGCCGCTCCCGGAGCCGCGCCGCGGCGATCTGCTCGCGGTGCCCGGCACCGGCGCCTACACGCTCGGGATGGGCTCGAACTACAACGCCGTCCCCCGCCCCGCCGCGGTCCTCGTCGCCGACGGCAAGGCTCGGGTGATCCGCCGGCGCGAAACCGTCGACGACCTGCTTGCGGCCGAGGTCAGCTGAAGCGTGGGTGCAGCGGTAGGATCAGCCGTCGCAGCGGCTTCTGGGTGAAGTCGAAGTCGAGCGCGAGGTCGCCGAGGATCGCCTCGTTCTCGCGCACGTCCGGCCGCGGGTCGGGCCGCCCGTCGGTCGCCGGGTCGAGCCGCTGACCGCCGAGGAAGTCGTCCTCGATGAACTTGGCGTAGGCGTCGAAGCTCAAGACCTGGTGGTCGATGAACCCCCGGCGCGCCCAGGGTGAGATCACGAGCGCCGGCACCCGGATCCCGTAGCCGTTGTGGTCGACGACCGGCGGGACAACGTGGTCGTAGAACCCACTCCAGTCGTCCCAGGCGAGGAGGATCGCGCTCGACTTCCAGTCCGGGCTGCGCATGACCGCGTTGATCACGCTCGTGACGTAGGCCTGTCCGCTCGTGATCTTCGACGGCGGGTGGTCGCTAACAGGGTCGCTCGGGATCAACCAGGAGACGGCCGGCAGCGTGCCCCGGTGCGCGTCGCGGAAGAAGTTGCGCATCGTGGTGACGTCTGCGAGCTGGTGATCCTGGTGAACGGTGTCGAACCACGGGAGCGGGTTCCAGATCCCCGGCGTGCGGGCGCTCTGCGGAACCGAGCCGCAGATCATCTCGTCTTCGCTGCAGTCGGGCTGTGTGCCTTTGAACACGTAGTAGCGCCACGAGACGTGCCGCTTGTGCATCAGGTAGGTGAGGTCGGTCCAGGCGTAGTCGGGCTTGCGGCCGGTCGGGTTCTGCGGCGTGTGCGGCGGCGCGAGCGGGTTCTCGACCGCGTTGACGCAGCTCATCGGGTCACCCTTCTTGTGGCAGCGGGCAGACCACTCGGAGACCATGAACAGGTGGGTCGCCAGGCTGGCCGAGTTGTTCGGCTCGAACATGTGGTCCTGGAGCACGAAGTGGTGCGCGTAGGCCCAGTAATTCGGGATCTCCCGCGCGTCGTGGTAGCCCATCACATCCGGCGGGCGGCGCTTGGAGCAGAGCTGAGATTTTGGGAACGCCTTGCAGCCCTTCCTGAGCCCGCGGCGCGCCTCACGGATGAAGCCGTCCATCTTCCCGCCGTCGACATCGCGGACCGTGTCGAGGTACTCGTGCGGTCCGCCCTGGTTTCGGTTGGCGCGGTCGTGGAAGGGCCGCGCGCAGACGTGACGGAACGCGTCCGGCACGCAGACGGTGAAGTGGCCGTTCTTGCGCGGGATCCCGTCCGCGCCGGGGTACGTGCCGAAGTAGGAGTCGAACGATCGGTTCTCCTGCATGACCATGATCACGTGGCGGATCTTCTGGATCCCCGCATGCGCCGCTCCCGGCCCGGCGACGGCCGAGGGCCGCTGGGACACCACCAGTGCCAAGGTCGCCAGCCCGAGCAGGATCAGCCAACGACCCAAGACCGTCGAGCATACCGGTGAGCCGGTTCGGCTCGGTTAGTCTCAGCGCGATGGCGGAGCATCTCGGCAAGGCCCCCGGAGTCGTCCTCGTCAGCATCGCCGCCGCGATGTGGGGCCTCGACGGGTTGATCCGGAAGCCGCTCGCGGACTCGACCTCCGCCTACACGATCGTCTTCGGTGAGCACGTCGCGCTCGTCCTGGTGACGCTGCCGTTGCTCGTGCCTGCAATGGTCGCGCTGTGGCGAGCCGGCCCGGCCTATGTCGGGGCGGGGATCGCCGTCGGTGCTGGCGCGTCGGCGATCGCCACGATCCTCTTCACGAAGGCCATCTTCCACGGGGACTTCATCACCGTCGTCGTGCTACAGCAGGTGCAGCCGCTGATCGTCGTCGTCGGCGCCTGGCTCGTGCTCGGCGAACAGCCGCGCCGCGGCTTCATCTGGTTCCTGCTCGCCGGCCTGGTCGGCGTCTGGTTGATCTCGCTCCCGCACCCGCTCGAGCCTCACGTGCACGGCCTGATCCCGGTAGCGGAGACGCTCGCGGCCGCCACGCTCTGGGCGATGGGCACCGTCTTCGGCCGTTTCCTGAGTCGGCGCCTGCGCTTCGAGCATGTGATGACCGTTCGCTTTGCCTTCGGACTGGTCGCCGCCGCCTGCGCCCTGCCGATCGTCGGCGCTCCAGCCTTCGCTGGCCTCCACGACAGCATCTGGATCGCGGTGCTCGCGCTGGTGACCGGCTTGCTCGCGCTCGGGCTCTACTACTACGGCCTTCAGCGCACCCCCGCGCTGCTCGCCTCACTCGGCGAGCTGGCGTTCCCGGTCACGACGACGCTGGTCGGGATCTACGTCTTCGACTCGTCGCTGCGCTGGACGCAGTGGGTGGGCGTCGCGCTGACGGTGACGGTGATCAGCCTGCTGCCGGCGAGGCGAAGGGAGCTGGTGAGGCTCCCGGCCGGCGAGCCCGCGCTCGCTACCTGAGCCTGCAGGGAGGCGATGCCGGCTCGGCCGGCCAACGCACGACCTGGGTCGCGAAGGGATGGAAGGTTCTCAGCGAACCCGAAAGAGGCCGCCGAAGGCGACCCAGCGGCCGTTGTGGAAGCGCTCGAGGCGCGCCTGGTCAAGCGGGAAGTGGTCGCTCGGCGAGGTGCGCACTGCGATCCCCGGCAGCAGGAACGGGTCGTTGTGCACGTTCAGGTGCGTGACCGCCTTCATGATGCTCGCCCGCGTCGGGTTCTTCCCCGCCTTCTTGAGCGCCTCGACGAAGCTGTGCGCGACCGACATCCCGTAGACGTTGTAGACGTCGTTCGGGTGCACGCCCTTGTACTTCTTCATGATCGAGCGGTAGAGCTTGATCCCCGGGTCCTTCTTCCAGCGTGGATCGGTCGGGTCCTTGAGGAAGACGATCGAGATCGACCCCTCGGTCTGCTTCTTGCTGGTCGCGTTGCTGGCGATGCCCATGATGTTCGAGGCGCTCGCGACCGCGTTGACGTAGACCTTAGGCCGCCAGCCGAGCTTGCGCGCGTAGACGTAGGCCTGAATCGCGAACTGCGGCGTCGCGAACAGCATCATCGTGTTCGTCTTGGCCGCCTTCAACTTCGCGATCTGCGACTGGACGTCGGAGTCGGTTGCGTCGTAGCTCTGCTTGGAGACGATCAGCTTCCCCTTCTTGCCGAGGCCGCGCTTGAGCCCGGTGAGCAGCTCGTTGCCGTAGTCGTCGTTCTGGTAGAGGACGCCGATCCTCGACTTCGGCGCCGTCTTGGCGATGTAGCGCCCGTAGATCGTCCCCTCGGCGATGTAGTTGGGCTGGTAGCCGATCGTCCACGGCCACTGCGTGTGGTCCTTGCCCCACGTCAGGGCGCCGCTCGCGACGAAGAGCTGCGGGACGCCCATGGCGTTCAGGTACGGGCGCGTGGCCAGGTTCTGCTCGGTGCCGAGACTGTTGAAGATCGCGAAGACGTGGTCCTGCTCGACCAGCTCGCGCGTCTCGTTGATCGTCTGGCTCGGGTCGTACTGGTCGTCCTTGATCAGGTAGACGATCTTGCGGTGGTAGACGCCGCCCTTGGCGTTGACGTAGCGGAAGTACGCCGCCGCGCCCTTGCCGACGGTCTGGTAGGCGGAGGCAACTCCGGAGAGCGGGATTGTCCCGCCGATCACGATCTGGGTCGAGGTCACCCCGGGGGTGCTCGAACCGGCGCCGGACGCGCCCGTGGTGAGCGCAAGCGCGGCAAGAAGCCCTGCAAACAGGTAGACGGCCCTCCCCATTCCGATCTATGGACGAGTGTACAACCAGCTTGTTAGCGGCCTGACCAGCCGCTGGATCAGCCCTCCGGCGCCCGTCGGGAGCAGGATCATCACCACGATGATCGCCGCGCCGTAGACGAAATCGGGGACTCCCGGGCGGGTCGAGACGTGCGTCGAGATCGTCGGCAGGTACTCCACGAAGAGCGCGCCGAGCACGAGCCCCCACAGCGAGCCGAGCCCGCCGACGACGGTGCCGACGAGGATCAGGATCGAGACGGAGACCGTGAAGCTGAGCGGGTCGACGATCTCGTTCTGGATCACGTAGAGCGCGCCGCCCACCCCCGCGTAGACCCCGCTCAGCGCGAATGCGACCGTCTTCGTCGCGGCCAGGTTGACCCCGCTCGAGGCCGCGGCCACCTCGCTGTCGCGGACCGAGCGGAACGTTCTTCCGCCGCGGCCGCGCACCAGCAGCCAGGCGAGGAAGAAGCCGACGATCCCGATCGACCAGGTCAGGTAGTAGAGGAAGTGGTTCTGCGTCATCGAGTGGCCGAAGATCGTGATCCCGCCGAGCCCGGTCACCTGCTTCGGCGCCGAGGCGAGGAAGTTCTCGCCGTCCGTGCCGCCCGTGAAGTGGGAGAACTTCTTGATCAGGTCGGGCAGCGCGACCGCGAGCGCGAAGGTGGCGAGGGCCAGGTAGAGGCCGGAGAGGCGCAGCGCGGGAAGGCCGACGACGAAGCCGACGATCCCGGCGGCGACGCCCGCCAGCGGGATCGTCCACACGTCGCGCCAGTGCTCGTGGACGACGAGGAGCGCGGTCGTGTAGCCGCCGATCGCCATCAGCGCGCCGTGGCCGAGCGAGATCTGGCCGGTGTAGCCCGTGACCAGGTTGAGCCCGATGATCGCGATGAAGAACGCGCCGGCCTGCGCGAGGTCGCGCGAGTGGAAGTCGCTCACGAAGTGCGGCAGGAGGAGGAACACGGCCAGTCCTCCCGCGACCATCGCCACCCAGAGGCCGATCCCGAGCGCGCGGCGCATCAAACGCGTCTCGCCTCCGACCGGCCGAACAGCCCGGTGGGCCGGATGAGCAGGACGCCGAGGATCACGGCCAGCGCCACCGGCAGGCGAAGCGTGGTCCCGACCCAGCCGACGTAGGTGCCGATCAAGGTGACGAAGACGCCGAGCAGGAGGCTGCCGACGACCGCGCCGAGCGGGCTCTCGATCCCGCCGAGGACCGCCCCGGCGATCGCGTAGAGGAGCACCGGCTGCATCAGGTTCTGGTCGAAGCTGCCGAGCGCCGGCGCGGTCAGCATCCCGGAGACGGCGCCGAGCGCGGCGGCGAGGCCCCAGCCGAGCGCGAGCATCCAGCTGACGCGGATCCCGAGCAGGCGGCTCTCGTCGGGGTTGGCCGCTGCGGCGCGCAGGGCGAGCCCGAGCTTCGTGTAGCGAAACAGGCCCCAGAGCAGGACGACCAACCCGAGCGAGACCGCGATGTTGCCGAGGTCCTGGATCGAGAAGGCGACGCCCGCCACGTCGATCGGCCTGGTCGAGAACGCGTTCGGGATCGTGCGCCTCTCGGGGCTCCAGAAGATCTTCGACGCGCCGTCGACGACGAAGAGCAGGCCGAGCGTGACGATCACGACGGTCAGCACAGGTGCGGCCTCGACCGGGCGGATCACGACGCGCTCGACGGCGATGCCACCCGCGAACGAGATGGCGACCGTGAGGAAGAACGCGGCCCAGAACGCGAGGCCGTGATTCACGAGCGACCAGGCGATGAAGACCGAGAACATCGCCATCTCGCCCTGCGCGAAGTTGATCACGCCGGTCGAGCGGTAGATGAGGACGATCGCGAGCGCCAGCAGCGCCCAGGTGCCGCCCGACGAGAGGCCGATCACGGTTTGCTGCGCGAGCTGCGTCCAGTCGAGGGCGAGAAACATGGCTAGTACCCGAGGTACGAGCGTCGGACCGATTCGTTGCGGCGCAGCTCGGCGCTCGTTCCCGCGAGCGCGACCCGGCCGGACTCGAGCACGTAGGCGCGAGAGGAGGCGCTGAGCGCCAGGCTCGCGTTCTGCTCCACGACGAGGACGGTCAGGCCCTCGCGCTCGTTGAGCTCGCCGACGATCCGGAAGATCTCGGCGACGACCTTCGGGGCCAGCCCGAGCGAAGGCTCGTCCAGCAGCACCAGGCGCGGCCGCAGCATCAGCGCTCGCGCGAGCGCGAGCATCTGCTGCTCGCCGCCGCTGAGGGTGCCCGCCCGCTGGTCGCGCCGCTCCTCGAGCCACGGGAAGTGACCCAGCACGCGCCGCTCGTCCTCCCGCACGGCGGCCCGGTCGCGGCGGGTGTAGGCGCCGAGGCGCAGGTTCTCGGCGACGGTCAGCTCGGAGAGCGTTCCGCGCCCTTCCGGCACGTGCGCGATTCCGAGCCGCGCGACCGACTCGGGCGAACGCCTGGCGATGCTCTTGCCGGCGAACGCGATCGCACCGCTGCGCCTGACCGTCCCGGAGACGGCCCGCAGCGTGGTTGTCTTGCCGGCGCCGTTCGCGCCGAGGACGGCGACCACCTCGCCCTCGGCGACCGCAAGCGAGACGCCGTGCAGGGCCCGCACCTGGCCGTAGCGGGCCTCGACGTCCTCGAGCTCGAGGAGGGCCTCAAGCATCGACTGTTCCGAGGTAGGCCTCGATCACCGCGGGGTCGTTCTGCACCTCGGCCGGGGTCCCGCTCGCGATCCGGCGGCCGAAGTCGAGCACGTGCACGCGGTCGGCGATTCCCATCACCAGGCGCATGTGGTGCTCGACCAGGAGGAGCGTCAGCTCGAAGTCCTCGCGCAGGCGGCGGATCAGCATGCCCAGCCGCTCGACCTCCTCGTGGTTCAGCCCACCGGCCGGCTCGTCCAGCAGCAGGAGGCGCGGGCCCGAGGCCAGCGCGCGGGCGAGCTCGACGCGCTTCTGCACGCCGTACGGAAGCTCACGCGCCTGCCGGTGGGCGAGGGCGGCAAGGCCGACATAGCCGAGGATCTCGCGCGCGCGGCGGCCCCGGCGGGCATGCCTGCCGATCAGCACGTGCTCGAGCACCGTCATCGAGCCGAACAGCTCGACGTTCTGGAAGGTGCGTGCGATTCCGCGGCGGACGATCCCGTGGGCCGGCGTGCGCAGGAGGCTGTGCCCGTCGAAGGCGATCTCGCCGCTGTCGGGCCGGTAGAGGCGGGTGATCAGGTTGAAGACGGTCGTCTTGCCGGCGCCGTTCGGGCCGATCAGGCCGACGATCTCGCCCTCGTTCACGTCGAGCGAGACACCGTCGACCGCGACGATCCCCTCAAACCGCCGCGTCAGCTCCTCGACCGCAAGCAGGGCCACGGCGGGGGACCTTAAGCTTCGGGATGGCGTGAAGCGCACCGGTCGACGCGGATAGGTCGCCTTCGGGCTCGCTGCCTCCGCCGTCGGCTGGGCCCTGACGCTCGTCGCGGCGGCCTTCCTGGCGCCGGCGTATCAGGGCGAGGACTGCGGCCCCAGCCGCGTCTGAACGTCGTCGAGCTCGACCCTGTTCGCCGTCAACGGCTGGTGGGTTGTCGAGTTACTTGCCGGCGTCGTGCTCGTGGCGATGCTGGCCTTCTGGGGGCTGCACAGGCGCTGCGCGTCGGGAAGCCGGCGGGCGGCACAGCTTGCGACCTCCTGCACCGCAGTGCTAGCAGCGTTCACGGTCGTCACCGGCTTCTCGATCGGACTGCTCGTCCTCCCGGTGGCGGTGCTCCTGGTGGCTTCCGCGGCGCTGGTCCAGACCGCCG
Source organism: Gaiellaceae bacterium (assembly GCA_035624425.1). GTDB lineage: Bacteria > Actinomycetota > Thermoleophilia > Gaiellales > Gaiellaceae > AC-32. The sequence goes on from DASPRN010000087.1 coordinate 58,682, forward strand.
GACCGACCTAGTAACACAGTGTTACTTGGAGGGTGAGAGCGCGCTGAGCTCGGACTGGTCGGTGGCCGGCTTCTGGCACGCGAAGCGCTCGCAGACGTAGACCGCCGGCTTGCCGTCGACGAGGCCTTTCCCTGCCAGCAGCGGGACGTCCTCGGCCGGCCCGAAGGCGACGACCGCGTTCGGGTCGAACGGCTCCAGCGCCGCGCGGGCGACCTCGCTGGACGGCGGCCCAACGATCGCGACCTCGCGCGGCGCCGACAGGTAGAGGTCGAGCGCGTTCAGCGCCCAGGCGAGCTCCGTGGGCGCCCGGCCGAGGCTCGGGCCGAGGAGCCTGAGCACGCCCACTGCGCGCCGCTCCAGCTCGTCGTCGCCGTAGATCCGCCCCAGCCGCAGCAGGACGTAGGCGAGCATCGAGTTCCCGGACGGGACCGGGTGGTCGATCAGCTCCTTCCTGCGCGCGACCAGCTGCTCGCCCCTTGCCGGTGCCAGGAAGAAGCCTCCGTGCTCGTCGTCGCCGAAGAGCTCGACCGCCAGCAGCGCGAGCCGCCGCGACTCCTCGAGCCAGCGCAGCTCGCCGGTCGCGACGTGCAGCTCGTAGAGACCGTGCGCAACGTTGGCGTAGTCGTCGAGGAACCCCGCGCCGCTCGAACGGCCGGCGCGGCGGCTCCGGCGCAGGCTTCCTTGGGAGGAGAGCGGCCCGAGCAGGAACCCGGCCAGCGCCCGGCCCTCCTCGATCCAGTCGGCCCGGTCGAGCCGCCGGCCCGCCTCGGCCAGCGCCGCGAGCATCAGCCCGTTCCAGGAAGCGATCGCCTTGTCGTCGAGCCCCGGCTGCGGCCGGAGGGAGCGGATCTCGAGCAGCCGCGCGCGTGTCTCCTCGTCCAGCTCGCCGCGGAGGACGAAGCGCCCGTCCTCGAACGGCTCGAGCAGCTCCTCGGGCGCGCCCTCGCCCGGCGCCCACGTGTAGGTCAGGCCCTCGACGCCGTCGGTGTCGGCGTCCTGCGAGGACGCGAAGCCGCCGTCCGGGAGCCGCAGGTCGCGCAGCGCGTACTCGACGGTCTGCTCGGCCACCTCGCGGTATCGCGCCTCGCCGGTGACGAGCCAGCCGTGCAGATAGGCGGGGACGAGCAGCGCGTTGTCGTAGAGCATCTTCTCGAAGTGCGGCACCAGCCAGCGGTCGTCCACCGAGTAGCGGTGGAAGCCGCCGCCGACCAGGTCGTACATGCCGCCCGCCGCCATCGCGTCGAGCGTGCGGACGGCGAGCTCCGCCTCCCCGCGGCGGAGGAGCAGTTCCAGGGCCGAGGCCGGCGGGAACTTGGGCGCACCGCCGAAGCCGCCCCACTCCGGATCTGCGAGCTCCTCCAGCCGGCGCACCGCGTCGAAGAGGAGCGATTCGGTCAGCGGCTCGCCCGACGGCGCGGACGCAGCCGCCTGCTCGAGCGCCTCGACCAGCACCTGGGCCCGCCGCGCCACGTCGTCCCGCCGCTCGCGGTAGAGGTCCGACACGGAGACGAGCACCTGCCGGAAGGCCGGCAGCCCGTGCCGCGGCTCGGGCGGGAAGTACGTGCCGCCGAGGAACGGCTCGCCTTCGGGGGTCAGGAAGACCGTCAGCGGCCACCCGCCGTGACCGGTCATCGCCACGACCGCGTCCATGTAGATCCCGTCCACGTCGGGGCGCTCCTCGCGGTCGACCTTGACGCAGACGAAGCGCTCGTTCATCAGCGCCGCCGTCCTTGGGTCTTCGAACGACTCGTGCGCCATCACGTGGCACCAGTGACAGGCCGCGTAGCCGATCGAGAGCAGGATCGGCTTCTCTTGTTCGCGCGCGCGCGAGAGAGCCTCGTCGCCCCAGGGCAGCCAGTCCACCGGGTTCTCGGCGTGCTGCAGGAGATAGGGGCTGGTCTCGTCCGCCAGGCTGTTCGCCACAGCACTAGGCTAGCTTCGTGATCGAGCTCGAGACCGAGCGCCTGTGGCTGCGCCCTCCTCTCCCCGAGGACGCCGAGGCGCTCGCGCCGATGTACGCCGATCCTGAGGTGATGCGATACCTCGGCGACGGGCGCACACTGACGCCGAGGCAGACGGCGGGCTCGGTCCAACGCATGATCGGAGCCTGGGAAGCCGACGGCTTCGGGCTCTTCACCACCGTGCGCAAGGACGACGAGGCGGTGATCGGGCGCGTGGGCCTGATCGTCTGGAACACGAAGACCTGGCGGACGACTCGCGCCAACGCCGACGGCCCGAAGGAGCTCGAGGTCGGCTACACGATCGGCAGGCCGTTCTGGGGTCTCGGCTACGCGACCGAGGCGGCGGGCGCTGCACGTGACTATGCCCTCGGCAAGCTCGAGGCGAAGCGGCTGATCGCGCTCATCATCCACGGCAACGACGCGTCGGCCAACGTGGCGCGCAAGCTCGGCTTCGAGCACGAGCGGGACATCATGTTCGGCCGTCGCGACGCGGGCCTGTTCGCGCTCGAGGCGTGAGCGCCTTCGCTCAGCCCGCCGGCCAGGTGCCGGCGCGGTAGAGCTGGCCCTCGAGCCTTCGCCCGAGCACGCCTTCCAGCCACGTCGAGGCCGCGATCAGCGCGTCGAGGTCGACGCCCGTCTCGATCCCCTCGCCCTCGAGCAGGTAGGCGAGGTCCTCGGTCGCGATGTTGCCGGTCGCCCGCGGCGCGTACGGGCAGCCGCCGAGCCCGCCGAGCGAGGCGTCGAGCACCGACGCTCCGGCCTCGAGCGCCGCGAGCGCGTTCGCGTAGCCGGTGTTGCGCGTGTTGTGCCCGTGGAAGCCGGCCGCGCCCGTGCGGGCGACCAGTGCGCGCACCGCGTGCGGCACCGCGACGCCGATCGTGTCGGCGAGGACGACTTCGACCCCGTCGAAGCGCGCGGCCAGCTCCGCGACGCGGCCCGGGTCGACGCGGCCCTCGAAGGGGCAGCCGAACGCGACGCTGATCGTCACCGTCGCCGGCGCCGAGGCCGCGGCCAAGATCCGCTCGACGCGCTCGACCGCCTCGCCCAGCGACGCGTTCCCGTTGCGCTGGTTGAACTCCTCGGTCGCGCCGAGCGTCGCGTTGACCCGGTCGAGCCCGGCGGCGGCGAACCGCTCGTACCCCTGCTCGTTGAGGACAAGGCCCGAGTACTGCGTGCCGTCGCGCCTGACGATCCCCGCGATGACCTCCTCGGCCCGAGCCATCTGCGGCACGAGGTCGTCGCGCACGAAGCTGACCGCCTCGACCCGGGGCAGGCCGGCGGCCGCGAGCCGGTTGACGAGATCGGCCCGCACGGCCGGCTCCAGCACCTCGCTCTCGTTCTGCAGCCCGTCGCGCGGGCCCACGTCGCAGAGGGTCAGGGCCATCAGCGGCCCAGGCCGTGCGAATCGATGCGCTCGGCGTGGATGCGCGCGCTGATGCGCTGCTCGCCCTGCGCGTGCGAGAAGGTGCCCTCGCCGAGGTACTTCCGGTGCAGCCGGTCGATCTCCTCCTTCGCGCCCTCGGTCGTGAGCTTCACCGTGCCGCTCACGGCCAGCCAGCGATGCACGTCTCCCGGGTCGAGCACGAGCATCGACACGCGCGGGTCCCGGCGCAGGTAGCGCTCCTTCGCACGGCCGACGGCGGTGTTGAACAGGACGCCCTCGTCGTCCACGTCGACCCAGACCACGGTCGAGTGTGGGGAACCGTCGGGGCGGAGCGTCGTGACCGTGCCCACGTTCGGCTCGGCCAGGAACTCGCGCTCGGCAGGGGTCAGCGTCGCGTCTCCCATTGGCCTCGATAGGCTAGTGGCTCGCTGGGAGCTCGCGTCCTCGTCGGTGACGAGATCCGCCTGGTAGCCACGGGGTGCATGGGAAGAGCTCAGGACCTGGACACCCCCGTCAGGACGAAGACGAGGACCTTTAGCCGCCGAGCCAAGCGAGTTGCCCTGCGGGCACCTTCCAGCGCACGGTTGCAACGCCACCGACGACGCGGTGAAAGACGACTGCGTTGGCCTCTACGACCGCGACCCACTTGCCGTCCGGCGACCAGTCCGCGTAGACGCCTTCGAACGTTCGAGGGGCCTGACCGTGGAAGCAACCGAGGTCGACCAGCCGGACCACGGAGGCGCCTACGGTGAGCGCCGCGCAGTTGTCGGGCGCGAGGTCGGCTGTGATCGTCTCGGGGTGTGCGGGCGTGCTCGGCGCCACCGGCGCCGAACCGACGAGGCGCCTGCCCTTGTAGCGATCGACCCGCCGCCCGCCCACGTCCACCACCAGCGAGCCGTCGACGCCCCAGGCGAAGCTCCGGACAGCTCCGCGGGCCGTCAGCAGACGGCGCCCACCGACCAGAATCTGGCGACGGCCATTCACCGACGCCGTCACGCCGCGGAGGTCGTACGCCAGCGGGCAGTAGTGAAGACGCTTCGGCCCTTGACCGAGCCGGAGTTCGAACCCGGACTCGAAGGTGTCGCACCAGGCGAGCTTCGAGCCGTCCGAGCTCCACGCGAATGGAGAAACCGCGTCGTACTCGCCGAAGCGGGCCCGCGGGCGCGCGAGGTCGCGGACGCTGAAGCGCCTCTTCACACCACCCGAGCCGCCGACGCCGTACGCGACGTACGTCCCCACGCGGGGGGCCGAGACCTCACAAGTCGTCGCCAGCCGCGGGAGCGCGACCGCTCGACCGGAGCGGAGGTCGAACGCGCGAAGCCGGCAAGCGCCGGGGGCGGTGAAGGCGATGAGACCCGGCGCGGCCAAACCCGGCAAGCTCGGCGCCCGCTGATCAGTCGTCGCCGCCGTAGGTGCCCGACCATGTCGCGCACCGTCGGCCGTCAGCCGGTGCCGGACCGCGTCCCCGAGCGCGGCCACAGCGACCGCGATCACGGCGATCACGAGGGCGAGGTCGCGCGCCCTGCGGGAACGAACGAGCTTGACGATGGCCAGCAATCATTGCGCACCCACGCGACGAAGAGACAACCGCCGCCGGCGGCTAGCCGATCGCGACCATCCGCTCGATGGCGCCGCGCGCGCGCTCGGCGATCTCCGGCTCGACCACGACCTCGTGCTTCCGGTCGCGGAGCGAGTCGCGCAGCTTCTCGAGCGTGATCATCTTCATGTACTTGCAGATCGCCCGTTCGGAGACGGCCTCGAAGCGCTTGCCCGGCGCCTCCTTGTTCAGCCGGTGGAGAATGCCCGTTTCGGTCGCGACGAGGAATCGGCTCTTCGACGAGCCCTTCGCGAAGTTGACCATTCCCTCCGTCGAGAGGATGTGCGTCCGCCCGTTCGCGAACGCCATGCACTGGCTCGCGCAGCCGCACTCGGGATGGACGAGCAGCTCCGCGTCGGGTGCGTCGCGCTGCCAGCGCTCGATGTCCTCGGGGCGGATGCCGGCGTGGACGTGGCACTCGCCGAGCCAGATCGTGAGCTTGCGCCCGGTGACCCGCTCGAGCCAGATCCCGAGGAACATGTCGGGAAGGAACAGGATCTCGCGGTCGGCCGGGATCGCCTCGACGACGGCCTTCGCGTTGCCGGACGTGCAGCAGTAGTCGCTCTCGGCCTTGACCTCGGCTGTCGTGTTCACGTAGGAGACGACGACCGCCCCGGGATGCTCCCGCTTCCAGTCGCGCAGCTGCTCCGCCGTGATCGACGCGGCGAGCGAGCAGCCGGCGTCGAGGTCGGGGATCAGCACGGTCTTCTCCGGCGAGAGGATCTTCGCGGTCTCGGCCATGAAGTGGACGCCGCAGAAGACGATCGACCCGGCTTCGGCCGCGGCGGCCTCCCGGGAGAGGCCCAGGGAGTCGCCGACGAAGTCCGCCACGTCCTGCACCTCGGGCACCTGGTAGTTGTGGGCGAGGATGACGGCGTCGCGCTCGCGCGCGAGCGCCCACACCTCGTCCTGCAGCGTGGCGATCCCAGCGGTGCTCACAGGATTTCCATCGAGACGTCGAGGGCGCGCGCCGAGTGCGTCAGCGCGCCGATCGAGATGAAGTCGACGCCGGTCTCGGCAGCTGCCCGCACGTTGTCGAGCCGGATGCCGCCGGACGCCTCGAGCTTCGCGCGGCCCGCGTTGAGCGAGACGGCTTCTGAAAGCTCGGCCGGGGCCATGTTGTCGAGCAGGATCATGTCGGCGCCGGCGTCGAGCGCCTCGCGTACCTCCTCCAGGGTCTCCGCCTCGACCTCGACGGTCACCCCGGTTCCCTTCGCCCGCTCGACCGCGTCGCCGATCGAGGCACTCAGGCGAAGGTGGTTGTCCTTGATCAGCACCCCGTCGTCCAGGCCGAGGCGGTGGTTCGTGCCGCCGCCGCAGCGGACTGCGTACTTCTCGACAGCGCGGAGGCCCGGGGTCGTCTTGCGCGTGTCGAGAATCACCGCGCTCGTGCCTGCGACCGCGTCGACGTAGCTGCGCGTCAGGGTCGCGATCCCGGAGAGGCGGCCGAGCACGTTCAGCGCCAGCCGCTCGCCGCCGAGGAGAGCACGCGCGCTGCCTTCGATGCGGGCGATCTCGCCCTCGGCCTCCACGCCGTCGGAGGAGAGCGCCTCGAAGTCGACGTCCGCGTCGAGCTCGGCGAAGACGGCCCGCGCCAGGTCGAGACCGCAGACGACGCCGCGCTCCTTCAGCAGGATCACGGCTCTCGCCCTCGCGCCTTCCGGGACGACCGCCTCGCTCGTCAGGTCGCCGGCGCCGAGGTCCTCGGCGATCCAGGCCCGGACATCGACAGCCGTCACTTCCATGGCTCGAACACGGGCTCCCGCCCCGCTCGCAGGACGGTGTGCAGCCCGTCGAATGCCGGCTCCTGGTGCGGGAAGTCGGCGCGGAAATGGCCGCCGCGGCTCTCCCGGCGGGCGAGGGCGCTCTGCGCGACGAGCCGTGCGACCGGATGCACCGACGTGGCAAGCCGCTCGAGCCCGGCCCCGTCCCGGACGAGCCCTGCGTCACGCCACATCGCCCTGCGCAGCCCGGGCGCGACCGGCGGAAGCCTCCGGCCGACAGCCGGCGCCGGATCGAGTAGCGGCGGGAGCACCGGCTCGGCAGTGGCCGCGAGCGCGGCGCGCCGGGCGAAGACCAGACACTCCAGCATCGAGTTCGAGGCGAGCCGGTTCGCGCCGTGGACGCCTGTGCAGGCGCACTCCCCCGCGGCGTACAGGCCCGGCAGCTCCGTCCGCCCCTCGAGGTCCGTGACGATCCCGCCCATCGTGTAGTGGGCGGCCGGTTCGACCGGCACGGGCTCGTCCTCGGGCCGGTAGCCGGCCTCGGCCAGCCGGTGCATCAGGCCCGGAAACCGGGAGCGGTCGACCGGGCGGAGGTCGAGCAGGGCGGCACCACGCTCGGAGATCGCGCGCGCGACCACGTCTCGGGGCGCCAGCTCATCCGTGAAGCGCTCGCCCTCGTCGTCGACGAGCAGCGCGCCGGCGCCTCGCAGCGCCTCGCTCAGGAGCAGGCTCGAGCCCGCGAGCGCCGTCGGGTGGAACTGGACGAACTCGAGGTCGCCGACCGCCGCGCCCGCCCGGTAGGCCATCGCCAGCCCGTCGCCGACAGCGCCGGGCGGGTTCGTCGTCCGCGACCACAGCGCAGCGGCCCCTCCGGTGGCGAGCAGCACCGCACGCCCCCGGATCGCGCGCCGGTCGGTGACGATGCCGGCGCAGCGCCCGCCGGAGATCCAGAGCTCGAGCGCCTGCTCCCCCTCGCTGACGTCGATCCGCGGCTCGGCCCGGACGGCGTCGGCAAGGGCTCGCGCGATCCGCTGCCCGGTCGCTGCGCCGTCGACGCTGAACACGCGGGGGCGTGAATGGCCACCTTCCAGCCCGAGCTCGTCGTCGAAGTCGACGCCCAGCTCGACGAGGTCGGCGATCCGCGCGGGGGCCTCCTCTGTCAGCACCTCGACGGCGCTCGTGCGGGAGAGCCCGCGTCCGGCCCGGATCGTGTCCTCGGCATGGAGCGCCGGGCTGTCGCCCGGCCGGGTCGCCGCGGCCAGGCCGCCCTGAGCGAGGTAGCTCGAAGAGGCGCCGACCGGGGCCTTGGAGAGCACGAGCACGCGGCCCTGCCTTGCGGCGGCGAGCCCTCCGAAGAGGCCGGCGATCCCGCTGCCGACGACGATCAGGTCGTAGGTTTGTTCCGTCTCGGTCGTCATTTCGGCTAGGTTATCGACTGTGAGTCGAAAACCTCACCCGGAGTCTACCACTGAACATCCCGCCCACGCCACGCTTGCGGTCGTGCTGCAGGTGCGCGCGGGCAGGCTGCAGGTGCTGCTCTGGCAGCGGGGGCGCGAGCCGTTCCTAGGGGCCTGGTCTCTCCCGGGCGGCTACCTCGATCCTGGCGAGACGCTGGAGGAGTCGATCCGGAGGCACCTCGCCGTCAAGGTCGACGTGCGGGAGCTCGCCCACCTGGAGCAGCTCGAGACGCTGAGCGACCCGGCGCGCAACCCGTTGGAGTGGGAGCTCGCGACCGGCTACCTCGGCCTCGTCCCGGCCGACGTCGACCCGGCGGTGCCGGAGGACACCGGCTGGCACCCGGTCTCCCGGCTTCCGGAGCTCGCGTTCGACCACCACGCGATCGTGCTCGCCGGGCGTGACCGGCTGCGGGCGAAGCTCTCGTACACGAACATCGGCTTCGCGCTCGCGCCGCCGGAGGTCACCATCTCCGAGTTGCGGGAGCTGTACGCGGCCGCGCTCGGGCACGAGGTCTCGGCGACGAACCTCCAGCGGGTGCTCCTGCGGCGTGGGGTGCTCGAGTCGACCGGACGGCGGCGGGAGCCAGGGCGTGCCGGCGGGCGCCCGGCAGCGCTCTACCGTTTCCGCTCGCGCCGGCTGGAGATCACCGACCAGTTTGCGGTGCTGAGACCCCCCGCCTGAGGGATGCCTGCCGCGGCTGCCCCGCCTATGGTCACTGGCAGCAGGGGATCGGGAAGGAGGAAGGGTCGTGCGTCGCTCTCTCTACGGTGGGTTGGTGGTCGTCGCAAGCGTTGCCCTGGCGTTCGTGGCCGTGATGCTCACGGTCGCCATGAACAACTGAGCCGCGGTCGGGGAGGCAAAGGCACAAATTCGGCACACGTTGCCCTTGACAACTTCCGGTGTCCGACACCCCTTTTGGCGGTGCGGGGACATACCGGCGTAGAGTTCGACCGTGCCCGAGATGAAGAGCTTCAGCGCCGAGGAGGCGCGCCGGGTCGGCGAGCAGATCGGGATCGACTGGGCGACGGCGCCGTTCGACGTCGAGCAGTTCCGCGCCGGGATGGACGTCGAGCTCGAGCACGGCCTGCACGATCCCGCTACCAACGTCACCGGCGACGACGAGATCGTCACCGGCAAGATCGCCCTCGCCCACCTGAACGAGTTCCCGGACTACTATACCCGGCTCGAGCGCATGGAGGAAGAGGCCAAGCGCGAGCACGGTCTGGCGTGAAGCGCGCGCCTCAGCCGGTGACGGTCGCCGGCACTCGCTGCACCGCGTTGTTCGCGTAGCCGCCCAGGTTCCAGGCGGGCTCGAGCGGCTGCTCGTTCCCCGCCTCGTCGCGCGCCCGTGAGCACAACACCCACGAGCCAGGCTCGGCCTGCCAGCGGTAGCTCCAGCCGCGCCACGCCCAGGGCTCCCCGCCCTCGGGCTCGAGCGCGGCGGGCGCCCATGACTCGCCGCCGTCGGCGCTGACCTCGACCGAGGTGACCGGCGCCAGCCCCGACCACGCCCGCCCCTGGAGCACGACCTCCCCGGCCGGCAGCAGCCGCTCGCGCGTCAGGAACTCCGGGATCCCCGGCGGCACGAGCAGCGAGCGGGGCAGCATCCGCGAGAGCGGCTCGCCCTCCTCGTCCTCGTGCTGCCGAATGCGGTACGACCACGACTGCTGGTAGCCCGAGAACGGCTCTCGGAGCACCCCGATCTCCGTGAGCCACTTCACGTTGGTCATCCCGTACCAGCCCGGGACGACCAGGCGGAGCGGGTAGCCGTGCTGCGGCGGCAGCGGTGCGCCGTTCATCTCGTAGGCGAGCAGCACCTCGTCACGCAGCGCCTCGTCGACCGGCAGGGCGCGCTGGAACGCCTGCTCGTCGCCGCCCTCGGCGCCCCGGTCGACCCCGGTGAAGAGGATCTCGACCACGTCCTCCCCCACGCCGGCCTCCTCGAGCAGCGGCCGCAGAGGCGTCCCCGCCCAGCGGGCGGTTCCGACCGCCTCCAGCAACCACGGCTGGCTGACCGGCCGGGGGTCGAGCCGCGCCCGCCCGTTGCCGGCGCACTCCATCGTCACGGCCAGCTCGACACGGGGGCGCGCGTGCAGCTCGTCGGGCCCCAGCGAGAGCTCCCGCTCGCCGCGCACCCGCAGGCTCCAGCTCGCGGCGTCCACTTCGGGGACGTCGTAGTGGGTCAGCAGGTAGTGAAGCCCGACCGGCGTCACCGGATAGCGCAGCGCCTCGAGCGGCATCCCGTGGTTGCGCGCCGCGAGCTGCAGCTCCTCCAGGCTGATCCCCTCGGCCACGGGCTCAGCCTAGTCGAGCCGCGAGTGGTTCAGGTCGCTCGAGCCGCAGCCGCCTGCTTCTTCGCCAGCAGGAGCGCCATCGTCGGGCAGGCGTCGACGGCCCGCTGGGCGTGCTGCTGGAGCTCGGGTGTCAACGGCGTCGCGTCGACGATGGGATAGCCCCAGTCGTCCAGCGAGATGCGCTCGGGAAGCAGCTCCGCGCAGAGGCCACTCGCGTCGCAGGCGACCGGGTTGACGCGCACGACGCGGCTCACGGTCGCCTCCTCGGCGTCGGCATGAACTCGCCGCGCCTGCCGCTGCACCTGCCCTTCAGGTGGAGCTCGACCTCGTCCGCGAAGACCTCGATCGAGCTCTCGACGAAGCGGATGGCGCCGTCCGGATGGCGGCAGGCTCCGCGGCCCCGCACCTGCTGGAGCCAGCGCAGCGCCTGGGGGCGCGTGTCGCCCGCGCCGCCGGCGAGGCTCTCCAGCGCACCGGCGAGCGCGGCCAGGCCGTTGACGCAGGGGCCGCACTGACCGGCGCTCTCGTCGGCGAGATAACGGGCGACGCGGGCCGCCTGGTCGAGCCCGCAGGCGACCTGCGGGAGGACGACGACCGCACCCGCGCCGAGCGCCGCGCCCGCCGCGGCGAGCTCGGAGTCGAGCAACGACAGGCCCAGCGCCGTGAATGGCTCGACCCAGCTGCCGAAGTAGCCGCCGACGAGCACCGCGCCGGGCTCGCCGCGAACGCCGCCGGCCTGAGCCAGGAGGGCCCGCATCGGCGTGCCGAGCGCCGCCTCGTACACGCCCGGCCGGGCGACCGCGCCGGAGACGGTGAACAGGGCCGAGCCGGGCTCGCTTTCGGTGCCGAGCGCGCGGAACCACTCGGGCCCGAGCCTGCCGATCAGCGCCAGGTGGGCGAGTGTCTCGACGTTCTGGACGAGCGTCGGCGCCCCGCGGACGCCGCGCTCGAAGGGCCGCGGCGGGGTGAACGTGGGCTTGCCAGGCCCGCCGTTCAGGAGGTTGACGAGCGCGGTCTCCTCACCGCTGACGAAGCCCGACGGAACGACCACGAGCTGCAGCCTCAGGCCCCTGTCCACGCGGCGGGCCCGCCGCTCGTCGAGGGCGTACGAGACCGCGTCGAGCGCATCCTGGGCTTTGCGGTCGACGGCCAGGAAGGCCTCGCGCGCGCCGACGGCGGCCGCGGCCAGCGCGATGCCGTCGAGCACGAGGTGCGGCGCGCGCCGGAGCAGCGCCTTGTCCTTGAAGCTGACCGGCTCGCCCTCGGCGCCGTTCGCCACGACCACCGGACGGCGTCGGGCGGACGCGACCACCGCGAGCTTCTGGCCCGCCGGGAAGCCGCCGCCGCCGCGTCCGCGCAGTCCGCTCTCGCGGACGAGCTCGATCAGGTGCGCCGCGGAGGGCTGAGGCCCGTGGACGGCGTGGTGCGCGTCGAGGCCGAGAGGCGATCCGTCGCGCGGAAGGCCTGCGAACAGGCGCGGCAGGCCGCGGTCCTCGACCGGCAGGGCGCTCACGTCACGCGGAGCGAGCCGCTCAGCGTCCGGCTCGAGGGGTCGAGTCTGAGAACGATGTCGAGCGCGAGCGAGTCGCCGGAGGAATCCTGCACCGAGGCGACCAGGCGCGAGCCCTCGAGCGAGACGATCTGTCCCGAGTAGGTCTGCGGCGAGCCGCTGGGGCCGTATTCGACGCTGCTGCCGGTCATCTGGATCCCGCCCTCCTCGAGCGGGACGCCGCGCAGGGTCACCTGCAGGACGCCTTTCGCGCCGCTGTCCGCGGAGGCGTTCAGGCCGACCGTGACCAGTCCGTCCGACGACGCCCCCGACTCCGAGAAGCTGCCGCTGAGCGAGGCCCCGTACGGCGCCGAGGGCAGCGAGCCCGAGCCGTTGACGGTGACGACCTTCGTCACCACGGCCTGGCGCGAGGCGGAGGCGGAAGCGAGCAGGCTCGAAGGCGTTCCCGCACGGGCGGCCCAGCCGTGAGCGAGCGGACCGCCGGCGGCCCACGCGCCGATCAGGGCCGGCACGGCCAGCGCCGCGACCCCGCCTGCGAGCCTGAGCGATCCAGGCGCCGAACGCGCCTCCACCACCCGCCAGAGGACGGAGAGAACGACGGCGCCGACCGACGCCAGCGCAAGCAGCCCGAACCAGCCGGTGCGCGCGTCGCTGCCGGTGCCGAACGCGTGCACGAGCGCGACGGGCCAGGCCGCGTAGGCAAGCCAGTGCACTGCGCGCCACATCCGGAAGCCGAGCCGCGCCCGCAGGAGGCTCGTCACGATCAGGGCGAGCAGGAAGTCGAAGGCGAGCGCGCCGAAGCCGAGCCAGACCGGCCGGTAGCGCGAGGCGAACGGGATCACCGCGTCCTTGAGCCCGACCGGCGCGTAGCCGTCGAGGATCGTCGTCAGCACGTGGACGACGACGAAGGCGAGCGCGAGAAGGGTGAGGTTGCGGTGCAGCCCGGAGACGACGAAGCGGGGCCAGCTCCGGGCCGCCCAGCGCGTCGAGGTGAGGACGCCGAGGACGATTCCGGCGGTGAGGAGCACCAGCGCGACGACGCCGCTCCCGCGGGTCAGGTACCAGTAGGCGCTGGGGCCGGTCGCGGCGAGGAGGCTCACGAGCCGTCCTCCGGCCAGCCGTTCGCGTGTTCGACTTCACCGCTCTCGCGTACGAGCCGGGCCGGCAGCCCGCGCGCCGCGAGCCAGGCCGGGGCCTCCTCGCCGAGGACGACCGCCGCGGTGCTGGCGACGTTGGCGCCGAGGCAGCTCGCGGCTGCCACGGTCACCGTGCGCCACGGCGTCTGCGCCGGCCGGCCGGTGCGCGGGTCGACGATGTGATGCAGCTGCGTCTCGCCGGCGAGCCAGCGTCGCACGGTCGTGCCCGAGGTCGCGAGACCGCCCGCCGAGATCGCGACCGTCGGCCCGGTCTCGTCGGGGCCGGCCGCGTGGTCGTCTGCGATTCGCACCGGCCAACCTCCGTCGGGAACGGGGCCGGCGACGGCGATGTCGCCGCCGAGGCCGACCAGCACTCCCGTCCCGGAGGCCTTCGCCGCGGCGTGCGCGATCCGGTCGGCGGCGTACGCCTTGGCCGTCGCGCCAAGGTCGAGCTCGACGTCCCCGTCGAGGGTGACGGTGCGCCCTGCTGGATCGAGCCGGACGCGACGCCATCCGGGAACCGGTCCGTACGAGGCTCGAAACGTGCTCCCGTCGCGAAGCACAACGTTGGCGAAGCGGCGGTCGTAGCCTGCCAGTCGTAGCGTGCGGCCGACGGTCGGGTCGACGAGGCCGTTCGTATCCTCCGCCGCCCTCAGCGCGACCTCGATCGCCTCATGGAGCAACGGGCTCACCGGCACGGGCCCCGAGCCGGCGGAGGCGTTGAGCCGGACGAGCTCCGAGTCATCGCGGAAGCGGCTGCAGGCGAGATCCAGCTCGTCGAGCTCGCGCTCGAGCGCCTCGTGCGCGGCGGGCAGGCCCTCGGCCTCGGCAGCGCAGAGGAGAGCCGTCGTCCCCAGGGCCGGGAACGACACCGACGCGAGGTCGGCGATCACGAGCCGCCCGAGGTGACCACCGGCGCGACGGTGGTCGTCACCGGCGGGGACGTCGCTGTCGTCGCCGGGGTGGCATCGTCCGACGTCGTCGCCGCCGGCGCCGCGGCCGTCGTCGCGGCCTGCGTTGTCGTCCGCACCGTCCGGGTCGTCGTCCGCACCGCGACCGAACGCGACTTGTGCCCCGGCACCGAATGGGCGGCCAGGCCCGCGAAGGCGCCGGCGAGCGCCGTGGCGCCGAGGACGGCGAAACGGGTCGCGCGCCGCAGGCGGGCGACGCCGGCGTCGCGCGCGCGGGGGGACGGCTCGTGCCGGACGCGGTGCATGCGAAAAGCCTGCCCCCGGCAGATGAAAACGGCATGAAACGCGCCTGAGTTCCGGCTAAGAACTGCGCGCGACTGCGATCCAGACGTCAGCCCCGCCTTCGTCGCGGTTGCGGGCGCCCGCGGCGCCGCCGTGCGCCTCGGCGATCAGGTCGACGATCGAGAGCCCGAGCCCGCTGCCGCCCCCGCTCCGCGCCTCGTCCGAGCGGCTGAAGCGGTCGAACGCGCCAGCCAGGAAGCCCGGCGGGAAGCCGGGTCCGTCGTCCTGGACGTGCAGCGCGACCAGCTCGCCCTGCGGCTCGGCCGAGAGGACGATCCCCCCGGAGCCGTGCACGAGCGCGTTGTCGACCAGGTTGCCGAGCGCCTGCTCGAGGCGGGCCGGGTCGGCGTCGAGCAGCAGTCCGTTCGGCGGAACGAGCTCGAGCGAGCGCCCTTTCTCCGCGACGAGGCCGCGGAAGCGGCGCGCGACGTCGTCGAGCACCTCCGCGGCGGCGATGCGCTCCCGCCGGACCGGGAGCTCGCCCGCGTCGGAGCGCGCGATCAGCAGGAGGTCCTCCGCCAGGCGGGTCAGCCGGTCGGTCTCCTCCGAGGCCGAGCGCAGCGCGTGCTCGAGCTCCTCCCTGGTGCGGCGGCGGCGGAGGGCGACTTCCAGCTCGGTCTTGAGCAGCGCGAGCGGCGTGCGCAGCTCGTGGCTCGCGTCGGCGACGAAACGCCGCTCGTGCTCGATCGCTGCCTCCAGCCGCGCGAGCATCGCGTTCAGCGTGTCCGCCAGGCGCGAGATCTCGTCGCGGCTCTCGAGCTGCGGCAGCCGCGCGCCGGGGGTCGACGCCGAGATCGCCTGCGCGCGGACGCGCATCGCCTCGACGGGCCGCAGCGCCGCCGCCGCGAGCCCGTATCCCGCCAGCGCCGCGAGCAGGAGCGCCAGCGGCCCGGCGAGGGCCAGCTCGCGCAGCAGGTGGTCGAGCGTCTCGTCGCGCGGCTCGAGCGACCGCGCCGCCACGAGCACGGTGGGGCGGCCGCCGAGAGGCTTCTCCTGTGCGAGCAGCCGCCAGTGCCCGCGGACGCCGGGAAGGCTGCCCGAGCGCACGATCCGGCCGCCGCCCGAGACGCGCCGCAGCTCGGCGGCGCTCAGCAGCAGCGGCAGCCCGGGCGGGTCGGAGCCGATCACGGCCCCGCCCGGGCGAATCAGCTGCGCGATCCCGCCGCCCGCGGCCGAATCGCGGTCGAGCCGCCCGCGCTCGAGGTGCGAGACGTCCGTCGACTCGGAGCGCAGGCTCTGGTCGACCGAGGACAGCAGGGCGTCGTCGACGCGCGCGTAGACGAAGAAGCTCATCGCCGCGAGGACGACCGCCATCACGGCCGTGAAGGCGAGCGTCAGGCGCAGGCGGATCGGCAGGCGCGACACCTAGCCGCCGTCCTCCCGCAGCCGGTAGCCCACGCGACGCACGGTCTCGATCGCGTCCCGCCCGAAGGGCCGGTCGATCTTCTGGCGGAGATAGCGCACGTAGACGTCGACCAGGTTCGAGCGGCTCTCGTAGCCCATGTCCCACGCGCTCTCGAGCAGCTGCAGCCGCGAGAGCGCCTGCCCGGGGCGGCGCATGAACGATTCGAGCAGCGCGAACTCCTTGGACGAGAGCTCGAGCTCGTCGTTCCCGCGCCAGGCCCGATGGGTGGCGGGATCGAGCCGGAGGTCGCCGACCTCGAGGACAGCCGGGCGCTCGGGCGGGGCGCGCCGCGTCACGGCGCGGAGCCGCGCCAGCAGCTCGGCGAACGAGAACGGCTTCACGAGGTAGTCGTCAGCACCGCTGTCCAGCCCTTCGATCCGGTTCTCGACCGCATCGCGCGCGGTCAGCATCAGCACCGGTGACCACACGTCTGCCTCACGCAGGGCGCGGCAGGTCGCAAAGCCGTCCAGGCCCGGGAGCATGACGTCGAGCACGATCGCGTCGTAGGGCACGGCCCTGGCCATCCAGAGCGCCTCCTCCCCGCGGCCGGCGACGTCGGCGGCATGGCCCTCCTCGCGCAGGCCGCGCGCCAGCAGGTCGGCCAGCTTCCTCTCGTCCTCGACCACGAGCACGCGCATTGGACGAATTGTCGCCTGCCGGATGAGAACCGCGTGAGAACCGTTCATCGCAGCCTCATCTGCCGCTGCTTCCCTGCTGGCGTGGACCCGACCGCCGGGAACGAGCGCCTGACCGCGACCGTTGCCGCTGTCCTGCTCGTGCTGCTCGCGGTCGAGGGACTGACCATCCTCTCGATCCACCGGCTGCTCTCCGTCCACATCGTCGTCGGCCTGCTCGTGATCCCGCCGGTGGCGCTGAAGCTCCTCAGCACCGGCTACCGGTTCGTGCGCTACTACGCCGGCGACCGCGAGTACGTCGCGAAGGGCCCGCCGCACATCGTGATGCGCCTGCTCGCGCCCCTGCTCGTCGTCTCGACCCTCGTCCTGCTCGGAACCGGCGTGGCGCTGGTGGCCCTCGGCCCGCACCGCCGTGACGTGGCGCTCGGGCTTCACAAGGCGAGCTTCCTCGTCTGGTTCGCGCTGATGAGCCTGCACGTCCTGGTCTACGCGCCCCGGCTGCCGCGGCTGATCCGAGGACGGCCGGCAGCCTTCCGGTTCGGCCTCGTCGCTGCGTCGCTCGCCGCCGGCGCAGCGCTCGCCGCAGGGACCTACTCGCTCGCCGGGCCCTGGTTCCGGTTCCACCGCGACCGCGAAGAGTCGGCGGCGCACGACCCGATCGTGAAGTGCACGCCCACGAGGCCCTCGAGGGAGAAACCCTCGGCCGGCCCGGGCCTGGTGTCGAGCTCGAAGCGCGGACGGTTCCAGCGCTCGAACTGCTCGCGGTCGATGTAGAAGGGCACCCCGGCAACCTCGCCGAGAAGCAGGTCCTCCGGGCCGAGGAGCAGCTCGCCCTCCTGCAGGCAGATCGGGGAGCTGCCGTCGCAGCAGCCCCCCGACTGGAAGAGGATGATCGGCCCGAAGGTTGCCGTCAGGTGCCGGAGCACCGCAGCCGCGGCGTCCGTCGCGACGACCCGATCGGTCACCCCGGAGCTCATCTAGAAGAGCCCCAGCGGCTTCGGGTCGTAGCTGACCAGCATGCACTTCGTCTGCGTGTAGTGGTCGAGCATCATCCTGTGGTTCTCACGCCCGACGCCCGAGACCTTGTAGCCGCCGAAGGCCGCGTGCGCGGGATAGAGGTGGTAGCAGTTCGTCCAGACCCGCCCGGCCTTGATG
>DASPRN010000098.1:0-31217 GCA_035624425.1 Gaiellaceae bacterium
ACTCCGTGCTCTGGGGCTCGGAGAGCCAGGCGCTCGCCGCCGGCTGGGAGGGCGAAGGCGTCGATCCCGAGCTTGTGGACGTCGAGGCGCTCCGGGCGCGCTGGGCGGCCGGGGAAAAGGGGCCGCACACGCTCCTCCAGTGGATCTGGCTCGCCCGGCTCGGCTCGTCCTCAGGTGGCGGCGATGCGCTCGATCAGCTCGACCGTGCGGTCCAGTGAGAACCAGCTCCGCGGCCGCCGGACGACCCAGGCGGGAACGGCGGCGAGCTCGAGGAGCAGCTCGGGCGTCGCCGGCGGAATCCGGAGCACGCGCGCGGAGGACAGCCGCCCGACCGTCTCCGTCGGCCGCAGCTCCCGGAGCTCCTCTTCGGCGTTCCACTCGAGGAAGATCGAGCCGCCGAGCACGAGCTCGTCCGGGGCCGGCGGGAGCTCGACGCGGTGACGGCTTCGCGTGTCGCTCGGCTGGAGGGTGGACGGCAGGTCGAGACGTGCGGCGGCGTCCTCCCGCAGATCGAGCGTGCGCGGCCCGGAGAGCGGCCGGAGGCGGTCGAGGACGAGGACGTCGTCGCACAGGACGCCGTGTCCGGCGGCGGCCAGCGCGGCGAGCGTCGAGCTCTTACCGGACTCGCGGTCGCCGAGTAGCGCCCAGGCGCGGCCGCGGACGACGGCGGCTCCCGCGTGAAGGCTCTCGCGGCCGAGCCAGTGGCCGACGACGGCCGCCACGGGCGCGAGGTAGGGATGCACGACTTCCACCGGGTCGAGCGGGCGCGCGGCGTAGAAGATGGCGCGGTCACGGCTGATCTCGACGCGGCCGCCGCCGCGCAGGCGGATGCTCGCGGCGTCGGGTCCGATCACGTCGGGCGCGAGCGGGAGCCCGGCGCTGACCCGCGACTCGACCGCCAGCGTTGGCCACTCGGGTGCGGCCGGTACGAGCAGGTGAGCGGCCTCCTCCAGGCCGAGAAGGCGCAGGCCGTACGCTCCGGAGCCTCGGACCCCGATACGTCTCCCGGGGCGCGAAGACTGTTCCATCGGGGGAGGATCGCAATGCCGGACGACGGTAGGGTGGTTTACAAGTGGACGATCGCTCCGCACAGCCGTCAGAGCCCGCGGTCGACGAGTATGAGCCGCCTCGCATCGAGACGTTCGGCTCGTTCGTCGACCTCACCGCGGCCTGCTTCTTCGACAAGAAGCTCGGCAACCCGGATTACTGGTCGTTCATCCCGATCGCCTGGTGCTCGAGCTGAGCTCGGCCCGGGCCTGACGCTACCGCGCTACCACTTCGAGCGGCGGCCGCGGCGGCTCGTGTAGACGAGCTTCGCGGGAGCCGACCGCAGCCCGGCCTGCTCGAACTGCTCGCTGTGGCCGAGCCGCCTGGCGACCCGGCTCGTGTCGGCCTGCTGCTCGGGGAGGACGAGAGTGATCGCGGTGCCGTTGCGGCCCGCGCGGCCGGTGCGCCCGGTGCGGTGGACGTAGCCCTTGTCCTCCTCGGGCGGATCGAAGTTGATCACGTGCGTGATGTCGTCGAGGTCGAGCCCGCGGGCGGCGACGTCGGTGGCGACCAGCGTCGAGACGGTGCCGCTCCGGAAGCGGGCCAGCGCCCGCTCGCGCGCGTTCTGCGTCATGTCGCCGTGCATCGCTGCGGCGCGGACGTCGTGCCGCGCCAGCCGCTGCACGAGCCGGTCGGCGCCGCGCTTCGTCCGCACGAAGACGAGCGTGGAATCCGAATCGCGAAGATGCTCGACGAGCGTCTCCAGCTTCGTGTCCGAGGTGACCGGGACGAAGTGGTGCTCGATCTCACCCGGCTGCCGGCTGAGCGAGAGCTCTCCCTCGATCCGCGAAGGACTGTTCGTATACGCGCGGGCGAGCTCGCCGACGCGGTCGTCGAGCGTGGCCGAGAAGAGCATCGTCTGCCGGTTGTGCGGCAGCCGACGGGCGATCCGGTCGACCTGGGGCTTGAAGCCCATGTCGAGCATCCGATCGGCCTCGTCCAGGACGAAGACGCGGATGCGCGAGAGGTCGACCATCCGCCGCTCGGCCAGATCCTCGAGCCGGCCCGGCGTGGCGACGAGGATGTGCGCGTTCTTCGCCTTGGCCGCCTGCTTGCGGAGCGGCTGGCCGCCGTAGGCAGCCGCGACCCGCAGGCCCTTTGCGCCCACGAGCGACTGGAATTCGTCGGTCACCTGCGAGGCGAGCTCCCTCGTCGGTACGAGCACGAGCGCGGTCGGGCACGGGTCGGAACTCTCCGTGTGCTCGACGATCGGCAGCGCGAAGGCCAGCGTCTTGCCCGAGCCGGTCGGCGAGCGCGCGAGCACGTCGAGGCCCGCAAGCGCGTCCGGCAGGACGAGCTGCTGGATCTTGAAAGGCGTGTGGATCGAGCGAGCGGCGAGCGCGTCGGCGACGGGCGCGGACACGCCGAGCTCGCGGAAAGACTCTTGGGACATTCGGTTCGACTCCTTATCGGGTTCGAGACGCCCTGCTCGAAACACCCGAAGGAGGAACGAGAAGCTCATCTCACAGGGCCGCCCGGTTGGCAGCCCGTCCTCGTCACGGTAGCAGGCGCGGCTAGGCTGCCGGATCGTGGCAACCGAGAAACCCGAGCGCCTGACGCAGGCCGAGAAGACGCAACTGGAGGCCGAGCTCGCCGAGCTCGAGGGCCCGCGCCGCGCGGCCATGGTCGAGGCGATCGCGACCGCGCGCGGCTTCGGCGACCTCTCGGAAAACTTCGAGTACCACGCTGCGAAGAACGAGCAGGGGCTGCTCGAGCGGCGGATCACGATGCTGCGCGACCGCCTCAGCCGCGTCGAGCTGGTCGAGAAGGCCGGCGACGGCGACCTCGTGGAGGTGGGCTCTCAGGTCGAGCTCGAGGACGAGCAGGGCGAGCGGCTGCAGGTGCGGATCTCGGGGGTCGAAGGCGTGTCGCCGGACTCGCCGGTCGGCCGCGCATTGCTCGGGAAGAAGGCGGGCGACGAGGTCGAGGTCGATGCGCCGAGTGGCGCCTGGCACGCCCGGATCCTCTCGATCGACACGTAACCGCCTACCCCCGCAGGGCTCACGCCGCGCTCAGGCTTCTGTGCGGCCGCTTCCTCTGATCGTTTCCAGCAGACGGTCGATCGCGCGTCGGGCGCGGTCGAGTGCCGCCGGATCGCCGGTGGCGATGTATTGCGCATTTGCATGTAGCAGGTAGGCGTTGAGCTCGAAGGCGACCTGGGCGGGGTCCTCGTCCGGGTCGAGGCTGTGCTCGGCCTGGGCGTCGCGAACGGCGGTCTCGAGCTGGTCGAGCCAGGCGGCGACGACGGTGAGGGCGCAGTCTCGTACGGGACCGGGATGCGTGTCGATCTCCGCCGCGACGGAGGCGAAGAAGCAGCCGCCCGGAAACACGCCGCGCTCGAGGTGGGCCAGGAATCCTTCGCAGAGTGCGCGGAGCCGGGTGATCCCGGGGGCGGTCCCGAGTGCCGGATCGACGACCTCGGCCTGGAAGATCGCGTCGGCGGTCTCGATCGTCGCGAGCTGCAGCTCCTCCTTGGAGCGGAAGTGGGCGAAGAGGCCGCTCTTGCTCATCCCGACCGCGTCAGCGAGTCGCCCGAGCGAGAGGCCGACGATGCCCTCGACCGTCGCCAGTCGCGCCGCCTGGCGAAGGATCGCCTCGCGGCTCCGGATGCCGTCGCTGCGTTGCCGCCTCGCCGGCGGGGCAGCCCTCAGGGGTGGTTGGTTGCTCATCACTTGACAAGTTAGCACGACCGGTTGTATTGTCTACTTCTACGACCGACCGGTCGTGCTAACTAGCGAAAGGATTCGAGATGACTACCACCACGATCGACCCGCTGGCGGAGCTCAAGCAGCGCCAGCAGGCGACCTGGGCGAGCGGCGACTACTCCGCCGTGGCAGCCCTGATCGTCCCCGTCGCCGAGCGGCTCGTCGACCTCGCAGACCTCAGGGCCGGCTCGCGCGTGCTCGACGTCGCAACCGGCAGCGCGAATGCAGCGCTCGCCGCCGCGCGGCTGCAAGCTGACGTCGTCGGCATCGACTACGTCGAGGCACTGCTCGAACGCGGCCGCGAGCGGGCTGCCGCCGAAGGCCTCGAGATCGACCTGCGCCCAGGCGATGCCGAGGACCTGCCTTTCCCCGACTCGTCGTTCGACGCCGTGCTCTCGGTGTTCGGCTCCATGTTCGCACCGGACCACGACCGGACCGCCCGCGAGATCCGCCGCGTCACCCGGCCCGGCGGAACGATCGCGCTTGCGAGCTGGACGCCGGACGGCTTCATCGGCGCCCTGTTCCGGCTCGTCGCACAGTTCGCGCCGCCCCCCGCCGGCCTCGAGTCGCCGGTGCTGTGGGGAACGGCCGACCACGTCGCGTCCCTGTTCGGCCCGGACGTCCGCTGGGCGCACACGACCGAGACCTTCACCTTCCGCTTCCCGACCGCCGACGCATTCGCCGACTATTTCGCCCGGCACTACGGCCCGACGCTGAAGGCGCTCGGACCTGCCGGCGACCGCGCAGAGGAGCTCAGGTCTGGTCTCACCGAGCTGGCGCGGACCTGGAACCGACTCGGCCAGGACGGCCCCGTCGCGCTCCCTGCGACGTACCTCGCCTCGGTCGGCGAGCGAGCGCCAGAGCAGGCCCCGACGAGCGAAAGGGGCGCGTGATGAGCACCGCCCTCGCAGTCGCTCCCGCCGAAGTCCGGACCGTTGGTCCCGCACTCCACCGCTGGCGCGCATTCGCGGTGCTGGCTGTCTCGTACTTCATGACGATCCTCGATCTCACGATCGTCAACGTGGCTCTGCCGACGATCGGTCGCGAGCTCCACTTCGGCGAGACGAACCTGCAGTGGGTGGTCACCGCCTACGCGCTGACCTTCGGCGGCTTCCTGCTGCTCGGTGGACGCGCCGCCGACCTGCTCGGCCGCCGGCGCGTCCTCATGGTCGGGCTCGCGGTCTTCAGCATCGCGTCGCTCGCGTGCGCGCTCGCGACCACCGATGGGTTCCTGATCGCGATGCGTGGCCTGCAGGGGCTCGGGGCCGCGATCGTGCTGCCGGCCGCCCTCTCGATCGTCATGAACATGTTCGAGGAGGGCCCCGAGCGCAACAAGGCGCTCGGCGTCTGGGGCGGCATCGGTGCCGCAGGCGCGACGATCGGGCTGATCGCCGGCGGCCTGCTCACCCGCTACATCGGCTGGGAGTACATCTTCTTCCTCAACGTCCCGATCGGCGCCGCCGCGCTCGTCCTCGCACCACGGATCGTTCCAGAGAGCCGGCTCGAGAAGGTGCGGCGCCGCTTCGACCCCTTCGGCGCGATCACGGCCACCGGAGGGCTGCTGCTCCTCGTCTACGCGCTCACGCAGGCACCTCAGGACGGTTGGGGCAGCGTGCAGACGATCTCGCTGCTCGTCGCCTCCGGCGCGCTCCTCCTCGGCTTCGTGGTGATCGAGACGCGGATCGAAGCGCCCCTGCTGCCCTTGGGCATCTTCCGGTTGAAGACGCTCGCCGGCGCCAACGCCGTCGGGCTGCTGCTCGGGGCCAGCTTCTTCGCCTTCATCTTCGTCGGCACCCTGTACATGCAGCAGGTGCTCGGCTACTCGGCGATCGAGACCGGGCTCGCCTGGCTCGCCGCCTCGCTCACCTCGGTCGCCCTTGCCGGCCTCTCGCAGGTGCTCGTCACCCGGGTCTCGGCCCGGGTGGTGATGGCGCTCGGCATGGGCCTGATCGGCGGCGGCATCCTCTGGGCAACCGCGGTTCCCGTGCACGGTCGCTTCTGGGCAGACCTCGCCGGCCCCTTCTTCGTCGCCGGAGCCGGCACCGCCTTCGCCTTCATCCCAATCTCGATCGCCGCCCTGGCCGGCGTCGCCGAGGACGAGGCCGGCCTCGCCTCCGGCCTGATCAACACCTCGCAGCAGATCGGCGGCGCGGTCGGCGTCGCGATCGCATCCACCGTCATCACCACGCGCGTCACGACGCTCACCGCCGCGGGAGCGTCCACGCCCGAGGCGCTCACCGGCGGCTTCCAGTGGGCCCTCTGGGCCTGCGGCGCGATCGCACTCGCCGCCATCCCGATCACGTTTCTGCTCATCCGCCGCGAGGACGTCGCACGCTCAGCACCACAACCAAACGATGCGCAGCTCGCCCTCGCATCCGACTGAGGCCCGACCGTGAGAGATGAGGATCCTGTAAGGATTCGGACCCGGCCGGCAACCTTTCGGGCCGCGCGGCGTTCTAGGCCGTATGGAAACGCTGCCTGAGCTCTCCGACTGGCCCGTTCTCGAAGCCGGCATGGAAGACGGAAAGGTCCGTCGCTGGCGCGAGGAGCAGTTCCGAGCGCTCGGGTTCAGCGCCGCGCAGGCCACCGAGCTCGCGTTCTCCAGGGCGGATCTCGGTCAGGCGCGCTTTCTCCGCGGGGCCGGCTGCGAGCCCAAGCTCGCCCTCAGGATTCTCCGGTAGAGCTGCGTCAAGAGACAGCGTCAGGTCTGGCGCTGATCGCCGGGTGCAGCGCGACCGCGTCCCGCGAAGCACTTGGTGAGGAATTCCTCGACGGCTGCCGCGAACCCGCCGATCTCGGCTCCGCCGAGTGGAAGCGAGAGTGCGACGAACCCGCGCCGGCCGTATGACCAGCCTCGCTCGAGCATGTGCAGGTGGAGGAGGTCGCGCAGCTCTGCCGCCTCGGGGACGTCGGCCTCCCGGCGGATCGGGCCTCGCGCAAAGTGGAGGCCGACGAGGGAGCCGCGGCCGGTCGAGCAGAAGTCGATCCCGTGCTTGGACGCGAACGAGTTCAGGCGGTCGCGTAGCCGGTCGCCAAGGCTGTTGAGGCGCGCGATCTCGTCGGGTGTGAGCACACGCGTGAGTCCGGCGGCGCCGGCAGCCATGGTCAGGACGTCATTGTTGAACGTCCCGCCGTGCCGGAGCGCGTCCGGCCGCGACGGGTCGAAGCGGCTCATGAGCTCGGCTCTGCCGCCGAAGGCGCCGAACGCCAGCCCGCCGCCGACGAACTTCCCGAGCGTCGTGAGGTCGGGCTCGATCCCGAGGACCTCCTGCATCCCACCTGGAGCAAGGCGGGCAGTCATGACCTCGTCGAAGACGAGCAACACGCCGTGAGCGGCCGTCGCTTTGCGGAGCGCCCTCAGAAACACCGGGTCGCCAGGTATGACGCCGGCCGCTCCCTGCACCGGCTCGACGATCACTGCCGCGAGATCGTGCTCTCGTTCGGCGATCAGCCGTGCGGCGCTCTCGGCGTCGTTGTACTCGCCGACGATCCACTCGAACGGCGGGTTGAGTGGCGAGATGCCGTGCGCGAACAGCAGGATGCCGCCGTGGTACGCGCCGGCGAACACGAGCACACCCGTGCGGCCGGTAACTGCACAGGCAAGCGAGAGCGCGAGCAAGTTCGCCTCCGTCCCCGAGTTGCAGAAGCGCACGAGATCGACCGCCGGGAAACGCGAGCACACAGCCTCGGCGAGCGACGCCTCGTATCGGTTCGGGCCCCCGAGCACGATCCCCTCCGCGAGCGCCTCGCGGATCGTCTCCAGGATGACCGGATTCGAGTGGCCGTACAGCCCCGCGGTGTACTCGCCAAGGAAGTCGATGTACTCATGCCCGTCGACGTCAGTGATGCGCGCCCCTTCGCCGCGGGCGATCGTGAGCGGAAAGGGCGGCTGGTGGATCGTCGTCCGCGTGTTCCCACCCGGCATGAAGCGCGTCCGCTGCTCATGCAACCGACGCGACTCCGGGTTTGCGGCGACATAGCGGGCCTCCGCCTCAGTGAGGTCCGATCCTCCGAGCATGCCGTCGATCCTACGTCCGCCCGGCAGACAGTCGACCCCTCTACGCCGACGACGATAGGCTCCGCAGGGATCCCGTTCTTCGTCCGTGGTTTCCGCTGATGCTGCCGAGCTCGGCAGCATCGATCATCAAACCGTGTCTGGGTCGAAGCTTTATCGCAACGGCATCATCGTCGCCATGGACGATGCAGGGCAGGAGTTCGAAACCGGCTGGCTGCTCGTGCAGAACGGCCTGGTCGAGGCCCTCGGTGACGGCGATCCACCGGATGCGAACGAGGCCGTTGACCTGTGCGGTGCCGTTGTCACTCCTGGCCTCGTCAATACGCATCACCACCTCTTCCAGACGTTGACGCGCGCGCGCGCGCAGGAGGCGACGCTGTTCGAGTGGCTGACGGAGCTCTATCCGGTCTGGGCTGCGATCGATGCCGAGTCGGAGTACGCGGCGGCGCGGACGGGGCTTGCGGAGCTCGCCCTTTCGGGGTGCTCCACCGTCTTCGATCACCACTACGTCTTCCCTCGCGGACGGGAGGGGTTGGTGGAGGCAGAGGTACAGGCAGCCCGCGAGTTGGGGGTACGGATCGTCGTTTCGCGCGGCTCGATGGACCTCGGGGCCTCCGCAGGTGGGTTGCCGCCGGACTCGCTGGTGGAGGAGATCGACGCGATCCTCGCCGACACCGAGCGGCTTGCCGACTTGCAGGACGGCGAGTACGTGCAGCTCGCCGTCGCCCCGTGCTCGCCGTTCTCTGTCACCGGAGACTTGATGCGGGAGTCGGCGGACCTCGCGCGTGAACGCGGCCTGCGACTGCACACGCACCTCGCAGAGACCCTCGAGGAGGAGGAGTACTGCGGGCGGCTGTACGGCTGCCGGCCGGTCGAGTACCTCGAGTCGCTCGGCTGGCTCGACGCAGACGTTTGGTGCGCCCACTGTGTGCATCTCTCGAGCGCCGACATCGCGAAATTCGCCGCCACCGGCACCGGAGTGGCGCACTGTCCGACCTCGAACCTCCGCCTGGGGGCGGGGGTCGCGCCGGTTCGAGAGCTGCTGGATGCTCGGGTGACGGTTGGACTCGGCGTCGACGGCTCTGCCTCGAACGAGCGAAGTGACCTGTGCTACGAGGTGAAGCAGGCGCTTCTCGTGGCCCGCGGCCGGAGCGGCCCCACCGCATTGACTGCCCGACAGGCGTTGCGGCTTGCGACCCGGGGTGGCGCCGATCTGCTCGGCCGCGGCGACCTCGGTTCGCTCGAGCCGGGCAAACGTGCCGACTTCGCCGTCTGGGAAACGGATGGGCTCGAGTTCGGGGGCGCGGCGGATGCGGTCGCCGCCCTCGTACTGTCCGGCCCGCACCGGGTCGAGCGGCTCGTGGTGGGCGGCGAGGACGTCGTGCGCGGTGGCGCGCTCGTCCGGGCCGACGAGGCCGAGATCGCGCGCGAGCACCGCCGCCAGGCGGCTAGGGTCGCGGCGTGAACGACCTCGCGCATCGGCTCGCGGTGGCCCGGGGCGATCAGCCGGCCGATCTCGTCGTGCGCGGCGGCCACGTGTTGTCGGTCTTCACGCGCGAATGGCTGGAGGTGGACGTCGCTGTCGTCGACGGCTACGTCGCGGGCCTCGGCGACTACGAGGGAGTCGAGATCGCCGACGTCTCCGGCCGCTACGTCGTGCCCGGGTTCATCGACGCGCATTTGCATCTCGAGTCGCCGAAGCTCCTCCCGGACGAGTTCGCGCGCCTCGTCGTGCCCCTGGGTACGACCGCGGTCGTCGCGGATCCGCACGAGATCGCAAACGTGCTCGGCACAGACGGCGTGCACTGGCTGCTCGACTTCTGCGGCGACCTCCCGCTCGACGTCTACTTCATGGCACCGTCGTGCGTGCCCGCCTCACGCTTCGAGTCGCCGCGACGCCCGCTGACGACCGGCGACCTCGAAGGTCTCCTCAGGCGAACGCATGTCCTCGGTGTTGCGGAGATGATGAATTTCCCCGGTGTCGTCGAGGGTGACGAGACGGAGCTTGCGAAGCTGCGGCTTGCCCGCCACGTCGACGGCCATGCGCCCGGCCTCCTCGGCAAACGGCTCAATGCCTACGCCGCGGCCGGCATCCGCTCCGACCACGAGGCGATCACCGCGGAAGAGGGGCGGGAGCGGCTCCGCGCCGGGATCTGGTTGCTGATCCGCGAGGCTTCGATGGCTCGCAACCTGAGCGCGCTCGTCCCGCTCGTGCGCGAGCTCGGGCCGGAGCACATCGCCTTCTGCACCGATGACCGCGACCCGGAGGACATCGTCGACGACGGCCATATCAACGGGATGGTGCGGAAGGCCGTAGCCGCCGGCGTCGCGCCGGAGGATGCGCTCGTCCTTGCCACACTGAATCCGGCGCGGTGGCATGGGCTCGAGGAGCTCGGAGCGATCGCGCCGGGATACCGCGCCGATCTCGTCGTCCTGCCGGACCTCGAGGAGTTTCGGCCCGAGCTCGTGCTGAAGCGCGGGAAGCCGCTGGGCGACATCGCCCGCCCAGACGTCCCTGAGTGGGTGCGGCAGACGGTACGCCTCGCTCCGCTCGGATCGGCCGACCTGGCCGCCCCGAGCGACGGCTCCGAGATCCGGGTGATCGGCCTCGTTCCCGATCAGGTCGTGACCGAGGCGCTGGTCGAGCGGCCGACGGTGACGGACGGCTTCGCCGTCGCCGATCCCGCGCGCGACCTTGCGAAGATCGCCGTCGTCGAGCGCCACCTCGCGACCGGGCGAGTCGGGGTCGGCTTCGTCCGGGGCTCTGGGCTTGCGCGCGGCGCGCTCGGCTCCACCGTCGCTCACGACGCGCACAACGTCGTCGTGCTCGGCACGTCGGACGAGGACATGCTGGCGGTGGTCGAGCGGCTGGTCGAGCTCGGCGGCGGGAACGTCGTCGTGGACGACGGTCGGGTCGTGGCCGACTGCCCGCTCCCGGTCGCCGGGCTCCTTTCCGACGCGCCGTTGGCAGACGTGATCGCCGAGAGCCGCGCCTGCAACGAGGCGGCGGCGGCGCTCGGCTGGACGGGGGCGACGCCGTTCCTGACGATGTCGTTCCTGGCCCTGTCGGTGATCCCATCGCTGAAGATCACGGATCGAGGGCTCGTCGACGTCGACCGCTTCGAGCTCGTTCCGCTGGCGATCGAAGGGGCGCGGCGGACTTCCCGCACCGTGCGTACGCCCTAGCCCCGACGCTTCCCCGCGCCTCGGCTACGGTAACGTCCCGTCGCAAGGACAGGAGGGCATTGCCGTGGTCACGGAGGAAGCCGCAGTGCTGGAACGCGCCGTCGAGCGCTTCCGCGATGCCAGTATCACCCTGCCGCGCTTCGCCGAGCTGGCCGACCCGAGCCTCGTTCCGGCGCGGGTCAGGGCGCGCCTGGGGGATGTCGCGCCGGACGACGCCGACCCGCTCAACCTCTTTCGCGTCAACTGGTTCAACGACTCCGCCCGGACGGGATCCGTCGCGGTACCGGACCACGTCGTCCTGCCGCGCGAGCTGACCGGCGTCGATGTGCCGATCGTCGTCGCGCTCGGCGACCGCTTCCCGCTGATCGGGGCGCACAAGGTGCTCGCCGCCTACGGCTGCCTCGCGCCGCGTGTCGCAGCCGGCGGCTTCGACCCCACGCAGGACCGCGCGATCTGGCCCTCGACGGGCAACTACTGCCGCGGCGGGGTCGCGATCTCACGGCTGATGGGCTGCCACGGTGTCGCGGTTCTCCCCGAGGGGATGAGCCGCGAGCGGTTCGAATGGCTGGAGCGGTGGGTGATCGACCCGGACGACATCGTCCGGACGCCCGGCACGGAGAGCAACGTCAAGGAGATCTACGACCGCTGCCACGAGCTGGCGCTCGACCCCCGCAACGTGATCTTCAACCAGTTCTCGGAGTTTGGAAACTACGTCGTCCACTACCTGGCGACCGGCGCCGCGCTCGAGCGCATCTTCGAGTCGCTTCAGGCGGAGCGGCCGCCATTGCGGCTTCGCGCCTTCGTCTCCGCCACCGGCTCCGCGGGGACGATCGCTGCCGGCGACTATCTGAAGGAGCGGCACGGCACGCTGATCGTCGCGGCAGAAGCGCTCGAGTGCCCGACGCTGCTGGAGAACGGCTTCGGCGAGCACAACATCCAGGGGATCGGCGACAAGCACGTCCCGCTCATCCACAACGTGATGAACACGGACGTCGTCGTCGCCGTCTCCGACCGCGCGACCGACCGGCTCGGTGTCCTCTTCGGGACGAACGAGGGGCGAGCACACCTCGCTCGCCGTCGCGGCGTAGCCGAAGGCGTTCTCGCAGAGTTGCCTTCGCTCGGACTCTCGTCGATCTGCAACGTGCTCGCGTCGATCAAGGTCGCGAAGGCCCTCGACCTCGGCCCCGAAGACGTCGTCGTCACGGTCGCCACGGACGGCGCCGCCATGTACGGCAGCGAGCGCGACCTGGCGCTGGCGAAATTCTTCCCCGACGGCTTCGACGAGGTCGCCGCCTCCGAGGTCTTCGGCGAGCATCTCCTCGGTGTCGCAACCGACCACATGCGTGAGCTGACCCACGAGGAGCGGCTGCGGCTCTTCAACCTCGGCTACTTCACCTGGGTCGAGCAGCAGGGCATCTCGCTCGAGGACTTCGTCGCGCGGCGGAAGCCCCAGTTCTGGGCCGGCATCCGTGCACAAGTTGCAGAGTGGGACGAGGCGATCGACGAGTTCAACGCCCGTACCGGGGTGCGGGAGCGACTGTGACGATCAGCCGTCTCGTCTGCGCCGGCTGTGGCGCAGAGCCCTCCCCGGGCGAGCCGTATCCGTTCCGCTGCCCGAATGCCGGCCGCGGCGACGACGTCGACCACGTGCTCCGCCGCGAGCTCGACCTCACGACGATCGCGTTCCCTGCCGACCGCGGCGAGGAGAACCCGTTCGTGCGCTACCGGACGCTCTTCCACGCCTATCATGCCGGGCTCGAAGACGGCGAGTTCGTCTCGCTGGTGCGGCGGCTCGACGACGCTGTCGCCTCTGTGGACGGCCACGGCTTCCGGGCCACGCCCTTCTTCCGCAGCCAGGAGCTCAGCGACGAGCTCGGCTTCTCCGCCGAGGGCGGTGTCTGGCTGAAGGACGAGACGGGAAACGTCTCGGGGTCGCACAAGGCGCGCCATCTGTTCGGGGTGCTCCTCTGGCTCGAGACGGCCGACGGGCTGGGCCTCACCGGCGGCGAGCGCCGTGATCTGGCGATCGCGAGTTGCGGCAACGCGGCACTCGCCGCGGCGGTCGTGGCCGCCGCCGGGGAGCGGCGGCTGCGTGTCTTCGTGCCGGTCGACGCGGAGCAGCCGGTGCTGGAGCGGCTGGAGGAGCTCGGCGCGCAGATCACGGTCTGCGAGCGGCGGCCCGGCGCTGCGGGAGACCCGACTGTGGAGGCGCTGATGCGGGCGCTCGACGAGGGCGCGGTGGCGTTCACGTGCCAGGGCAACCTGAACGGCCTCGCCATCGAGGGCGGACACACGCTCGCCTGGGAGATCGCCGCGACCGGGGTAGCGCTCGACCGGCTCGTCGTGCAGGTGGGCGGCGGTGCCCTCGCCAGCGCTTGCATCGCCGGCCTGCACGAGGCGAGGGAGCTTGGAGCCCTGGCGCGCATCCCGCGAGTCGACACCGTCCAGACCGAGGGCGCGTGGCCGTTGCGCCGCGCATACGACGCGGTCTCCTCTCGCGGTGGATCCTCGGCCCTCGGCTACGCGACCCGCCACCGACACGAGTTCATGTGGCCGTGGGAGGAGGAGCCGCACAGCGTGGCTCACGGGATCCTCGATGACGAGACGTACGACTGGGTCGCGGTGGTCGAGGGGATGCTGGCGACGGGTGGTGAGCCGCTGGTTGTCGGCGAGCGGACGCTCCTCCAGGCGAACGAGCTGGGACGGCGGGCGACAGCGGTCGCGGTCGATCCGACCGGAACAGCCGGTTTGGCCGGGCTCATCGCGCTGAGGGAAGGGGACCGCGTCGGCGACGACGAGCGGGTCGCCGTCCTCTTCACCGGGGTCGACCGGAACACATCCGAACGGAAGGGAGCAAGCGATGCGCAGCTTTCTGGGGCGGGACATCCTCTCGCTGAAGGAGTTCGAACGGTCTGACTTCGAGCGAGTCTTCGAGGTCTGCGACGAGCTGGCGCCGATTGCCCGCACCCGTCGCAACACGGACCTGCTCGGGCACAAGACGCTCCTGACCGCCTTCTACCAGCCGTCGACCCGGACGCGGATGGCTACGGAGGCCGCAATGCATCGGCTGGGCGGCCACGTGCTCGGCTTCTCCGACGTGAAGAACACGCGGGCCGGCGACTTCTACCAGGAGTCGATGAAGGACACCGTGCACATGCTGGAGTTCTACGGCGACGTGATCGCGATGCGCCACTTCGAGCAGGGCGCGCCGGCGGAGGCGGCGCACTGGGCGTCGGTGCCGGTGATCAACTGCGGGGACGGCTGGGGCGAGCACCCGACGCAGGTGCTGACAGACCTCTACACGATCCGTAACGAGCTCGGCACGCTCGACGGCCTCACCTACCTGCTCGTCGGTGACATGCGCATGCGGACGATGCACTCGATCCTCTACGCGCTCTCGCAGTTCGACGCGAAGGCGTACGTCGTCGGCCCGCCGGAGATGGCGCTGCTGGACGAGTTCAAGCTCGAGCTCGACGACCGGAACGTCCGGTACGAGGAGGCGGAGTCGACCGAGGACGCGATTGCCGACTGCGACGTGATCTACATGGAGCCGGTCGTGCAGGCCGACTACGAGAAGTCACGGGTCGAGCGCGAGGGGGGCGGCGCGGTTGCAACGACGCCGCGCACCTACCAGGTGACGCGAGATCTGCTCGCCGCAAAGGCGAAGCCGAGCTCGATCATCCTCCACAGCCTGCCGCGGATGGACGAGCTGCCCTCGGACGTCGACGAGACGCGGCACGCTCGTTACTGGCAGGAGGCGTTCAACGGCGTCGTCCTCCGCATGGCGCTCCTCGCGCTCGTGCTCGGGGCCGCAGAGTAAGACATGGAGTTCACCCTCAACGGCAACCCCGTTTCGGTCGAGCCGCGCGAGGGCGAGACCGTGCTCGAGCTACTCCGCGAGGAGCTCGGGCTCTGGTCGATGAAGGACGGCTGCGCACCGGAGGGGATGTGCGGCGCCTGCACGGTGATCGTCGACGGTCGCGCCGTCGTCTCGTGCGCCCAGCCGGCCTCCCGCGTCGAAGGGAAGACGATCCTGACGCAAGAGGGGCTGACGGAGGACGAGCGGAAGCTCTGGGCGGACTGCTTCGTCGCCGCGGGCGCCTCCCAATGCGGCTTCTGCTCACCGGGAATCGTGATGAAGGCGGAGGCATTCCTCGATCGGAATCCCGAGCCGAGCCGGGAGGAGGTGGCCCGGACGCTGCTCGGCAACCTCTGCCGCTGCACCGGCTACATCAAGATCATCGATGCGATCCTGCTCGCCGCCGCCGCCAAGCGCGGCGAGCCGCTCCCCGAGCTCGACCAGAGCGGCCGCGTCGGTACGCGCGCACCCCGCTACGCCGGGGAGGAGCTCGCGCTCGGCGACGAGGCGTTCGTCGCGGACATGACCGTGCCGGGGATGCTGCACGGCGCGGTCCGCTTCTCCGACCATCCGCACGCCCGGGTCCTGAACATCGACACGGCGAAGGCGGAAACGCATCTCGGCGTGGTCGCCGTCCTCACCGCGGCCGACGTCCCCGGCGAGCGGACGCAGGGAGCGCTCACGCAGGACTGGCGTCAGCTTGTCGCCGTCGGCGAGGAGACTGCTTACGTCGGCGACGTGCTCGCGGTCGTGGCGGCCGAGACGAGGCACGCGGCGCGTGAGGCCGCCGCGCTCGTCGAGGTCGAGTACGAGGTGCTCGAGCCCGTGACATCGCCCTTCGACAAGGGCGCCCGCGTCCTCTCGCAGTCGGTCGTCAGGCGCGGCGACGTCGACGCTGCCCTCGCCGCCTCGGCCCACGTCGTCCAGAACGTCTACCGCACGCAGTTCATCGAGCACGCCTTTCTCGAGCCCGAAGCCTCGCTGGCGGTGCCCGAGAACGGGGGCTTCCACGTCTTCTCGCAGGGGCAGGGCGTGTGGGAGGACCGCCGGCAGATCGCGAGCTTCATCGGCCTGCCCGAGGATGCGGTGCGCGTGACGCAGGTGTCGGCCGGCGGCGCCTTCGGCGCCAAGGAGGACCTGAACGTGCAGGCTCACGCAGCACTGCTGGCGCACGTCACCGGCCGTCCGGCCCTGATCACGCTCTCACGGGCAGAGAGCATCCGCTTCCACGCGAAGCGGCACCCGATGTGGCTCGACTACACGGCGGGCTGCGACGCCGAGGGCCGGCTCACCGCCCTCCGCGCGCGGATCACCGGCGACACCGGCGCCTATGCGAGCGTCGGCGACAAGGTCCTCGAGCGCGCGGCAGGGCACGCCTGCGGCCCCTACCGCGTCCCGGCGGTCGACGTCGAGTCGACGGCCGTCTATACGAACAACCCGCCTTGCGGCGCGATGCGCGGCTTCGGGGTGAACCAGGCCAACTTCGCGATCGAG
Source organism: Gaiellaceae bacterium (assembly GCA_035624425.1). Classification (GTDB taxonomy): domain Bacteria; phylum Actinomycetota; class Thermoleophilia; order Gaiellales; family Gaiellaceae; genus AC-32. The sequence goes on from DASPRN010000098.1 coordinate 16,307, forward strand.
GGGCTGCTCGACCTGCTCGCCGCCGAGGTCGGCATCGACGGCTGGGAGATGCGTTGGCGCAACGCGCTCGAAACGGGTGACCGTTTCGGCACGGGCCAGAAGCTCGGGCCCGGCGTCGGGCTGAAGAAGACGCTGCTCGCAGTGCGCGACGCCTATCGGGGCGCGCGCTACGCCGGCATCGCCTGCTGCGCGAAGAACACCGGCATCGGCAACGGTGTCCCCGAGCGCGGGCTCGTCGTCCTGCGGGTCGAGGAGGACGGCAGCGTCTCGCTCTTCCACTCCTGGACCGAGATGGGGCAGGGCGTGCACACCGTGCTGCGCCAGATCCTCTGCGAGGCACTCGATCTCACGCCCGAGCGGATCCGCGTCTACGTGGACACCGAGCGGGAGCTCGACACCGGGCAGACGACCGCCTCGCGCGCGACCGTGCTCGGCGGCAACGCCGTCCTTGCCGCCGCGGCGGCGTTGAAGGAAGCACTGCAGGGGCGGCCGCTAGAGGCGCTCGCGGGGCAGGAGTTCCCGGGCGCGTTCGTCGTCGACTGGACGACCACGAACGAAGCGCCCGAGCCGTATACCCATCTCGCCTACGCCTGGGGGACGCAGGTCGCGATCCTCGACGACGAGGGGCGGCTCAGGAAGGTGGTCGCCGCGCACGACGTCGGCCGTGCGATCAACCCGACGCTCGTCGAGGGACAGGTCGAAGGCGCCGTCCACATGGGCCTCGGCCATGCGCTGTCGGAGGAGTTCGTCGTCGACGGCGGCGTACCGGTCACGGCGACGCTCAAGTCGCAGCGGATCATCCCTCCGACCGGGATGCCCGAGGTCGAGTGCATCCTCGTCGAGGAGCCCCAGCCCGAGGGGCCGTTCGGCGCCAAGGGCATCGGGGAGGCCGCGCTCGTCCCGACTGCTTCGGCCGTGCGGGGCGCGCTCGAAGCCTTCGACGGCGTCCACCGCACTCAGCTCCCGATGAAGGACTCGCCCGCCGCGATCGCCGCCGTCCCGCACCTCGTCAAGGCGCGCCGATGATCGTCCGCTCCCTCGACCCGCTGCAGGCCGACGAGGGTGAGGTGTGGGTCGCCGGCGACCGGATCGCAGAGCCGGGACAGGGCGCGCGGGTGGACCCCCGCGGCGGACTCGTGCTCCCCGGCAACGTCTGCGCCCACACGCATCTCTACTCGGCGCTCGCCCGCGGCATGCCGTATGCACTCGAGCCGCCGCGCGATTTCCTTCAGATCCTCCAGCGCGTCTGGTGGCGGCTCGACCGCGCGCTCGACGAAGAGTCGGTCCGCGCCTCGGCGCTCGTCGGCGGGATGGAGGCGCTGCTCTGCGGCACGACGACGCTCGTCGACCACCACGCGTCGCCGAACGCGATCGACGGCTCGCTCGACGTCATCGCCGATGCGCTCGAGTCGCTCGGCGCCCGGTCTGTCCTCTGCTACGAGACGAGCGACCGCGACGGCCCGCAGCGAGCGCTCGCAGGCGTCGAGGAGAACCGCCGCTTCCTCCGGACGACACGCCGGCTGACGCGCGGGCTCGTGGGTGCGCACGCGTCGTTCACACTCTCCGACGAGACGCTGCTCGCCTGCGCGGAGGCCGGGCCGCTGCACATCCACGCCGCCGAGGGGGACGTCGACCGAGGCGCCGTCGAGCGCTTGTCCGAGCTCGGCGCGCTCGACGAACGGACGCTGCTCGCCCACGGCATCCACGTCGACGACGAGGAGCTCGCGACCTTCCGAGCGAGCGGCGCCACGCTCGCGCACAACGCTCGCTCGAACATGAACAACGCCGTGGGCCGGGCACGCGTACTGGAGCTCGGCCCCGAGGTCGCGCTCGGGACGGACGGGATCGGCTCGGACATGTTCGAGGAATCCCGGACGGCCTGGTTCAGGCTGCACGAGGACGATCTCCTCGCGCCGTGGGACTGGCCGCTGGCGACCCTCGCCGGGAGCGCCCGGCTCGCCGGCCGGATCTTCGGCGAACCGCTGCTCGGCACGCTCGAGCCCGGCGCGCCGGCCGACCTCGTCGTCCTCGACTACACGCCGCCTGCCCCGCTCGAGGCCTCGAACCTCGGCGGCCACTGGATCTTCGGGCTCTCGTCCCGCCACGTCCGCGACGTGATGGTCGCGGGCACCTGGGTCGTCCGGGACCGCAGGCTCGCGCTGCTCGACCAGGACGCGCTCGCCGCCGATGCACGCGGTGCCGCCGGGCGGCTCTGGTCGCGGCTCGAGGAGACCCCCGCCCACCCCTTCGAACCCCAACGAGCGCTCTCATGAGCCGCGTCGCGCTGTACCTCCAGGACAAGCACCCGATTCGCGACGGAATGCGCTATGCCCAGCTCGCCGAACAGGCCGGCTTCGAGGCTGTCTGGCAGGCAGAGAGCCGCCTCGTGCGCGAGGCGACCGTGCCGATGGCCGCCTACGCGGCAGTCACCGACAGCATCGGCATCGGCAGCGGCGTCGTCAACACCTGGACCCGCAATGTCGGGCTGCTCGCCGCGACCTTCTCCACGCTCGACGACCTCGCTCCCGGTCGCGTCAAGCTCGGCGTGGGCGCCTGGTGGGACCCGCTCGCCGCCAAGGTGGGTATCCACCGCCACCACACGCTCAGGTGCATGCGCGAGACGGTCGAGACGGTGCGGCGGCTGCTTGCGATGGAGCGGGTCACGTTCCACGGCGAGTTCGTGAACCTCGACGACGTCGAGATCGACATCGTCCACGGCGACCGCTCGCCGAAGAACGTTCCGATCTACATCGGGGCCACGGCGATGAAGATGATGGAGCTCTCGGGCGAGATCGGCGACGGTGTCGTGCTCAACTACCTCGTCGGCCCCGCCTACAACCGCGAGGCCATGGAGCACCTCGCCATCGGCGCCGAGCGTGCCGGCCGCACGGTCGACGACGTCGACCGGCCGCAGCTCGTCGTCTGCTCGCTCGATCCGGACCGGTCGCTCGCGCTCGACCGGGCGCGGGAGCTCGTAGCGCAGTACCTCGGCCAGCAGCCGCACATCATGAAGGCGAGCGGCGTCGACGAGTCCCTGCTCGAGGAGATCGGCCGCGTGCTCACGTGGCCGGCCACGCCCGAGCAGATCGAGAAGGCGATGACGCTCGTCCCCGACGACGTGGTGCAGCTGATCACCGCGTCCGGGACTGCCGAGGACTGCCACGCCAAGGTGCAGGAGTACGTCGACTCGGGCTGCACGTGTCCGGTCCTCTACCCGCTCGGCGACGACGTCGAGGCGATGATCGAGGCCTTCGCGACGGTCGAGGTCACGTGAGCGGACCGAGCCCCGGCACTCTCGCCGAGGCGCTCGAGGCGCGCGCCGCGCACCCGGAGGCCGTGCCGATTGCGGGAGGCACCGACCTGATGGTCGCGGTCAACTTCGGGCGGCTCCGGCCGGAGGCGCTGCTCGACCTCTCGGGCATCGCCGAGCTCGCGGCGTGGCAGCGGCGGGACGGCGCCGTTCGCATCGGAGCCGGCGCAACGTTTGCGCAGATCGCCAGCGACCTGGGCGAGTTTCCGCCGCTCGTGCAGGCCGCCCGGGCGGTCGGGTCTCCGCAGATTCGGCACAGGGCGACCATCGGGGGGAATCTCGCGACCGCCTCCCCGGCCGGCGACGCGCTGCCCGTGCTGGCGACATACGGCGGCGACGTCCTGCTCGCTTCCGTCCGGGGCGAGCGCCGTCTGCGTTGGGACGAGTTCCTCGTCGCGCCGAAGCGAACCGCGCTCGCCGAGGACGAGCTGATCGTCGGCGTCGAGTGGCCCGTCGTCGACGGGCCCGGGTCGTTCGCGAAGGTCGGGACACGCAACGCGATGGTGATCGCGATAGCGAGTGTCTCGCTGCAGCTCGACACGCAGGCCCGCCGAGTATGCATCGCGCTCGGATCCGTGGCGCCCACGGTCGTGCGTGCTCCGGAGGCGGAGGCGTTCGCCTCCGATGCCCTCGACTGGGACGACCCTCAACGGCCGCTGCCCGAGACGGTCGCACGCGAGTTCGGTGCGCTCGCCGCCGCGGCTGCGCACCCGATCGACGACGTCCGAGGCTCGGCCGCGTACCGCCGCCGCGCCGTGGAGGTTCTGGCGCGGCGGGCGCTTGCATGGGCCGTCGACGACCGGAGAGCAGCGGCGTGACGGTCACGACGACCGTCAACGGCGTCGAGTGCACGGTCGACGTCCCACCGGCGGCGAGCCTGCTGACGCTGCTGCGCGACGAGCTCGGCCTGACTGGCTCGAAGAATGCGTGCGAGCAGGGCGAGTGCGGATCCTGCTCGGTCTGGCTGGACGGCGAGCTCGTCTGCGCGTGCCTCGTCGCGGCCGTGCAGGCCGACGGGCGCACGGTGCGAACGGTCGAGGATCTCGGCGGCGCGGATCGCCTGCACCCGGTCCAGGAGGCGTTTGTCGCGGCGGGCGCTGTCCAATGCGGCTTCTGCACTCCGGGTTTCGTCGTCGCTGTCGCCGATTTGCTCGAGTGCGACCCGCATCCGAGTGACGATGCAATCCGAGAGGCGCTCGCCGGCAACCTCTGCCGCTGTACCGGCTACTCGAAGATCGTGGCCGCCGTCCACCTCGCCGAAGGGACGGCGGCGTGACCGTCCTCACGCGTCGCGGTCGCGTCGGTGAAAGCGCGACGCGTGTGGACGGCGTCCCGAAGGTCACCGGCGAGTACATGTACGGAAGCGATCTGCACGCCGAGCACCTGCTCTGGGGCGTCACCGTTCGCAGCCCACACGCGTCGGCGCGCATCTGCCGGATCGACGTTGCCGGGGCAGCACGGGCGGCGGGCGTCGCCTGTGTGCTCACGGCGGCCGACCTACCTGCCGCTCGCACGTTCGGGCTCGAGTTCGCAGACCAGCCCGTGTTCGCGGACGGGGTCGTCCGTTACTCCGGAGAGCCGGTCGCCGTCGTCGCCGCCGAGACGCTCGAGCAGGCGCAGCTCGGGGCAGACCTGGTCTCCGTCGAGTACGAGCCGTTGCCGGCCGTGACCGACATGGAGCAGGCGCTTCGTCCCGACGCGCCGCTCGTGCACGAGCTCGGCAACGTCCTGCGCCACGTCCACATCCGGCACGGCGACGGCGCCGACGCCGACGCCGAGGTCTGGGTCGACGGCTACTACGAGACGGCGATGCAGGACCAGGCCGCGCTCGGGCCCGAGGGAGGCCTCGCCGTGCCTGCCGCCGACGGAAGCGTCGACCTCTACGTCGCGACGCAATGGCTGCACGTCGACCGCCAGCAGATCGCACTGTGCCTGGGGCTGCCCGAGGAGATGCTCCGGATCACGCTCGCCGGCGTCGGCGGAGCCTTCGGCTCGCGCGAGGACATCCACATGCAGATCCACGCTTGCCTGCTCGCCCTCCGGACCGGGCGCCCGGTGAAGATCGTCTACGGCAGGGAGGAGTCCTTCCACGGCCATGTGCACCGCCATCCGTCCCGGAGCTGGATCCGGTACGGCGCGATGAGAGACGGCCGCATCGTCGCCGCCGACGTACGCCTCCTGCTCGACGGCGGCGCGTACGCGTCTTCCTCGGGGCCCGTGCTCGGCAACGCGGCGACGTTCGCGGCGGGGCCGTACGAGGTGCCGAACGTCCTCATCGAGGCGACGGTCGTCTACACCAACAACCCGCCCTGCGGCGCAATGCGTGGCTTCGGGGCGCCGCAGGTCTGCTTCGCCTACGAGAGCGCGATGGACGAGCTTGCCGCGAAACTCGGGTTCGATCCGCTCGAGCTGCGGCTGCGAAACGCCGTCCGCACGGGCTCGGTGCTTCCGACCGGACAGGTCCTCGAGGGCCCGGCGCCGGTGCGTGAGGTCGTCGAGCGCTGCCGGGCCGTCCCGGTGCCGCCGGAGGAGCCGCGGGAGGGGCGCGACGCGATCGCCTACCCGGGCGGCGCCGGCAACGTCGGCCGCGGCGAGGCACTGAAGCGCGGCGTCGGCTACGCCGTCGGCTTCAAGAACGTCGCCTACAGCGAGGGATTCGACGACGCGGCGGAGGCGACGGTGACGCTGCGGCCGTCCGCGGAAGGCCCCGTCGCGGTGATCCGGACAGCCGCCGTTGATTACGGCCAGGGCCTCTACACCGTCCTCGCGCAGATCGCACGCACCGAGCTCGACGTCGACGAGGTCGTCTTCGAGCCAAGCTCCACGGACTCCGGATCCGCCGGTTCGACGTCGGCCTCCCGACAGACGACGATGAGTGGTGGCGCCGTGCTGGGCGCATGCCGGGAGATCCGGGAAGCGCTCGTGGGAGGGCAGCTCGAGGAGGCGATCTCGCGCACGTTCACCTACCACCATCGTCCGACCACGGGCCTCGACGAGGAAGGCCAGGGCAGGCCACACGTGAGCTTCTCCTTCGCCGCAGTGCGAGCCGTCGTCGAGGACGACGAGGAGCTCGGGCTCGTCCGGGTCGTGCAGCTCGCGGCCGCCCAGGACGCCGGTCGCGTCATCAACCCGCAGGGTGCCGAGGGGCAGGTGGAGGGCGCGGCGGCCATGGGCCTCGGCCTGGCGCTCACAGAGGAGATCCAACTCGCGGACGGGGCGATCCGAAACGCGTCCTTCACCGACTACCTGATCCCCACCATCCTCGACGTGCCCCCGATCGTGAGCGAGTTCGTCGAGGAGCCCGAGCCGGATGCGCCCTACGGCGTGAAGGGGATCGGGGAGCTCGCCACGGTCGCGGTGACCCCGGCGGTCGTCGCCGCCCTGCGGGCCGCTACCGGCCGGGCCCTCAATCGTGCCCCCGTTCGCCCGGACGACCTCGTCGGTATCGAGCCGTCCCTCAGGACGAGCGGACGGCCTCCGGTCCCAGACGTCCCAGGGCAGCGGCCGATCCCGGAATACCACGGTCTCGGCCTGGGCCAGCAACAACTGATGAAAGCGAGGGAGTGATGAGCACCACGCAAACCGTCGACCGCGCGACGCTGACGGGCAAGGACTACATCGAGACGATCGATTGGTCGCTGCCCGAGCTCGAGGAGGCACTCGCCGTCTCCGGCGAGTTGAAGGAGGAACGCCGGCTCGGCAAGCCGCATCGGCTCCTGCCCGACAAGACGCTGTACATGCTGTTCCTCGACAAGTCGACGCGGACGCGCAACGCCTTCGAAACCGGCATGACCCAGCTCGGCGGGCACGCGATCTTCCTCGACAGCGAAAAGACACAGGTCTCGCACGGCGAGAGCCCGAAGGACACGGCTCTGACCCTCGCCGGCTTCGGGGAGGGCATCGCGATCCGGCATGACCTCGCTCCGTACGAGGGGAACGTCTGGATTCGGGAAATCGCGCGCTGGGCCGACATTCCGGTGATCAATCTCCAGTGCGACGTCGACCATCCGACCCAGACGCTCGCCGACCTGATGACGCTCCGCGAGCATCGCGGCGAGAACCTACGCGGGATGAAGGTGGCGATGACGTGGGCGTACGCGCCGTCATACGCGCGGCCGCTCTCTGTGCCGCAAGGGGTCGCGACGCTCTTCCCCCGCTTCGGGATCGACGTCGTGATCGCCCACCCGCCGGGCTTCGACTTGATGCCCGAGGTGCTCGAGAAAGCGCAGGTCGCCGCGGCTGAGGCAGGCGCCACGATCACGTTCGCCGACTCGATGGAGGAGGCGTTCGAGGGCGCCGACGCCGTCTATCCCAAGTCGTGGGGGCGGCTGGACGCGTTCACGGACGAGTCGAAGGCGCTCGCGGAGTCCGGCGAATACGCCGACTGGAGATGCGACGAGGAGAAGCTCGCGCTCGCCTCGTCGGAGGTCCTCTACCTGCACTGCCTGCCGGCCGACCGAGGCCGCGAGGTGACCGACGCCGTCATCGACGGGCCGCACTCGGTCGTGTGGGACGAGGCGGCGAACCGGATGCACGTCGGCAAGGCGCTCTGCGCGCTGACCATGGGCGGCTACGGAGACGCGCCGTGAGCCGGCGCCGCCGGGCGGTCGTCGCCATCGGCGGCAACTCGCTGATCAAGGACAAGCAGCACCAGACCGTCCGCGACCAGTACATCGCCGCCGGCGAGACGTGTTGGCACATCGCCGCGATGATCGAGGAGGGCTGGGACGTCGCGATCGGCCATGGCAACGGGCCGCAGGTCGGGTTCATCCTGCGCCGCTCCGAGCTCTCGGCCCACGAGCTGCACGAGGTGCCGCTCGACGTGTGCGGGGCTGACAGCCAGGGCGCGATCGGCTACGCGCTCGTGCAGAACCTCGAGAACGACTTCCGCCAGCTCGGCCTGGACCGGCACGCCGTCGCGGTCGTCACCCAGGTTGAGGTCGCCGCTGACGACCCGGCCTTCCAGCATCCGACGAAGCCGATCGGCTCATTCATGGACGAGGAAGACGCCGAGCGGCGCCGGGCCGAGGGCTGGGCCGTCGTCGACGACGCGAACCGTGGCTGGCGCCGCGTCGTCGCCTCGCCGCAGCCGATCCGAATCGTCGAGGAGGACGCCATCAAGCGCCTCCTCGACGAGGGCTTCGTCGTCGTCTCGGTCGGCGGCGGCGGCATCCCGGTCGTCGCCGACGCGGACGGCAAGCTCACCGGCGTGGCGGCCGTGATCGACAAGGATCTCGCCAGCTCGCTGCTGGCGACCCGCATCGATGCCGACCTCCTGATGATCACCACGGCCGTCGAGAAGGTGGCGCTCGACTTTGGGACTCCCGACCAGCGCTCGATCGACCACATGACCCTCGCCGAGGCGAAGGGGTACCTCGCCGAGGGTCGACACTTCGCGGCGGGCAGCATGGCGCCGAAGATCGAGGCGGTGATCGGGTTCCTCGAACGCGGCGGGGAGTTGGCGGTGATCACCGACCCCGAGAACGTCGAGCGGGCGCTGCGCGGCGAGACGGGCACGACGATCGTCCGCGAATAGGGAGCTACGCCGAGGGCGACTCGTTCGGGGTACGGCCGCCCGAGGCGGCCTGCCCGGTTGCCGCTGTGGGGCTGGCGCCCGCCATCCGGAGCCCGATCTCCTCGACACTCTGCCGGTCCTCGACGTCGGTCAACTCGCCCTCGTACATCACGACGACCCGGTCGTTGAGGGCGAGGATCTCGTCCAGGTCCTCGCTGATCAGGATCACGCCGGCGCCGTCGGACGCCGCCTCCAACAGGTGTGCGTGCACGGTCTCGACGGCGGCGACGTCGAGGCCTCGCGTCGGGGACGCGGCGACGAGCAACCTCATCTCGCCGGAGAACTCGCGTGCGATCACGAGCTTCTGGAGATTCCCTCCCGAAAGGTTCGCGGTCCTCATCGCAGGACCCGATGCCTTGATGTCGTACGTCTGAATTGCCTGCTCAGCATCGATGCGCATCCTCCGCAGCGGTAGCAGTGGCCCTCGCGAGAGGCGGCGGTATGCGCGGAGCGCGAGGTTCCAGGCGATCGAGAGACTCGGGGCGACGCCGGTGCCGATCCGGTCATCGGGCACGTACCGAACGCCGGCGTCGAAGGCGGCACGTGCGTCACCGTTCCTCAGCGCCTGGCCGCCGATGCGGATCTCGCCGCGTGTGTGTGGGCGGAGCCCGGCGACGGCCTCCGCCAGTTCGCGCTGCCCGTTGCCCGCGACGCCGGCGACAGCGAGGATCTCGCCTGCTCGAACCCGCAGCGAGACGCCCCTGACGGCGGGCGTGCCGCGGTCCCCGTCCGCCCAGACATCCTCGGCCTCGAGGACGGTCTCCTCCCGGACCGAGGCTTGGGGGGTTCGCCTCACAGTGTGCAGCTCGTGGCCGACCATCAGTGCGGTCAGCGACTGCGGCGTAGCCTCCGCCGTCTTCACCGTCCCGACGACGCGGCCGTCCCGGAGCACGGTCACTCGATCGGACACCGCCATGACCTCGTGCAGCTTGTGCGAGATGAAGATGACCGTTCGCTGCTCGGTGGCCATCTGGCGAAGGGTCTCGAAGAGCGTGTCGGCTTCGTCCGGGGTGAGCACTGCCGTCGGCTCGTCGAGGAAGAGGACGCGGGTGTTCTGGTAGAGCGCGTTCAGGATCTCGACGCGCTGCTGCTCGCCCACGGACAGCTGCCAGACGTGGGCGCCTGGGTCGACCGGAAGGCGATAACGCTTGCCCAGCTCATGCACCTGGCCCTCCACCGCGCGCGGGTCGATGAGGAAGTGACGGCCCGCGCCGCGGCGGTCTCCGAGGACGAGGTTCTCGGCGACCGTGAATCGTTCGACGAGCCGGAAGTGCTGGTGCACCATGCAGACGCCGGCGTCGATCGCGTCCCGTGGACACGTGAAGGAAACGGGCTCCCCGAACAGCCGGACCTCGCCCTCGTCGGGACGGTAGAGCCCGGTGACGATGTGCGAGAGCGTCGTCTTCCCGGCGCCGTTCTCGCCGAGCAGCGCGTGAACCTCGCCCGACAGCGCCGAAAAGTCGACGTGGTCGTTCGCGACGACGCCGGGAAACTTCTTGGTGATCCGGACCGTCTCGATCGCCGGGGGCGCCGCCTGTGCCATCAGTGCTCCTCCCGGACGTACGCTACGCCGAGTGCGGAGGGCGCCCCGAGTCGCCGGCGGGCGGTGCCGGACGAGACGGCGACGAGCACGGCAATCGTCATCACATACGGGAGCGCGTTCGCCCAGAGAACCGTTGGCCCGAGCGTGATGTTGCGCGCCTGGAGTTCCGGCGCGAGCGCTTGGAGGGCGCCGAAGAAGTAGGCACCGATGAGGCAAAGCTCGGGTCGCCAGAACGCGAAGATGACGAGGGCGATCGCGATCCAGCCGGCACCGCCCGTGATTCCGTCCACCCACTGCGGCGTGATCGCCAGGGTGATCGTCGCACCGCCGAGGCCGGCGAACGCGCCGCCGACGAGTGTGTGGACGTAGCGGTACCGGGTGACGTCGATACCCATGCTGTCGGCTGCCGCGGGCGACTCGCCGACCGCGCGCAGGTTGAGCCCGGGGCGTGTGCGCGACAGGTACCACGCAATGGCGAGCACGCACAGCCAGGAGAAGTAGACGAGGGCGTTCTGGCCGAAGAGGATCGGACCGACGATCGGCCATTTCTGCATCGAGCCCGGCAAGAACGGCTGGAAGCTGTGCAGGGCCGGCTGATCGGAGAGGGTGAGGTTGTTGCCGAGATACGAGGAGAGCCCGACTGCACCGGCGAAGATCGTCAAAGCGAGGCCGGAGACGATCTGGTTGGCTCGCAGGGTGATGACGAGGAAGGCGTGGATCGTCGCCATCGCAGCGCCGGCGACTGCCGCGATGACCAGGGCCAGCAGCAGGGTGGCGGCCGTCGTCGCATGGACTCGCTGGACCGTCCAGAAGCCCATCACGGCTCCCACGAGCATCATCCCCTCGACTCCGAGATTGAGGACACCCGAGCGCTCGGCGAGCAACTCTCCGAGCGAGGCGAAGAGCAGCGGCGTTCCGTAGGCGACGCCTGCGGCGATCAGGACGACCGCGAGCGAATTGTTCATGCCGCGGTCTCCGGGACGCGGACAGGTGCAGCGGGAGGTCGAGCGGGCCTGCCTACACGGATCCGGTAGCGGGTGAGCAGCTCGCCGCCGAGCGCGGAGAAGAGGATGATCCCCTGGATCACGCCGACGAGTCCCGACGGGAAGCTCGGCCCTTGCAAGGCGGCTCCTGCGTTCTGGAGCCCGCCGATCAGGAAGGCGATCAGGACGACCGCGAACGGGTTGTAGCGCCCGAGCGCTGCAACAACGATCCCCGTGTAGCCGTAGCCCAGCTTCTGGAGGCCGTTCGGGTCGCCGTCGAGCGCGTGCCGGAAATCTCCGTCCTGGCTCACGCCTCCGAGCCCGGCGATGGCGCCCGAGAGCGCCATCACAGCGAGAATCTTCCGCCGCACGCGGATCCCCGCGTAGCGGGCCGCCCGATCGGAGTCGCCGAGCACCTGCGCCTCGAAGCCGAAGCGCGTCCTCGTGTACAGGAACCAGAGGAAGACAGCGACGAGCACGGCGAGGCCGGCCCCGAGCGGGAGCACGATTCCGCCCTGGAGATTCGTCGACAGGCCCGGCCAGACCGCCGAGGAGGGCAGCGGCTTGCCGGTCGGGAAGACCGTCGCGTTGAAGCCCTGCGTCTGTCGCCAGTACGACTGGCTCTCGAAGATCAGGTAGGTGAGGATGAGACCCGCCACGTAGTTGAGCAGCAGCGAGGTCAGGATCTCGCTCGTTCGGAAGAAGGCTCGTAGGATCCCGGGGATCAGGCCCCAGGCCATCCCGCCGAAGCCGCCGGCTACGACCATGGCGGCGATGACGAACGGGGACGGGCCTCCGCGCCCGCCGAGATAGAGACCTGCGGCGGCGCCCGTGATCGCGCCCATGTACATCTGCCCCTCGGCCCCGATGTTGTAGAGCTTCATGCGGAAGGCGGCCGCCGCTGCGAGACCCGTGAACGCCAACGGCGTCGCGGCGATCAGCGTCTGGTTGAGCGAGCCCCTCTGCACGAACGCAGCCTCGAAGAGCTGGCGGTAGGTCGAGAACGGATCGTGCCCTGTCGCCACGAGCACGAGCGCGGCGACGAGGAAGGCGAAGATCAGCGAGCCGACCGGCACTGCCACGGCGAGCCAACGCGGCCGCCGGAGGCGTTGCTCGATCGTGACGGGAGGCCGCAGGCGCATCGCTGAGGAGAGGCTACGGGGAGCTTCGGCGACGATGGGGGCGCCTCGCGGCGCCCCCTCTCAGGTCCTTCCTAGCCCTTGGGGCTCCCGATGACGCCCTGCACGAGCCAGTTCATGCCGTAGAGGCTGTTCGTGCCGCCCTTCAGGACCTTCATCCGCACGCCCTTCTTGACGCGGAGCTTGCCCTTCTGGTCACGGAGTGGGCCAGTGAACTCGTAGTAGGTGCCCTTCTCGATCCTCTTCTCGTACTTCGCGATCAGCGCCTTCGTCTTCGCCTTAACGCGCGGCCCGTACGGGGCGAGCTTCGTGAACCCGTTCTTGATCGAGCCGTAGTAGAAACCCGGCTTCCACGTTCCGGCCATCGCGGCCTTGACGCGCTTCAGGTAGTAGGGCCCCCAGTTGTAGACGGAAGCCGTCAGCCACGACTTCGGCGCGAAATGCATTGCGTTCGAGTCGTAGCCGACCCAGGGGATGTGCACCGACTCGGCGTACTGCCCGGCCGCCGGCGAGTCGACGTTCTGGCCCAGGACGCACGCGCCGGCCGCGTGGAGGCTCTGGGCGGCCTGCTTCTCCTTTGTCGGGTCGAACCACGAGTGCGTCCACACGAGCTTGACCTTCACGCCCGGATGGGTGAGCCGCGCGCCGAGTGCGAACGCGTTCGCGTGTCGGATCACCTCCGGGATCGGGTAGGCGACGACGTAGCCGATGGTGTTGCACTTCGCCGCCGCGCCGGCCGCCAGCCCGGACAGGAAGACCGTGTCCTCGGCCGCCCCGAAGTACTCGGACACGTTCTGCTTCACGAGCGTGCCCGTCGCCTGCTCGAACTTCACTTGCGGGTACTGGGCCGCAATCTGCGGCGTCACGTAGCCGTACGACGTCGCGAAGATCATCTTGTAGCCCTGCGCGACGAGGCTCGCCACCGTCTGGTTGAACTGGGTCCCGACGGCGATGTTCTCCTTGTAGGTCGTCTGGACATTGCTGCCCAGCTTCCCCTGCACGTACAGGCGGCCCTTGTCATGAGCTTCCGACCAGCCAGCGTCATTGTGCGGCCCCACGTAGATCCAGGCCACCTTGAACGGCGTCGCCTTGTGCGCAGCGGTCCTGCCGGAGCCGACGCTCGCGAACACCAGGCCAAGCATCGCCGCCAGCAGTACGACGAGCCCGATTTTGCGCCTCATCATCTTCACCTCCTAGTTCTCATGCGGCGTCCTGTAGGTGAACCCGCGGCCGGCTGTGGCCCTCCTCCACCGAGCTTCGACTCTGCCACCGGGCACCTCCTTCGTCAATGCACCACTGCTGCGGCGCTGCCGCATCACGAATCCTGGGCGGCTGGAGCCGCTTCTGCATCGTTGGAGTTACTGACCCCGCGTGTGGCGGACTACCGATCACTCTCATGACCGACGCCGGGCTCCGCGACGAGCTCGCCGTCCTCGGCCCTCGCTCGCTCGGCACTGAGGGTGGTGGAGGTCCGGGTGGCGAGAGCCGCTCGACCAGCTCGGGGCCGCTACGTGCTTTCTCGTACGGGCGATCGGGGGTGCTCCTGATGCAGTTCGCGGCGGCGGCGGCGAGGGTCCGGGGGTGGGCCAGATCCTGCAATGCGTCCCGAACTTCAGCGAGGGGCGGAATCCCGCGTTCCGGCGCGAGCTGCAGCTCGTCCTCGAGCGCTTCCCGGTGAAGGTGCTCGACCTGTCCATGGACGCCGACCATAACCGGGCGGATTGCACCTTTCTTGGCGCGCCCGCAGTGGTGGAGGAATGCGCGGCGGCGCTGTGTGCGCGCGCGGTCGAGCTGATCGACATGCGAACGCACACGGGCAGCCACCCGCGGATGGGCGCCGTCGACGTCGTGCCGTTCGTCCCGATCCGCGGGCTCGCGATGGAGGACGCCGTCGAGATCGCGCGCCGCTTCGGAAGGGGGTTCGCGGAGCGGCACGGGGTCCCGGTCTTCTTCTACGAGGAGGCTTGCACGAGCGAGGCGCGCCGCAACCTCGCCGACGTGCGTCGCGGCGAGTACGAGGGGATGGCCGCCAAGCTGCAGGAGCCCGAGTGGGCGGTCGATGCCGGCCCGCAGGCTTTCAACGAGCGCTCGGGCGTGACTGCAGTCGGCGCGCGGATGCCGCTGATCGCCTTCAACGTCAACCTCGGCTCTGAGGACCTCGCGGTCGCGAAGGCGATCGCCACCGCCGTCCGGCACTCGAGCGGCGGCCTCCGCTACGTAAAGGCGATGGGGCTCGAGGTGGCCGACAGAGGGCTCGTCCAGGTCTCGATGAACCTCGTCGACTACCGCCGGACGCCGATCCACCGGGCCCTCGAGCTCGTGCGGAGTGAGGCCGCGCGCTACGGCGTGCCGGTCCGGGAG
>DASPRN010000080.1:0-19741 GCA_035624425.1 Gaiellaceae bacterium
GCGGAACTTGAGCAGGTTCAGCGAGGCCAGGTTGCAGGCGGAGTCGTCGATCGACATGTACTCCGAGCACGGGTTGGACGCGTTGATGCGGCCCGTGTTCGGGAGCGTGTGCCACTTGTTGATCGTCGTGTCGTACTGGACTCCGGGGTCCGCCGACTTCCAGGCTGCCTCGGCGATCTGGCGCAGCAGCTCCTTCGCCTTGACCGTGTCGACGACGGCGCCGTCGGTGCGCGCGGTCAGGTTCCAGTCGGCGTCGCCCTCGGCGGCCTCCATGAAGCCGTCGGTGACGCGGACCGAGTTGTTCGCGTTCTGGTACTGGATCGAGGCCCAGTCGCCCGAGTCGAGCGACATGTCGTAGCCGGCGGCCTCGAGGACGCGGGCCTTCTCCTCCTCCTTGGCCTTGCACCAGATGAACTCCTCGACGTCGGGGTGGTCGACGTCGAGCACGACCATCTTGGCCGCGCGCCGCGTCTTGCCGCCGGACTTGATCGTGCCCGCGCTCGCGTCGGCGCCGCGCATGAACGACACCGGGCCCGAGGCATGGCCGCCCTTGGAGAGCTGCTCCTTCGAGGAGCGCAGTCGCGAGAGGTTGACGCCGGAGCCCGACCCGCCGCGGAAGATGATCCCCTCGCGGCGGATCCAGTCCAGGATCGCCTCCATCGAGTCCTCGATCGAGAGGATGAAGCAAGCGCTGCACTGCGGCTTCTCCTCGAAGCCGACGTTGAACCAGACCGGCGAGTTGAAGGCGGCGTACTGGTTGACCAGGATCGCCTTCAGCTCGGCCTCGAAGGTCTCGGCCTCCTCCTCGTCGGCGAAGTAGCCGCCCTCGCGGCCCCAGGCGCCGACGGTGTCGACGACCCGGCCGATCATCTGGCGCACGCTCGTCTCGCGCTCGGGGCTCGACATGCGGCCGCGGAAGTACTTCTGCGCGACGATGTTGGTCGCGGTCTGCGACCAGAACTTGGGGAACTCGACGTTCTTCTGCTCGAAGGCGGGGCCGTCCTTGCCGGGGATCAGGGCGTCGCGGGTCTCCCACTCGATCTCGTCGAACGGGTCGCGTCCCGGGATGGTGAAGAAGCGGCGCACACCGAGCTTCGCGCCCTCCTGCGCGACGGTGTTCACGAGCTTCTCGTCGGTGATCTCGACGGTCTCCACTGCCTTTGCTGACGCCATTTTTCGCCTCCCGAGCCTCTCCGAATGGTATGTCCTGCGCCACGGCTCGCGCGGACGGGCGCGGGTCGAGCGGACCGCCCAATGTAGAGCGGTCGCCGGACGGATAGTCCGGCGCTTCCTAGCGATACCAGCGGTGCCGGAAGCCCGCGAGCGCTCGGGCCGAGAAGCTCGTCACGCGATCTCGGCGAGCAGCTCCCCGAACACCTCGAGGTAGCGGTCGACGTCCGCGGCGGTGTGGGCGATCGAGACCGTCGGACCGAGCCACCAGCCCGACTCCCAGACGCCCCGGTTCGCCATGAAGACGCGGATCAGCGCCCGCAGGGCGGGGTCGTCTGCGGCCCGTGACGCGGCGCCGTGGGTCGGCGGCTCGGGGACGAAGAAGTAGCAGGCGTGCGAGCCGTACTGCACGACGCTCCAGGGCAGGCCGGCGTTGGCGATCGCGTCTCTGAGGCCGTTTCCCATTCGCTCGCCGAGCTCGGCCGTGCGCGCGAAGGCCTCCTCTGTCAGGACCTCGAGCAGCGCCGCGCGGCCGGCCGCCATCGAGAGCGCGTTCCCGAACAGCGTTCCGCCGGTCGAGACCTCGTCCACGACGACGCCGCTCGCGTGGCGCGCCTCTTCGGGTTGGGCGATCAGCGCGGCGATCTCCTCGCGCATCCCGTAGGTCGCGAGCGGGACGCCTGCGGCGATGGACTTGCCGAGCGTGAGGAAGTCGGGGTCGAGCCCGAGGTCCCGGGTGAAGCCGGCGTAGGCGCAGACGAGCGAGTGGGTCTCGTCGAACCCGAGGAGGGTCCCGGCCTCGCGGGTCAGCCGCCGCAGCTCGTCGTGGTAGCCGTCCACGGGGAGGAGGAAGCCGACGTTGGTCATCGCCGGCTCGGCCAGCACGAGCGCCACGTCCTCGGGGGCGAGGGCGGCCTCGAGAGCGGCTACGTCGTTGAACGGGATCACGCGGGCCTGGCCGGGGATGCTCTGCGCGAGGCCGGCCATCTCGGGAACGATCTGCCCGTCCTCGGACACGACGAGCGTCGTGTCGAGCTCGCCGTGGTACTTCCCGTCGAACAGGAGAACGATCTCGCGGCCCGTCAGCGCACGCGCGAGGCGGATCACCTCCGTGTTCGCCTGCGTCGCCGAGAGGGTGAACTGCCACTTCGGGAGCCCGTAGCGCGCGGCCAGGTGTTCGGAGACCACGATTGCGTCCTCGTTCGGCAGGAGGAACTGGTTCCCGAGGGCGATGCGAGCGGCGACGGCCTCGACGACCGGCGGCGGCGCGTGGCCGCAGAAGGCGCTCATGTCGGCGACGTACATGTCGAGGTAGGTGTGCCCGTCGACGTCGGTGAACGTGGCGCCCTCGCCGCCCGCGATCCAGACCGGCGGGTGGTCGTAGAGGTCGTCCATCCAGGCCATCGGCACGCCGCGCGGCATCGTGCGGCGTGCCTGCTCGCTGAGCGCGGCCGAGCGGGGCCGGTCGGCGACGAAGCGCGCGTTCTCGGCCTCGGCGAGGGACTTCACGGCGGCCGCACTCAGAGCCGGCCGAGTATCTCAGCCGGGCTGATCTTCGAGGAGGTAGTGCGCCCCGGATCCTCCCCGTGCTGCTTCGTCGTCCGGGTTCAGTAGCTCGCACTTGTCGATCGAGAGGCAGCCGCAGCCGATGCACGTGGTCAGCCGGTCGCGGAGCGCCTCGAGGGTCGCGATGCGCTCTTCGAGGTCGGCGCGCCAGCGGTTCGAGAGCCGCTCCCAGTCGCGTCTGCTCGGGATGCGACCGGCAGGGAGCCGCGCGAGGGCGGCGTTGATCTCCGCGAGCGGGATCCCCGCTGCGCGGCCGGCTTGGATGAACGCGATGCGCCGCAGGACGGCGCGGTCGTAGCGGCGCTGGTTGCCGTCGGTGCGGGCCGCTGCGATCAAGCCCTCGCGCTCGTAGAAGCGGAGCGCCGACGGGGCGACTCCGCTCCGCGCCGAGACGTCTCCGATCGAGAGCTCGGAAGGCACTTGACTTAAACCATAGTTGAGGTTCTACGCTTCCGTTGTGACCGCTGTCGAGTCAGCAGTTCGCCGCCGCGCCGCCTCGCTCGCGGAGGTCCGCGAGGCCGGCCGGCTCGTCGTCGCGCTCGAGGGGCACACCATCTGCCTGCTCGCCGAGAACGGCTCGGTGCACGCGGTCGACAACCGCTGTCCGCACATGGGCTTCCCGCTGCACCGGGGCTCGGTCGCGGACGGGATCCTCACGTGCCACTGGCACCACGCGCGCTTCGACCTCTGCACGGGCGGCACGTTCGACCAGTGGGCCGACGAGCTGCGCCGGTTCCCGGTCGAGATCGACGGCGACGACGTGTTCGTCGATCTCTCGCCGCCGCGCGACCGCGTCGCGCACCAGCGCACGCGGCTGCAGTTAGGGCTCGAGCGCGACATCTCGCTCGTGATCGCGAAGGCCGCGATCGTGCTCGTCGAGGCCGACCCGAACGGCTCCGACGCGTTCAGGGCCGGGCTCGACTTCGGCGTGCGCCGGCGCGGCGGCGGCTGGTTCCGCGGGCTGACGACGCTCTCGTGCTTGATGAACCTCGCGCCGCGGCTCGACGGCGAGGAGCCCGCGGCCGCGCTCTACCACGGCCTCGCGGATGTCGCCTCCGACTCGGCGATGGAGGCGCCGCGCTTCCCCCTCGAGCCGCTCCCCGGAGACGCGGACCCGGCTCGGCTCGGCCGCTGGTTCCGCGGCTTCGTCGAGGTGCGCGACGCCGAGGGCGCAGAGCGCGCGCTCGTCTCGGCCGTGCGCGCGGGCGCCTCGCAGCAGGAACTGGCGGACATGCTCTTCGGCGCTGCCACCGACCACCGATACCTGGACGGCGGCCACACGCTCGACTTCACGAACAAGGCGCTGGAGGCGCTCGACGTCGCGGGATGGGAGCGCGCCGAGGCCGTGCTCGCGTCGCTTCCTGCACAGCTCGCGTTCGCCGAGCGGATGGAGGAGGCGAACGCCTGGCGCAACCCGGTCGACCTCGTCGCGCTGCTCGAAGCCGCGTTCGAGGAGCTGCCCGAGGCTCTGGCCCCGCCGCGCGCACCCTGGGCCGGGCGGCGCGAGCTCGTTCAGGTCGTCCTGCAGGGCGAGGCATCGGAGACCATCGAGGCGCTGCTCTCGACTCTGCGGGCCGGCGCGCCGGTCGTCGAGCTCGCCTCGGCGGTCGCGTTCGCGGCCGCGACCCGGATCGCCCGCTTCCCGGTCACGAACGAGTTCAGCGACTGGGACACCGCGCTGCACACGTTCACGTTCGCGAACGCCGTCGAGCAGGGCCTGCGCCGCTCGGCGTCACCTGATCTCGTGCGCGGAATCCTCGACGCGGCGATGAGCGTCCACCTCGACCGCTTCCTGAACGTCCCGGCGACGCGGCTGCCGCAGCCCGAGGCCGACGCCGACCCCGATGCGCTCCTCTCCGGGCTGCCGCTGCTGCTCGACGCACAGCAGCAGGTCGACGAGGCCGGCCAGCTCGTGGCGTCCTACCTCGGCGCGGGCGGCGACCCGGACCGTCTCGTCGCAACGCTCGGCGCCTGCCTCCTGCGAGAGGACCGTAACTTCCACACGACGCAGTGCGTCGAGGCCGGCGTCCGCCAGCACGAGCTCCTGCGCGGCACCGGCGACGCCTCGCTGCCGCTGATCGCCGCGGCGCGCTACCTGGCCGCGCACGCGCCGACGGCCCGGTCGCAGCGCCAGACGTTCGAGATCGCCCAGCGCCTCCACCGCGGCGAGAAGCTCTATGAGGACGAGGTAGTGACATAAGCAACGCCCTGTAGCAACATTGCGGCGAGGTGCACGACCTTCCGACCTGCACGGTCACCTTCCTCTACACCAACGTGTGATCTTGACGGGCCTCGGCGACCAAATGACAATGGTGCGGGAGGCACAGGAAGGGGCGAGCATGAGCGGTTTGTGGAGGTTCCTCGCGGTCGCCGTCGCGGCTGCCGCTGCGCTGGCGCTGACCGGCGCAGCGCCGAGCGCGTCCAGCCCGCCGGCCGCGCAGCTCGTCGTCGTCACGCTCCCCGTGTCGGAGGGCGGAGGAGTGGAAATCGACTTCCTGCCCGCGGACGAGGCACCCGCTCCGGCGCGGCTCGTCTACTACGTCCCGGCCGGCTTCGGCGTGAACACGTCGGTCGCGCCCGGCACGAAGGTCGGGGAATTCGGCGCCCTCTGGTACACGAAGTCGGACCCGTTCGATTTCTCGGACGTGGCCTTGAAGACCGGCGATCCGGCGACCCTTCCCGGCGACCCCGCGGCCCAGGCCTGCGCGCCCGGAGCGCACGCCGCGTTCTGGACGGCCACGTTCAAGGTCGCCAAGAGCTCGGTCACGGTCCGCTTCTATGTCGATCCGACGACGGGACCCGGGACCGCGCTCGGGGCGTTCAAGCTCGTGTCGTGTCTCGCCTCGCCGTACATTCCGGTCGCCCAGGGCGGCGCGCCGGGCGGGCTCCGGTACCTGCTCTTCGGGGTCGACTTCTCTCGAGCGATCGTGACGGACCCCGCCTCGGGCTCCTTCCTCTGGCGCGGGCTGGTCACGCCGTACACCGTCGGGACCGGGACGGCGGTCGACGCCGCCGCCTTCGAGACCCGCACCCACCTGCTCGTCCCGCACGTGCTGACCGCGCACGCGCACTACTTCCCGAAGACGAAGACGGTGGTCGTGACCGGAAAGCTGACCGCCGGCGGCCAGCCGCGTGCGGGAATCCGCGTCGCGGTCTCCGCCGGCCTCAGCGACTGGGGCAAGGTGCGGACCCACGCCGACGGCAGCTACTCGCTCAAGCGGCGCGTGCGCCCCGGCCCGCGGGCGCGGACGCTCAAGATCGACGCCTACCTGAACCTGTCGGGCGGCCCGTGCTCCGACCCGCCGGCGGTGCCGGCCGGATGCGTCAACGAGAGCGTCTCGCCGCCTCTGGACGGCCACGCCAAGGTCAAGATCCCGAAGCGCCTCAAGAAGTAGGCTCGAGCACGAACTCGCGCACGAGGTTGCCGACCCGCTCGGGGTCCTCCACCGCGAGCATGTGACCCGCGTCCGGGAAGCGTTCGAACCGCGCATGCGCGGGGAGCGCGGCGGCGAGATCTTCCGAGTCCTCGATCGTGACGATCGGATCGCGCTCGCCGGCGAGCTGGAGAACGGGGCAGGTGATCTGCGCGAGGCGCGGTCCCAGATCGAACGTGAGGAGCTCACCACGGAAGAAGTGCTCGGAGACCTCGTCCCGCCGCGCCACACGCGCGATCAGCTCCGGCGGCAGCGGGTTCTGCGTGTAGACGGGCAGGACGACGCGCTGGTACTCGTCGCGGTTCTCCTTCGTCGGCTCGTCGAAGAACCGCTCGGCGACTGCACGGACCTCCGGGCCGCCCAGGCGCTCGAACATCGCCAGCGAGCGGTCGAGGTGGACCTTCGACGTCGTGCTCGAGACGATCAGCTTCGCCGCGTGACCGGGGTGGCGCGCGGCGTAGTTGAGCGCCACGAAGCCGCCGAACGAGGTGCCGAAGACGACGGGGCGCTCGATGCCGAGGGTCTCGCAGAGCGTGCGCACGTCGTCGGCCCAGTGGTCGAGCGTCCAGCGCTCTCGCGGGCCGTCCTCGCTGCGGCCGTTGCCTCGGTGGTCGTAGTAGACGAGCTGCGCGATGTCGGTCAGCTGTGAGTAGAACGCCTTGAACGCCGAGTGGTCGAAGCCGGGGCCGCCGTGGAGGAACACGATCGTCGGCCGCTCGCGCATCGTCTCGCCGTCAGGCACGAGCTTCGCGCCGTCGACGTCGACGAACAGGCGCACGTCACCGATCGAGACGAACACCGGGCGACGCTATCAGGGCGAAGCGGCCGCGCCGGCGGCCACTCGATCCGCGACCAGCAGCATCTCCCGGGCGACCGGCTGCAGTCTGACCTTCGTGCCGAGCAGGCCGGTGGACACACGCTCGACGACGCCCCACTCCCAGATTGCGGTCTCGTCGAGGCCGGTGCGGGCCGCGAGCCGGCGGGAGCGTTCTCTCGGGTCGCCCGCGAGCGCGTCGAGCGGGTCCTCGCGCATGATGATCCCGAGGTCGTACTCGGGTTCTGCGAGGAGGCCGTCCGGGTCGACGAGCTTGAAGCCGTCCGTCGCTTCCAAGGCGTTCCACTGATGAACGTCGCCATGGACGAGGACGGCCAACTCTTCGCGATATGCGTCGGCGCGCCGCGCTGCGCAGGCGAGCGCGTATTCGACGGCGCGCTCCGAGCACGGGCGGTCAAGCTCCTCCCAGGTTTCCGCGATGAAGCGGGCGAGCCGGTGAGCCTTCTCGGCGCCCGTCGGCAAGCCGCAGTCGGGCGCGGGCCGCCAGATGCGAGCGACGGTCGCGCAGAGGATCTCGTGGCGCTCGCGGATCGGCGGCGCGAGCTGGTAGAGCGACCGCCCGAGCCGTTCGATGAGAAGCGCGCCGCGCTCGGCGTCCTCTCGGAGCAGGCGCGCGCAGCCTTCGCCGAGGGTGAGCCGCAGGACGGCAATCTCGTTCGTCGCGGCGTCGCCGGCGCGGGGCACGATGAGCTTCAGGACCGCCGGGGTGCCGTCGGCGCGCGTTGCCCTCGCGACGAACGCCTCGGTCGAATCGCGGTACTGGTCGCCGACCGCGATGCCCCAGTCGTCCTCGAGCCCTCCTATGAGCCGCGGCAGATCGTCGAGCCAGCGCTCGGCACCGACCGCGTATGCCTTCCGGCGCACCACCTCTGGAACCTGGATCACAGGTGCATACTGACCCTGGGATGGGAGTGACCGAGCGGCTGGCGCGCGCCTCGAGCCGTCATCCGTGGCGGACGCTCTCGGCATGGCTCGTCGCGATCGTGCTCGGGCTCGCCTCGTCGGCGCTGTTCCTGCCGGGGAACCTGACGACGCAGGGGCACTCGACCGGCAACCCGGCCTCAGCGCAGGCGGAGCGGATCTTCAGCGAGCGCTTCCCGCCCGACAGGAACGGCGTCGACGAGCTGATCGTCGTCAGCTCGGCTTCGCGGCAGGTCAAGACGGACTCGGCCTACCAGGCCTTCGTCAGGAACCTCATCGCGCAGGCCAAGGCGACGGGCGTCGTCCACCGAATCGTGCCGGCCGGGATCTCGAGCGACGGGCATGCCGTCCTGCTCGCCGTCCAGCGCCGGGCCGACGTCGACAAGCTCCTGACCCTCGTCGAGCGCGAGGACGGGCAGGGCGGCTTCAGCGTCGTCATGACCGGCGACGGCACACTCGACCACGACTTCACCGACCTCTCGCAGCACGACCTCAAGTCGGGCGAGCTGGAGTTCGGCCTGCCCGCCGCGCTCATCATCCTGCTGCTCGTCTTCGGCACCGTCGTCGCGGGGCTGATCCCGCTGGTGATGGCGCTGATCGCGATCATGGTCGCGCTCGGGCTCAGCGCGCTCGTCGCGGAGGCATTCAGCCTCTCGGTCTTCGCGATCAACATGCTCACGGGGATGGGGCTGGCGCTCGGGATCGACTACTCGCTGTTCGTCGTCTCGCGCTACCGCGAGGAGCGGGTCGGCGGCCGGGGCGAGCTCGACGCGATCGCCGGCGCCGGCGCGACGGCCAGCCGCGCGGTGTTGTTCAGCGGCTCGGTGTTCGTGATCGCGCTGACCGGGATGCTGCTCGTGCCCTCGAACGTGATGAAGAGCCTCGCCGTCGGGGCGATCTCGGTGGGGATCGTCTCCGTGATCGCCGCGCTGACCCTGCTGCCGGCGCTGCTCGGCCTGCTCGGCGACCGCGTGAACGCGCTGCGGCTGCCGTGGATCGGCCGCAGCGAGGGGCAGGAGGGACGCTTCTGGGGCGCGATCGTCCGCGGGGTGATGCGCCGGCCGGTCGTCTATCTGGTCGTCTTCACCGCGCTGCTCATAGCCCTGGCCGCGCCGGCGCTCGGGCTCAACCTCGGCGCGAGCGGGGTCAGCACGCTGCCGGACCGGCTCGAGGCGAAGAAGGGCTTCGAGGCGCTGACGCGCTACTTCCCCCAGCAGAGCGCGAGCCCGGCGCTGATCGCGGTCGAGGGCAACGTGCGCTCGCCCCAGGTGCGCGCGGGAATCCGGCGCCTGCGGTCCGAGCTGGCGAGCGACCCGGTCTTCGGCGGCGGCAGCGACCTGCGCTTCGCGCCGGGGGTCGCGGCGATCGGCGTCCTGGTCGCGGGCGACAGGAGCGGCCAGCGTGCGCTCGATGCGGTCCGGCGGCTGCGCTCGGAGGAGATCCCGCAAGCCTTCCGCGGCACCGACGTGCGCGTCGTGGTCGGCGGCGACACGGCCGACAACGTCGACTTCATCCACGACATGAACACCTGGCTGCCGATCGTCTTCGTGTTCGTGCTCGGGCTCAGCTTCATGATCCTGACCGTCGTCTTCCGCTCGATCGTGATCGCGGGAGTCTCGATCGCGCTCAACCTGCTCTCGATCACGGCGGCCTACGGGCTGGTGATCCTCGTCTTCCGCCACGGCATCGGCGCCGGGCTGCTCGGCTTCCAGCGGGTGCACGCGATCGAGGCCTGGGTGCCGCTGTTCCTGTTCTCGGTGCTGTTCGGCCTCTCGATGGACTACCAGGTGTTCCTGCTCAGCCGGATCAAGGAGCGCTACGACGCGACCGGCTCGACCGACGACGCGGTCACACACGGTGTCGCCTCGACCGCGCGGCTGATCACCGGCGCGGCCCTGATCATCGTCGCGGTCTTCAGCGGCTTCGCCAGGGGCGACCTGGTCATGTTCCAGCAGATGGGCTTCGGGATCGCGATCGCGCTGCTGATCGACGCCACGATCATCCGCTCGGTGCTGCTCCCCGCGGCGATGCGGCTGCTCGGCTCGTGGAACTGGTACCTGCCGGGCTGGCTCGAGTGGCTGCCGCGGATCGAGGTCGAGCACCACGAGGAGCCCGCCGCGGTGCCCAGCGCCGGCGCCTGATGCGCGAGCTTCCGGGCGGAACCGTCACCTTCCTCTTCACCGACATCGAGGGATCGACCAGGCTGCTGCACGAGCTCGGCGCTGCCTACGCGGATGCGCTGGTCGAGCACCGGCGGGAGCTGCGCGAGGCGTTCGCGCGGCACGGCGGGGTGGAGGTCGACACCCAGGGGGACGCCTTCTTCTACGCCTTCGCCCGCGCGGGCGACGCGCTGGCGGCGGCCGGCGACGCGCAGGCCGCGCTGGTGGAGGGGCCGATCCGCGTGCGGATGGGCGTCCACACCGGCGAGCCGATCGTGACCGGCGAGGGGTACGTCGGCCTCGACGTCCACCGGGCCGCGCGGATCGCGGGAGTCGGCCACGGCGGGCAGGTGCTGGTCTCCTCGGCCACCACCGCGCTTCTGGATCCTAGTAACACTGTGTTACTTGATCTCGGGGAGCACCGGCTCAAGGACCTGACGGCGCCGGAGCGGATCTACCAGCTCGGCGAGGGTGAGTTTCCGCCGCTTCGCTCGCTCAACCAGTCGAACCTGCCCGAGCAGCCGACGCCGTTCGCCGGCCGCGAGAAGGAGTTCGCGGAGGTGCTCGTGCTCGTGCGCAATCCGCGCATCCGCCTCGTCACGCTGACCGGCGCGGGCGGCTCGGGCAAGACCCGGCTCGCGGTCCAGGCCGCGGCCGAGGTGGTCGACGAGCATGAGCACGGCGTCTGGTGGGTCAGCCTGCAGGCGGTGCGAGATGCCGAGCTCGTGCTGCCGTCGGTCGCGTCCGTGGTCGGCGCTCAGGGGGACCTCGCCGCGCACATCGGCGACCGGCGGATGCTGCTCGTGCTCGACAACCTCGAGCAGGTGCTGGACGCTGCGCCCGCGCTCGGTGGGCTGCTCGCCGCCTGCCCGAACCTCGAGCTGATCGCGACCAGCCGCGAGCCGCTGCGCCTGGCGGCGGAGCACGAGTACGCCGTCCCGCCGTTCGTCGAGCAGGAGGGCGTCGGCTTCTTCCTCAGCCGGGCGCGGGTGGTTCGCCGCGACTTCGAGCCGGACGAGCGCGTCCTCGAGATCTGCCGCCGGGTCGACAACCTGCCGCTTGCGCTCGAGCTCGCGGCGGCACGGGTGCGCGTGCTCTCGACCGCGCAGATGCTCGAGCGGCTGGAGCGCGCGCTTCCGCTCCTGACCGGCGGAACCCGCGACGCGCCAGAGCGGCAGCGGACCCTGCGCGCCACGATCGGCTGGAGCTACGACCTCCTCGATGCGGTCGAGCAGCAGGCCTTTCGGCGGCTCGGCGTGTTCGCCGGCGGTTGCACGCTCGACGCGGCCGAGTCCGTTGCCGGCGCCGATCTCGACGTGCTGCAGTCGCTGGTCGAGAAGAGCCTGGTGCGCTTCGACGGTGAGCGCCACTCGCTCCTGGAGACGATCCGCGAGTACGCGCTCGAGCGACTCGAGGAGGCGGGCGAGGCCGAGGAGCGGCGGCGCGGGCACGCCGCGTTCTTTCTCGCCCTCGCCGAGGAGGCCGACCTCTCGGCCGAAGGGAACTACGGCCAGCGCTACGAGCTCGTTCCCCCGGACCAGGACAACCTTCGCGCCGCGATCGACTGGGCGCTCGCCTCGGGCGGGATCGAGCTCGGGCTTCGGCTGGCGGTTGCGCTGGAGCAGTTCTGGGTGATCGCCGACCCGTACGAGGGCGTTCGCCGCTTCGAGGCGTTCCTGGCCCGGGCGGACGACGTCCCTCCCCTTCTCCGCGCCCGGGCGCTGCGCTGTCTCGCCGCCTGTAGGTTCGTCTCGAGCGACTACGAGGGGGCGCAGCCGCTGATGGAGGAGAGCCTCGCGCTCTTCCGCGCAGCGGACGACGAGGAAGGCGCCGCCGTCATCCTCCACCGGCTGGCGATCGGCAGCCTCTCCCTGGGCAGGCCGGAGCTGGCGCGCGAGCCGTTGCAGGAGAGCCTCGCGCTCTTCCGCAAGAGCGGCAACCGGCGCGGGGAGGCGGAGTCGATCGGGACCAGGGGCCATCTCGCCGAGGCCGAGGGCCGTCTGGAGGAGGCGCTCGCCTTCTACGAGCAGAGCGGGGCACTCGCGGTCGAGGTCGGCTTCGAGTGGTGGGTCCGGAACATGCACCTTTCGGCCGCCGAGATCGAGCTCAGGCTCGGGCGCGTCGAGGAGGGCGAGCGGTCGGCCCGCCAGGCGCTGGCAGCCGCGCGGGCGTTGGACGACCGCAGAGGGACCGTGCTCGCCCTCGCGATGCTTGCCTGGGCAGCTGCCGACCGCGGCGACGCTCTGAGGGCCGGCCTGATCTGGGGCGCGATCGAGGCTGAGGAGCAGCGCGGCCCGCTCGGCCAGTGGGAGCGCCACCGCGACGAGTACTCCGAGCACGTGTTGGCTGCGGAGGGGCCCGTGTTCACGCGAGCGCGCGAGCAGGGCCGGCGGCTATCGCTGGAGCGTACGGCCGAGAAGGCGCTGGCCTAGCGGCGGCGGGCGCGGAGAGCGCGTAGCCGCTTCGTGACGGTCAAGGCGGCGGCGAGCACGAGCAGGAGGGCGCCGAACGAGGCGAGCACGATCAGGGGAAGGGGCACGGCGTCGGCGTTGCTCGTGCCGAGGTTGTCGATCGCGCGCCGGTAGGCCGAGGGCGAAGGATCGCCCCCGGCTGCGGAAGGCTTGCCGCCTCCACCCTCGCCCCCGCCGGTCGAGTTGCCTCCGCCTCCGGCTCCGGGCGACGGGTTGATCCCCTGCGGCGTGCGGTTCTCCCTGTGCGCGATCTGGGCCTGGAGGGCGGCGTTGATGTCGTCGGCCGCGCTCGAGTAGTCGCGCAGGTCCTCCGGCAGGTTCTTGATCGCGTCGCGGTAGCAGTGCAGCGGGTAGACGCCGATCGCGCGGCCCTTCGACCAGTCGTTCAGAACCTTCTTCCAGCACGGCGTCGCGGCGGCCGCCCGGCCCGGTAGAAACAGGGCCAGGGTCAACCCTGCCGTGACGGCGATCAGAACCGTTATGTGCGCTGCTGGACGCTTGCGCATCTAGTTGCCGGGCAGTGGGTGCGGCGCGGCCAGTCTGCCCGTCCTGGGTGATCGCATCGTAATCGCCGGGTTAGCGCTTTGTAAACGAAGCGCCGGACGGCCTCGCTGTTAGCCTCATCGGCCTGATGTGGAGGGCCCTTGAGCGCCGCGCGGCGCTGCTCCCGCTCGCGGCCGCCGGCGCTCTCGTGGCGGTCTCGGTGCTCTTCTCGGACGGCTCGTCGGGCGGGCGGCTCGTCTGGATCGGCCTGGCCGCCGTCGTCGCCGCAGGCGCGCTCGCCGTCTGGGCGCTCCTCGTCGAGGAGCCCGTGCTCGGGTCCGAGGCGGTCGTCGCCTTCGGGCTCTTCGCGGCCTTCGTCGCCTGGTGCGGGCTCTCGGTGCTCTGGTCGATCGAGCCCGACCGCTCCTGGGCCTACCTGAACCGCGGGCTCGTCTACGTGGCCTTCGCGGCGATCGGGCTCGCATGCGGCGCCTACGTGCCCGGCGCCCGCAGGCTCTGGGCCTACGTACTGGCCGTCGTCGTCGCGCTCGCGCTCGGCTGGGCCCTGCTCGGGAAGGCGGTGCCGGCGGTCGGCGGCTCCGGCCGGATCGCTCGGCTCGGCGCACCGCTCGGCTACTGGAACGCGCTCGCGCTCCTGCTCGTCCTCGGGTTGCCGCTCGCGCTCTGGCTCGGCGCCCGCCGCGAGCATCCGCACTGGCTCCGTGCTGCGGGCGTTGTCTACACCTACGCGCTCGTGGTCGGCATCCTGCTGACCTATTCGCGCGGCGGCGTTCTGGCCGCGGGGATCGCGATCGCGGCGTGGCTCGTGCTCGGCGGGCCGCGGATCGAGAGCGCGGCCGTGCTCCTCCTCGGCGGCGGAGCCGGGCTCGGCGTCGCGGTCTGGGCCTTCTCGCGGCCCGGTTTGGCGCAGGACGCGCAGGCCCACTCGACGCGCCTGCACGACGGCGCCTGGTTCGCGCTCGTCTTCGTGCTCGCGGCGGTCGCGGTCGGGGCGCTCGCGTACCTCGGCTCGCTGGCGGAGGCCGAGCGACCGCTGGACGAGCGGCGACGGCGGCTCCTCGGGCGCGCGGCGCTCGGCGTGCTGGCGGCCGGGGTTGCTGTCGCGGTGCTCGCGCTGGTCGTCGAGTCGAAGCCGCAGGGCTGGTTCCGCGATTTCACCCAGCCGGCGACGAACACGTCGGAAACCGTCGGCCCCGGCCGGCTGACGTCGCTCAGCTCGACGAGCCGCTGGCAGTGGTGGAAGGAAGCCTGGCGCGCCTTCGAGGACCAGCCGGCACAGGGGAGCGGGGCCGGATCGTTCGAGCTCGCGCACCGCCTCTTCCGGACGAACAACCTCGTCGTCACCGAGCCGCACAACGTGCCGCTGCAGTTCCTGAGCGAGACCGGCGTCGTCGGGTTCCTGCTCGCACTCGGGTCGGTGGCCGCGGCCGGGGTCGGGGTGACGCGCGCGTTCCGCGGGCTGGACGGCGAGGAACGTGCCGTGGCGGCGGCGCTGATCGTCGGGACGCTGGCCTTCCTGCTCCACTCGCTCGTCGACTTCGACTGGGACTTCGTCGCGGTCTGCGCGCCGTTCCTGCTCTCGGTCGGCGTCCTGCTCGGCGGCGGGCGCACGGTTCCGGCCGGACGGCGCTGGACGCTGGCGCCGGTCCCGGCCGCGCTGGCGGTCGCGATCGCGTACTCGCTGCTGACGCCGTGGTACGCGGGGCGGGAGACCGACTCGGCTCTCGCCGCGCTCGAGGCCGGGCGGCCCGCCGCTGCCGCCCGCGACGCGCACCGCGCGGGGTCACTCGACCCGCTCGCGATCGACCCGCCGCTCGTCGAGGCCGGGGCCGCGGAGCAGCTCGGCGACTTCGCCGCGGCCCGCGCGCTCTACGTCAAGGCGATCGACCGCCAGCCGCTCAACTGGCGCCCGTGGTACGAGCTCGGCCGCTTCGAGGTCGGGCTCGGCAACGATCGCGCAGCGCTGGCGCCCCTCCGGCGCGCCGTGGCGCTCGACCGCTTCGGCTCGCTCGCGCCGCCGCTGCTACAGCAGGTCGAGGCCCGGTTGGGCTAGGTCGCTCTCGCTCGCAGCCAGATCTGCGTCCAGAACGGGGCGAGGACGCGATAGGCCAGCGGGCTGGACACGTGCAGGGCGACGTCACCCGGGCTGTTCGACGGCAGCCGTTTGCGGACCGGGTGGAAGCGGCGGATGTCCGTGAAGCCCTGGTCGCGGAGGCTCCGCTTGAGCCGGTGGGGGGTGTAGCCCAGCTCGGTGACGCCGAACTCGCCCACGGCCTTCCGGCCTCCGAAGCGGTGTGTCCAGTTCGGCTCGGCAAGGAGCACGCGGCCGCCCGCCTTGAGCGCACGCCGGGCGCTCGCCAGGACGAGGTCCGGGCGCGGACTGTGGTGGAGCGCGTCGTAGAGCAGGCAGGCGTCGAAGCGCCGGCCGAGGTCGAGCTGCTCCATGTCGCCCGTCTCGTAGTGGACGTCGAGCCCTTCCTCCGCGGCCTGCTCGCGCGCGATCTCGATCATGCCGGGCGAGATGTCGTAGCCCTCGGCCCGGACGCCGTGGCGCGCGGCGAGCCGGCTGATCCAGCCGCTGCCGCAGCCGAGCTCGCAGAGCGTCATCCCGGGCGCGAGCTCGAGCAGCTGGACGACGTGCGCGAAGTCGATCAGCAGGCGCGCCGTCTCGTCCGGCGTGCTTGCGAACGGCTTGAGCCTGATCCAGTTGCGGCCCGACTCTCCGACCGCGCGGGGGTAGTCGATCTCGGCTTGCTTGCGGTCAGGCACGGGCCCGCAGCCAGATCTGCGTCCAGAAAGGGCCGAGCGCGCGGTAGACGAGCGGCTCGGCCACGTGGGCGGCGACGTCGCGCGGCGAGTTCGAGAAGAGGCGCTTGCGCGTGTTGTGGAAGCGGCGGATGTCGGTGAACCCGGCCTCTCGGAGCAGCCGTTTGAGCCGGTGGGGGCTGTAGCCGAGCTCGGTCACGCCGTACCGGCCGGCGGCCTCGCGGCCCTGGAAGCGGTGCTTCCAGTTCGGCTCGGCGAGCAGCAGCGTCCCGCCGGGCTTGAGCGCGCGGTGTGCGGTCGCGAAGACGAGCCCTGCGCGCGGCGTGTGGTGCAGCGCGTCGTAGAGCAGGCATGCATCGAACCGGCGCCCGAGGTCGAGCTGCTCCATGTCGCCGGCCTCGAAGTGGACGTCGAGCCCCTCCTCTGCGGCGAGCTCGCGCGCGATCTCGATCATCTCGGGCGAGATGTCGTAGCCCTCGGCATGCAGGCCGTGCCGCGCGGCGAACCGCGTCATCCAGCCGGAGCCGCAGCCGAGCTCGCAGAGGCTCATGCCGGGGCGCAGGTCGAGCAGCTGCAGGACGTAGCCGAAGTCGATCAGCAGGCGCGCCGACTCGCGGGGC
This sequence comes from Gaiellaceae bacterium, assembly GCA_035624425.1. Classification (GTDB taxonomy): domain Bacteria; phylum Actinomycetota; class Thermoleophilia; order Gaiellales; family Gaiellaceae; genus AC-32. Next base: position 16,447 of record DASPRN010000080.1, read on the forward strand.
TCGTTACCGAACGGCTTCGAGCGCAGCCAGGCGCGGCCGTCTTCGCCAATCGCCCGTGGGTAGTCGATCTCGGCCTGCTTGCGGTCCTCGTCCGGCATTCGCCCGATGATAAGACCCGGTCGTGGCTCGGAGACGGCACGCACTCGCGGCGCTCGCGGCGTTGGCTCCGGCAGCACTGGCAGCCGCGCTGGCCGGCTGCGGGACGACGCGCTCCGCGACGGCCCCAGTGACGGGAAAGGCGCTGTTCGCGGAGCTGGGCTGCGGGAGCTGTCACACGCTCGCCGCGGCCGGCGCGCACGGGACGATCGGGACGAACCTCGACGCCCACCCGCCGAGCCGTCGTTCCGTCGTCGACGCGGTGACCAACGGCGTCGGCCGGATGCCGTCGTTCAAGGCGCGCCTGACCGCGAAGCAGATCGGCGACCTGGCGGCCTACGTCGTCGCGGTGACGCACTGACGCGTCAGGACCTGCCGAGCACAACGGCGAGCTGGGCGCCGTGCAGGTCGCGGGCGCGCAGGCCGTCGAGCGGCGAGACCAGTGCCATGCCGAGATCGTGTGCGAGCCGGACCGCCTCGCGGCGGAAGGCGCCGCGATAGATGACCACGCTGCGGCCGTAGTTGGCGCGCGCGTTACCGACGAGCCCGATTCTGTACCCGCGCGCGCGCACGCGCGAGGCGGTGGACGCCGCGGCGCCCGCGATCCCGTTTCCGTTCAGGACGGTGACGCGCACCTGCCGCCGTGCGAGCATCGGCGTGGTCGGCGCCTTCGGCTTCGCCGGTGCGGTCACGTGCCTGCGCGTGGCCGCTCGCGCGCTCTGGGCGACCGGCTTGGCCAGGAGCGCGGTGCCGACGACGACGAGGCCGAGCAGCTCGAGGGTCGCGACTCCGGCCGCGACGACCGCGATCGTGCGCCAGGGGTGGTGCCGGCTGGGGTTCGGCAAGGCGTGCTCCACGGGGAGCATCGGTTTCGCCGTCTCGGGGCTTGATCCTTCCCCGAGCATCGACGTCTGCTGTGATCGGAGTCGTCGGAGAGGAAGCCTCACCAGAAGGCCGGCACGAAGACCGCGCAGGCGAGCGACGGCCGCGTCAGCCATGAGCCGCCCGATGCTTTCCTAGACTCGGCCCGTGGTTCGCCAAGCGGAGCTTGCGGAGCGGCTCGCCGAGCGCGTCTCGCTCTGGAACCGGGCGCACAAGCTGCGGCTCTTCTTCGAGGCGATCCAGCCCGACGCGGAGACCACCGTCCTCGACGTCGGCGTCGGCGACACCGGCTTCTCGACCGGGCGTGGGGCGGCCCGCACCCATAACTACTTCGAGGCCATGTACCCGTGGCCCGAGCGGATCACAGCGGTCAGCGACGTGGGGCTGCCGAACTTCGCCGCCGAGTTCCCGTCGATCCGCTGCGTGACCGCAGACGGCCGGGACCTTCCGTTCCCCGACGACGCGTTCGACGTGGCCGTCTCCAACGCGGTGGTCGAGCATGTCGGAGAGCTCGCCGACCAGCGCGCCTTCGTGCACGAGCTCTGCAGAGTGGCGCCGCGGGTGTTCGTCTCCACGCCGAACAGGTGGTTCCCGGTAGAGGTGCACACGCTCGTGCCGCTCGTTCACTGGCTGCCAAGGTGGCCGCGCGACGCGATCTTCGAGACGCTTCGCCGCGAGAACTGGCGCGGGGTCGAGCTGCTCGGGTCCCGCGCGCTACTCGGGCTTTTTCCCGACGAGGTCGACACCCGGATCGTCGAGCGACGCCTCACGATCAGCGCCGTCGCTATTCGCTCCGGATGGACTCCCACGTAAGCCGCAGGCCGTCCTCGAGCCCGACCTCGGGCCGCCAGCCGAGCTCGTGCTCCGCCAGCGAGACATCGAGGACCGAACGGCGTACGTCGCCGAGGCGCGCAACCTCGAAGCGCGGCTCCGCCCCGGCGCCGGCGACTTCGGCGCACGCGCGGTTGAGATCGAGCACCGTCGTCTCGACTCCCGTACCGACGTTGAAGACGCCTCCGTCGGCGCCCGCCGCCGCGAGCAGCGCGCTGACGACGTCGCCGACGTAGACGAAATCCCGGGTCTGCAGGCCGTCGCCGAAGATGACCGTCTCCTCGCCGCGCTGCAGGTGTTCGAGGAAGATCGCGACCACGCCCCCCTCCAGGCTGGCCTCCTGTCTGGGGCCGTAGACGTTCGCCAGCCGCAGCACGACATGGCCGGCCCGGTGGATCCGGTTCCAGCCGCGCAGGTACTCCTCGCCGCAGAGCTTGGCGATCCCGTAGGGCGAGAGCGGGTCGCGCGGCGCGTCCTCCGAGGCCGGCCCGTCGCATTCGCCGTAGATCGCGCCGCCGGTCGAGGTGAAGACGACCTGCGCGCCGGCCTCCCGCGCCGCCTCCAGCACACGCACGGTCCCGAGCACGTTGACCTCCGCGTCGAAGTCGGGGCGGCGCATCGAGGTCTGGACGTCGGCCTGGGCGGCGAGGTGGAAGACGACCTCGGCGCCGTCGAGCTCGAGGCCGGCGCGGATGTCGCGCTCGTCGAGCCGCGCTGCGTCGTTCACGTTCTCGCGCTTGCCCGAGGAGAGATCGTCGATGACGAGCACCTCGTCGCCGCGGGCGAGCAGCGCGTCGACCACGTGCGAGCCGATGAACCCGGCGCCTCCTGTCACGATCGCGCGCAAGGCTCGTATCCTAGGGCGCGAGTGTTTGTGACCTTCGAAGGGATCGACGGCTCGGGGAAATCGACCCAGGCGCGGCTGCTCGCCGAGGCCCTCGCGGCGGACGGGCGCGACGTCGTCGCCACCCGCGAGCCGGGCGGAACCGATGCTGGAGAGCGGATCCGGGAGCTGATCCTCTCGGGGCCGGAGGTCGCGCCCTGGACGGAGGCCGCCCTGTTCGCCGCCGCCCGCGCGCAGCTGGTCGAAGAGGTGATCGCCCCGGCCCTCGCCCGCGGCGCCGACGTCGTCTGCGACCGCTACCTCGACTCGTCGCTCGCCTACCAGGGGATCGCGCGCGGCCTCGGGGTCGAGCGGGTGCTCGAGCTGAACGTGCACGCGATCCGCGGGATCCTGCCCGACCGCACCTTCCTGCTGCTGGTCGATCCCGAGGAGGCGGCGCGGCGGCGGCGCGAGCCCGGCGACCGGATCGAGCGCGAGGACGAGGCCTTCCGCGTGCGCGTGGCCGAGGCCTACCAGGAGCTGGCCGCCGCCTTCCCGCAGCGGCTCGTCGCTCTCGACGGCACGAGACCGCCGGTCGAGCTCGCCCGGGAGATCCTCGAGGGTGTTCGAGAGCATTCCTGAACAGGGCGAGGCCAAGCGCCT
>DASPRN010000127.1:0-7045 GCA_035624425.1 Gaiellaceae bacterium
GAGCGGAGCGTACTGCGATTCTAGACGGGGCGCCCCGGCAGGGCAACCCGGTGTCGCTCCTAGAGCGTCGACAGGTAGCGGTCCATCTCCCAGTTGGTCAGCTGCACGCGGTAGTCGTCCCACTCCTTGCGCTTGATCTCGATATAGCGGTCGAAGATGTGCGGGCCGAGCGCCTTGCGCGCCAGCTCCGACTGCGACAGCTCGTCGATCGCCTCGCCGAGCGTCTCCGGCAGCGACACGATTCCCCGCTCCCGCCGCTGCTCCGCCGTCAGGTGGTACAGGTTCGTCTCCATCGGGTCGGGCAGCTCGTAGCCCTTCTCGATCCCCTCGAGCCCCGCGTGCAGGAGCGCGGCGAAGGTGAGGTACGGGTTGCACGCCGGGTCCGGGCAGCGCAGCTCGGCCCGCGTCGCCTGCTCCGAGCCCGGCTTGTACAGCGGGATGCGCACGAGCGCCGAGCGGTTCCGCTGCGACCAGGCGACGTAGACCGGCGCCTCGTAGCCGGGCACGAGCCGCTTGTACGAGTTGACCCACTGCGCGAAGATCGCCGAGATCTCGCGCGCGTGCCGGAGCTGGCCGGCGATGAACGCCTTGCCGACCTCCGAGAGGTGCCACTGGTCGTCGGCGTCGAAGAAGGCATTGCGCCCGTCCGAGAAGAGCGACATGTGCGTGTGCATCCCGGAGCCGTTCTCGCCGAAGATCGGCTTGGGCATGAAGGTCGCGTGGAAACCGGCCTTCTTGGCGATCTCCTTGACGATCAGGCGGTAGGTGACGGTGTGGTCGGCCATCGTCAGCGCCGGCGCATAGCGCATGTCGATCTCGTGCTGGGAGGGCCCCACCTCGTGGTGGACGTACTCGATCGGGATCCCGACGGTCTCGAGCGCGCGCACGGTCTCCTGGCGCAGCTCGCTGGCGGCGTCCATCGTCGTCATCGCGAAGTAGCCGCCCTCGTCGAGCGGCTCGGTGCCCTCGTCGTCCTCGAAGAGGAAGTACTCGAGCTCGGGACCGACGTTGAACGTGTCGAAACCGAGCTCGCGCATCCGCTCGACCGCGCGTCGCAGCGCGTAGCGTGAGTCGCCCTCGTACGGCTGCCCGTCCGGGGTGACGATGTCGCACAGCATCCGCCCGACCTTCGTCTCGCCCTCGAGCGAGGGCATGACGGTGAAGGTTTCGGGATCGGGGATGGCGATCATGTCGGACTCCTCGATCGCGTTGAAGCCCAGGATCGACGATCCGTCGAAGCCCATCCCGTCGTCGAGCGCACCCTCCATCTCGCTCGGCGTGACCGCGAAGCTCTTCAGGTGCCCCTCGATGTCGGTGAACCAGAAGAGCAGGAACTCGATCCTCTCATCCTGGATCCGGCCCAGCACGCGCTTGCGCGCCTCCGGATCGCTTGTCGCTCTCGGCTTGCTCTCGACCTGCGCCACGCTTCCTCCCTTCAAGCACAAAAGCCCCGGACGCCTCAGCGCCCGAGGCCGCGTCGCCTCCGAACGGGGTCAGTCTACAGCAGGCGCGAGCGGCAGCTGCTCGAGCTCGGGCTCGCGGCCCTGATGGCCCAGCGCGCGAGCGAAGAGGGCGAGCGCCGGCGCAATCGCCCCGGCCCCGGCGACCAGCGCGGTGCGGATCCCCCAGACGTTGCCGATCACGCCGAGCACGGGCCCGCCGGCCGCCTGGCCGATGGCGTTCGACTGGCCGCTGATCGAGAGCACCGTCGCCCGGACGCTCGAGTCCCGGATCTGCGCGTTCAGCCAGGTGTCGTAGAGCGGCCCCGCCATGTTGCGGGCGAAGAAGACGCCGAGAAGGCCCGCGACCGCGAGCCAGATCGACCCGGTCAGCGCGAAGGCGAGCATCGCCACCAGCTCGAGGGAGACAAACAGGACGAGGTACCGCGCCACCGACTGCCGGCCGCGATGGTCGACGCGCTTGATCAGGCTGCCGATCGCCGCGATGTTCAACACCATCCCCGCGAGCCAGAGGATCCCGAACCACACCACCGGGTCGATGCCGCCCGGCAGGCCGACGTCCCGCAGGAAGTGCGCCTCCTTGAGGCGGTCGAACGCCTCGCTCGAGGCGCCCATGAACAGCTCGACGCCGACGAGCAGCAGGATCACCGGCGCCGCCCAGGCGTACCGCGCGCCGGCCAGCGCGGTGGAGCGCATCTCGGCGAGCGCCGAGCGCCGCTCGTCGCGCCGGCGCCGGCGGAACCCCGTCTCGGGCATCACGACGATGCAGGCGAGCCCCGCGGCGATCGTGAACGCGCCGCCGAGGATCACGCCCGCGCGCAGTGACTGCGTCCCGACCGCGACCTGCACGAGCAGGCCGACCACCGCGCCTGCCTGGCCGTACCGCGCACCTCGCAGGAAGATCGTGCCCACGTTCTCCGCGCCGACCTCGTCCGCGATCCACGCCTGCTCGGCGCCGCTCGTGAACGTGTAGAAGAAGCCCCAGAGGGCCCAGAGCGCAATGATCAGCCACGGCGCCGAGACGACGCCGACGAGCAGCCAGGCGAAGCCGGTTCCGAGGTAGCCGACGATCAGCGACAGCCGCCGGCTGTAGGTGTCGGCCACGACACCGGTCGGCACCTCGAACAGGAAGACGGCGGCCTCCATCGCCGTGCCCATCAGCACCAGCTGCAGAGGCGAGAAGTGGAGCTCCTGGACGAGGTAGACGGCCATCACGACCCACGTCGGCATGCGCAGGACGACGTTCAGGCCGTAGTAGACCGCGGTGGCGGACGGCCGCCTCATGCCTTCCCCCAGACCGAGACGTGCCTACCGCTTTCGCTCGTGAACGGGCTGCGGTCCCAGTCGCCCCAGCGCTCCCGGAGCCTCATGCCGGCCAAACGCGCCATCAGGTCGAGCTCGGCGGGCCAGACGTAGCGGCCCGGGAACGTGGCGTAGGCACCTTCGGCCGGGTAGTAGTGGTGCGAGGTCAAGCTCTGGCGGGCGACGTCGTACTCGTCGAAGCCGAGGTGCTCAGGGCTGACGTCGAACGGCAGGAACGTCTCTCCGCGCGGAAGCCGCTGCAGCTCGGGAAGCATGATCTCGACCACGAAGAGCCCGCGCGGCTCGAGGTGCGCCGCGACGTTCTGGAAGCACTCGGCCTGCTCGTCCTGTGCCGCCAGGTTCATGAGCGTGTTGAAGACCGCGTACACGAGTGAGAACGGGCCCTCGACCTTCGTCGTCGCGCAATCACCGGTCGCGACCTCGATCTCCTCGCCGCCGGGCTTCTCACGGAGCCTCGCAACCATCTCCGGCGAGAGGTCGATTCCGGAGACGCGAACGCCCCGCGCCGCCAGCGGCAGAGCGATCCGGCCGGTGCCGATGCCGAGCTCGAGCGCCGCACCGCCGCCCGCGAGCGCCTCGAGGAACTCCACGACCGGCTCCACCGGCATGTCGGCCGTCTCCGCGTCGTAGCGAGCGGCGACGTCCTCGCCGAAGCGGTTCATCCCGACCGCTTCAGCTTTCCGTGCTTCTTGGCATAGCGCTCACCGGTGCGGAAGGTCCACAGGCCGAGCGGCACCGAGACCGCCCCGATCACGAGCAGCGCCCAGATCTCGGTCGTGAGGTCGGAGAGGCCGGCGCCGTCGATGATCGCCGCACGGCAGCCGCGCAGCGCGTAGGTCGCCGGCGAGATCTTCGACAGCGCCTGCATCCAGCCGGGAAGCACTGAGGTCGGGTAGTAGACACCGGAGACGACGAGCAGCAGCCCCTGCGCGACGAAGCCGAGCTGCGTGCCCTTCTCGGGCGAGATCAGCGGCAGGACGGCGGTCATCATCCCGATCCCGATGAACGAGATCGAGGCGACGATCAGCACGACGAGCGCCGCCGCGTAGTTGGCGTCGTGCAGGTGGAGCCCGAAGAAGGCGGCGACCACGCCGAAGAGCAGCACCGCGCGGACGACGCCGTAGCCGACCGCGAACAGACCCATCCCGATCAGGTGCACGGGCCGGGAGAGCGGGGCCATGAACGTGTACTCGATCGTCCCCTCCCAGCGCTCCCAGGCGACGGTCTCGGTGAGGATCTCGAAGATGATCCCGAGGTAGGCCCAGATGACGGCACCGACGAGCAGGATCGTCGTCACCTGCTCGACGTTGATCTTGCCGCCGACCGCCGGGATGCCCTTCGCGATGAAGACGATCGTGAGCGTGTTCGCAACCGTCCAGAGGAAGAACGCGACGTCCCACCAGATATAGCGCTTGACCAGGTAGATGTTGCGCTCGATCACGCCGCCCAGCCCGACCAGCTCGTGGCGCAGCGCAAGGCTCATCGTCCTCATTTGTGGTCACCTCCCTCTCCGTTCTCGAAGGCATGACCGCTCGCCGCGAAGAACGCCTCCTCGAGGGTGGTCGAGTTGAAGCGGGCCTTCAGCTCGTCGGCAGGCTCCAGGCAGAGCAGCTCGCCGTCGTCGAGGATCCCGACGCGGTCTGCGAGGGCCTCGGCCTCGGCCAGGTCGTGCGTGCAGAGCAGGACGGTGGCGTCGTGCTCGGACCGCACCTCGCGGATGAACTGCTGCACCTCCTGCTTCGAGCGCGGGTCGAGGCCCGTGGTGGGCTCGTCGAGCAGGAGCAGGATCGGCGCGGTCAGCAGCGCGCGGGCGAGCGCGACCTTCTGCTGCATCCCGCGCGAGAGGTTCTCCATCGGCTCGTCGCGCCGGTCCGCGGGGAAGCCGACGCGGCTCAGGATCTCCGGGATCCTGTCCTTCGTCTCGTGTGGGCGCAGCCCGTAGAAGCGCGCGGCGTAGCTGAGGTTCTCGACCGCCGACATCTTCTTGAAGAAGCTCGCCTCGACCGACACGCGGTTGACGAGCCGCCGGACGACGCGCGTCTCACGGAAGGCGTCGTGCCCGAAGACGCGGGCGTCGCCGGCGTCCGGCAGGAGCAGCGTCGAGAGCAGGCGGACCAGCGTCGACTTGCCCGACCCGTTGGGCCCGAGGATCGCGACGCACTCGCCGCGCGCGATCTCGAAGTCGACGCCCTTGAGCGCGGCCACGCGGCGTTTGCCGCGGCCGTCGCGGCGGGTGAACTCCTTGCGCAAGTTGTGGACTTCGAGGGCCTTCATCGGTTGCTCCAACTCGACGGGACACGGACAGTGCGCGCTCGCCGAAAGCGGCGGCGCGCGCAGAAACCGGAGTCAGCCGAGGAGCAACATCGCCGGGGCACGATACCTGTCGCTCCGGCGAGCGGCAAATTCTGGGTTCACCACGGGAGGAGGAACTCCGACGGGCGACCGATCTCGGTCGCGGCCAGGAGCACCGCCAGCCAGCCGGCCGGCACGAGCCCGTACCACCGGGAGCCGCTCCGCCATCACCAGACGACGATCCCTGCCGCAAGGAACCAGGTGAGGAAGGCGAGAAGGAAGACCGTGGTCGCGTCTCCGGCGAACGAGGTGAAATAGGCCCAGACGAACCAGACGACGAACCAGACGAAGCCGAAGACGACATGCATCGTCAGAACGGCGCCGAGAGCCAGGCCGCCTTGCCTGCTCGTGCCACGTGTCACCTGGTCAGTATCTCGCCGAGAGCTCCTGGACGTCGTCGGGAGCTTGCGCTAGGGTCTGGGCAGCGCTCGCCGCCGAAGGTGGGCGCGGAGGCATTGGGGCCTCACGACCTGCGAGTCGTGGGGCTTTTTTGTTGGTCCGAGACCAGGAGGGAAGCACATGAGGTTCAAGCTCGAGTACATCTGGCTGGACGGCTACGAGCCCGTTCCGAACCTACGCAGCAAGACGAAGATCGCCGACTTCGACACCGAGCCGACGGTCGAGCAGCTACCGCTGTGGAACTTCGACGGCAGCTCGACCCGCCAGGCGGACGGCTCGAGCTCGGACTGCTTCCTGCAGCCCGCCGCGCTCTTCTCCGATCCTGCGCGCAACCACAGCTACCTCGTCATGTGCGAGGTGCTCTTGCCCGACGGGACACCGCATCCCTCCAACAGCCGCGCGGCAATCGCGGACGACCCCGACGCCTGGTTCGGCTTCGAGCAGGAGTACTTCCTGTACCAGGACGGCGCGCCGCTCGGGTTCCCGAAGGAGGGCTTCCCGGCGCCACAGGGCGAGTACTACACCGGTGTCGGCTTCAAGAACGTGGGCGGCATCGCGCGCCAGATCGTCGACGAGCACATCGACCTCTGCATCGAGGCCGGGATCGCGATCGAGGGAGTCAACGCCGAGGTCGCGAAGGGGCAATGGGAGTTCCAGATCTTCGGCAAGGGCGCGAGGCACGCCGCCGACGAGCTCTGGATCGCCCGGTACCTGATGCTCCGCCTCTGCGAGCGCTACGGCGTCGACGTGAACTTCCACCCGAAGCCGCTCGGCGCCGACGTGGACTGGAACGGCTCGGGCCTGCACACGAACTTCTCGAACAGGCACATGCGGGAGATCGGCGGCGAAGAGTACTTCACTGCGCTGATGAACGCGTTCTCGGAGGCGCGCCACGAGCACATTGCGTGCTACGGCCCCGAGAACGACCTGCGGCTGACGGGTCTCCACGAGACGGCGGCGATCGACGAATTCACGTACGGCATCGCCGACCGCGGAGCCTCGGTCCGCATCCCTCACAGCTTCGTCTCGAGCGGCCACCGCGGCTATCTCGAGGATCGCCGCCCGAACTCGCTGGCCGACCCGTACCGGATCACCGGCCGGATCTTGCAGACGATCGCGTCGGTCACCGCGCAGGCGCTGATCGAGGACGCGTTCGCGGCGTAGGCGATGAGCATGGAGGTGCGCGACCTTCGGCCGGGCGACTGGGCGGAGGTCGCGCGCATCTACGCCGAGGGGATCGCGACGGGGAACGCGACCTTCGAGACCGAGGTGCCGTCCTGGGCGGCGTGGGACGCCGCGCACCTGGCCGAGCACCGCTTCGTCGCGGAGCGCGACGGCCGGGTGGTCGGCTGGATCGCGCTCTCGCCGGCATCGCGGCGCCCTTGCTACGCCGGAGTGGCGGAGATCAGCGTCTACGTGACCGAGGCCGCTCGCGGGAACGGCGTGGGCACCGAGCTGCTCGCGGCAGTCCTCGCAAGCGCGGAGGCGGCCGGGCTCTGGACGCTGCAGAC
>DASPRN010000014.1:0-26079 GCA_035624425.1 Gaiellaceae bacterium
GCAGACCAGGTTCTCGGCCCAGCGCTCGTGCACCTCGAGGAACTCGCCCTCGTCGACGACCCGCCTGACGACCTCCTTCATGTCGTACGGGTGCGCGGGGTCGTCGGGGATCAGCGTGTCGAGCTCGACGTCCTCGCGGGAAGGCGGGTCGGCGGGCTCGGAGTACGGCGGCGGGTCGACGTTGTTCTGCGGCAGGAACGAGAGCAGGTAACGGGCGTCCTCGAGGCAGGCCTCCTCACTCGGTGAGATGAACTGCGCGACCCCCGACTTGGTCGCGTGCGTCACGGCGCCGCCGAGCTCTTCGAAGTTGACCTCCTCGCCGGTGACCGTCTTGACCACGTCGGGCCCGGTGATGAACATGTACGAGCTGCCCTCGACCATCAGCACGAAGTCCGTGATCGCCGGGGAATAGACCGCTCCGCCGGCGCAGGGCCCCATGATGAGACTGAGCTGCGGGATCACGCCCGAGGACTGGACGTTCCGCCAGAAGATCTCTGCGTAACCGGCGAGCGAGACGACGCCCTCCTGAATGCGCGCGCCGCCGGAGTCGTTGATCCCGATCACCGGGCAGCCGTACTTGGCGGCCATGTCCATCACCTTGCAGACCTTCTCGGCGAAGACCTCGGAGAGGCTGCCGCCGAAAATGGTGAAGTCCTGCGAGAAGACGAACACGCGGCGGCCGAAGATCGTCCCGTAGCCGGTCACGACGGCGTCGCCGTAGGGCCGCTTCTCGCGCATCCCGAACTCGGCCTCACGGTGACGGACGTAACGGTCGAGCTCCACGAACGAGCCCGGGTCGAGCAGCCCCTCGACCCGTTCCCGGGCGAGCAGCTTGCCCTCCGCGCGGTGGCGCTCGACGGCTTTCTCGCTGCCGGCGTGGCGCGCCGCTTCGCGCAGCTCCTCGAGGCGGCGGAGCTTTGCCTGGGTCGACTCGGTCTCGGCGGCCACGGCGCGAGCGTACCCCCGAACGGCGTCGCGTGTGCGTGAAGGTCACCCGTCCGGGGGACTTCGGGCGCGGTCGCCCCGCCTACGGTGAGGACAGCGGTTAGGAGTCCTGCGGAGGGCAGTAGATGCGGCGCTCGTACGTCCGACGACCAAGCCGTCTTCCCTCGGCGCGTGCGCTCACGCGTTCGCGGTCGCGTGCGCTTCCGTTCGTGCTGGCGCTCCCGCTCGTCGCGGTCCTCTGGGTGACGATCGGGCTCCCGATTCTGTCCGACGCCACGACCGCGTCGGCCAGCGACCGGCGGTCCCGCGACGCGTTCCTCCAGGCGGCCGGGCAGCCCGGGAAGAACGGCGGCAACCGGGGAACCTCGTCCGAGACGGTGTCCGTTGCCAGCTTCTCGACCTCGGTGCTGCGCGCCGTCGGCATCGGCGTGCCGCAGAGCCCGCCGACTTCCGGCTCGTCCGGGTCGTCGTCGCGGGGTTGGGCCGGAAGCCCGCCCGTGGATCCCGAGCCTTCGATACCACCCGCGCCCGGGCCCACGCCTCGGCCGAGCACGAATCCTCCGCCACCCGCTACACAACCTCCGCCAGCGCCGCCACCGCCGCCTCCGCCGCCACCTCCCCCGGCTCCGCCGCCGCCTCCGCCACCGCCACCGCCTCCTCCACCGGCACATCTGGGTATCAGCCAGACAGCCGACGCGGCCGTCGCCGACCCGGGCTCGACGATCGGATTCACCGTGTCCCTCGCCAACGACGGCGGCGTGCCTGCCGGCGGGCTCTCGATCAGCGACGAGCTCCCGCAAGGAACGGCCGTCGAGTGGGCCGTCGACATCGGCGTCAGCGACAGCGGCTGGCTCGTCACCGGCTCGCCGCCGGACCAGCAGCTCGTCTACGAGCCGACGACGATCAGCGCTCACTCGACCACCCGGGTGCACGTGATCAGCACGACGAACGCCGGGAGCTGCGGGAACTACGTCAACAGCGCTGCCTTCTCGAGCTTGAACGGCGGCTCGGGACACGCCTCGGACTGGGTTCACGTCACCTGCCCGCCGCCGCCGCCTCCTCCTCCACCGCCACCTCCGCCTCCGCCACCTCCGCCGGGGCCGCATCTGGCGATCGCGACCACGGCCGACGCCGGCGTCGTCGGGGCAGGCTCCGAGCTGGGCTTCACGGTCGTGCTCGACAACACCGGCGCTGGCGCGGCCACCGGGCTGGTCGTCACCGACACGCTTCCCGCGGGCACCGACGTCACCTGGACGATCGACGGCGGGGCAACAGACTCCGGCTGGTCGCTGAGCGGCTCGCCACCCGACCAGAGCATCGTCTACAGCCCCTCGAGCCTCGCGGGCAACTCCCGCACGCAGGTGCACGTGATCAGCGAGACCACGACGAACTCCTGCGGAAGCTTCGACAACACCGCCTCGTTCGCGAGCGACAACGCCGGCTCGGCGCAGGCCTCCGACTCGGTTGCCGTCGACTGCGCCCCGCCCCCGCCTCCTCCACCCCCTCCGCCCCCACCCCCTCCGCCGCCTCCGCCTCCGCCTCCGGCGAGCTATTCGAGCGAGGTGCTGTCCGACAGCCCGATCGCCTACTGGCGACTCGGCGAGACGAGCGGCTTCTTCGCCACGGACTCGAGCGGCAACGGCCACACGGGCGGCTACCTGCACGGCGTCACGCAGGGAGTCACGGGCGCCCTTGCCCACGACGCGAACAAGGCCGCCCGCTTCAACGGTGTCCAGGCCGAGGTCGCAGCGTTCGACAACGCAGCCCTCCGGCTGAACGGCTCCTGGAGCATCGAGTTCTGGGCCCGTCAGATCTCGTTCGTGCACACCGCGCCGGGAATCCTCGACAAGGGAAACTCGGCGACTGCGAACGGCTACTGCATCCAGGCCAACTCGAGAGGCGCGCTGACGCTCGTGCGGAACGGGAAGCAGGTCGCCACCGGCAACGGGGCCCTCACCTCGACCTTCCGGCACTTCGTCGTCACCTACGACGGCTCCAGAGTCCACTGGTACGTCAACGGCTCGCTGGTCACCACGGCGTCGATCACCTTCCCGACCAACGCCGGTTGGCAGTTGTTCGAGATCGGCAAGGGCGACTCGGGCCAGTTTGCGAACGACGACATCGACGAGGTCGCGCTCTACTCGACGGCTCTGAGCGCGTCCCGCGTCGCAGCTCACTATTCGGCCGGTTCCTGAGGGCGCGGGACGCGTCCACCGGGGGTCAAGCGGGCCGCACGCGCCGCCGATAACCGATTCATGAGCTCTGCGGCTTCAGCGGCGACGCCTGCAGAAGGGCGGTCGACCCCTTCGCCGAGACGCGCCCGGTCCTCGATCTCGCGAAGGGCCGGCCTCCAGCTGCTCGCAGGCCTTCTCGTCGTGGCCGGCATCCCGGTGGTCGCGACCGTCCGCATCCTCGATGCGAGCGCGCTGCGGAACGAGCGCGCCCAGGCGGATGCGACGCTCCGCTCGCAGCTTCAGCAGGCAGGTGCCGTGGTCCAGGGGCTGGCGGACAACGCCTCGACCCGCGCCGACGACATGACGCGCTCGCCCGTCCTGCAGCGCGCCTTCCTCACGAACGACCGCGCGACGATCGTCGCGCTGGCCCGCAAGAACCCGGGCGTCGTCTTCTACCTGCACGGAAAGCCCGTGACGGGTGCCATCCCGGGCGCCGCGCTGACCAGATCCGTCTCGCTCGCCCTGAACGGCGCGACGGTCGGTCGCGTCGTCGCCACCGTCCCGCTCGGCACACGGCTCGAGCGGAAGCTGCTCCGCACGGTCGCTCACGGCCACGGCGACCGGCTGCTGATCGTCCGCCGCGGGGTCGCGGTCGGGTCCGGCCGGCAGGTGAAGGTAGCCGGCCGGACGATTCTCCTCGGCGGCGAGCGCTTTCGCGGCGGGCTCGCTCCGATCCCGAACGCGCCGGGGACGAACCTGCTCGCAATCAGGCCCGAGCGCGCCATCGACCGTGCCGTCCACCCGTACGAGCAGCGCGTGCTCTACGCAGCGATCGGCTCGTTCGCGCTGCTGCTCCTGGCCGGCCTCCTCTTCGGCGGGCCGATCGTGCGCAGCCTCGGCGACTTCCGTCGCGTCGTCTCGCAAGCGGCGACCGACTCGCTCACCGGCCTCGCGAATCGCTGGAGCTTCGACGAGGAGCTGGCGCTGGAGTGGCGCCGGGCGGAGCGGGTTGGCGACTCGCTTGCGCTGATCCTGGCCGACCTCGACGACTTCAAGTCCGTCAACGACACCTACGGCCACCCGGTGGGAGACCAGGTGCTCCGGCGGATCGCCGAGATCCTGGCGCTGAACATCAGACAGGTCGACCTGGCCGCCCGCTACGGCGGCGAGGAGTTCGCCGTGATCGTGCCCGAGGCCGACCTCGAGGGCGCGATTCAGCTCGCCGAGCGGCTGCGCACAGCCCTCGAAGCGCACGAGATCGAGCTGCCGGACGGAAAGCGGATGGCCGTGACCGCGAGCTTCGGCGTCGCCGTCAAGGGAGACCTGCCCCACGGCGAGGATCTGATCGCGTCGGCCGACGAGGCGTTGTACGAATCGAAGCGCGCGGGCAAGAACCGCGTCTCGCCCCTGCCGGAAGGCGAGGGCGGGAAGCCGGCAGCGAAGCCCGCGGACCGAAGGCACAGGAAGCCCGCGGCCACGACCGCGGCTCGAAAGACAGGCAAGTCTTAGCCTCCCGGCTAGGGTTTGCCTGCATGCGAGTCTCGGCCAAGGTCGACTACGCGGTCCGCGCAGGCGCGGAGCTGGCGGCCGCCTCCGGTGCGGGGCCGGTCAAGGGCGAGCGGATCGCGCAGTCGCAGCAGATCCCGCTGAAGTTCCTCGAGAACATCCTGCTCGAGCTGAAGCACGCAGGGCTCGTCCAGAGCCAGCGCGGCGCCGAGGGCGGCTACTGGCTCGCTCTGCCGGCAGAGGAGATCTCGCTCGCCGACGTGATCCGAGCGGTCGAGGGACCGATCGCCAACGTGCGCGGCGAGCGGCCGGAGCAAGTCGAGTACCTCGGCGCGGCCGGGCCATTGCGCGAGGTGTGGATCGCCGTGCGCGGCAACCTGCGTGCGGTGCTGGAGAAGGTCACCCTGGCCGACGTCGCCGCGGGACGCCTGCCCGACGAGGTCAGCCGGATCGCGGCCGATCCGGACGCCTGGCTCCCTCACTGAAGACCGTCTCGCGGCTCGAGCGAACGTAGACGATTTGCCCGCGCTCGAGCTCGAGCTGCAGCG
The DNA here is from genome assembly GCA_035624425.1 of Gaiellaceae bacterium. GTDB lineage: Bacteria > Actinomycetota > Thermoleophilia > Gaiellales > Gaiellaceae > AC-32. The sequence continues at coordinate 5,174 of DASPRN010000014.1, forward strand.
CCTCCTCCTGCGTCAGCTGCGATAGCAGGTGCTGGCCGTCGTCACGCACGAGCTCGACGCGCACCTCGAAGCCGAGGTGGACCACCCGCTCGACCATCGCCTCGACCGAGCCGGCATCCGGCTCGAGCATGACCTCGACGTCGTGCGGCCGAACGAAAGTCTCGCCGAGCCGGTTCACCGGCCCCACGAAGCTCATCACGAACGCGTTGGCAGGCGCGTCGTAGAGCTCGCGCGGTGCGCCGACCTGCTCGATCCTCCCGTCGTTGAGAACGACGATCTGGCCGGCGACCTCCATCGCCTCCTCCTGGTCGTGCGTGACGATGATCGTCGTCACGTGCACCTCGTCGTGCAGGCGGCGCAGCCAGGCGCGGAGCTCCTTCCGCACGCGCGCATCGAGGGCGCCGAACGGCTCGTCGAGCAGCAGCACGCTCGGCTCGACCGCCAGCGCCCGGGCGAGGGCCATCCGCTGCCGCTGGCCGCCGGAGAGCTGCGCCGGGTAGCGCTTGGCGAGCCCCTCGAGCTGGACCAGCTCCAGCAGCTCGCGCACACGCCGCTTGATCTCGGCACGCGGCCGCTTGCGGATCGAGAGGCCGAAGGCGACGTTGTCGTAGACGGTCATGTGCTTGAACGCCGCGTAGTGCTGAAAGACCATCCCGACGCCCCGGGAGCGTGCCGGCCGCTCGGTGACGTCCTCGGAGCCGATCAGCACCTGGCCGGCGTCGGGCTCCTCGAGCCCGGCGATCACGCGCAGGAGCGTCGACTTGCCGCTGCCGCTCGGGCCTAGCAGCGCGGTGAGCGAGCCTTCGGGGATCGCGACCGACACGTCGTGCAGCGCGGTGAAACCGTTGAACCGCTTCGTCACGTCGATGACGGTGATCCCGCTCATGAAGCCTCCCTCGGGTGCAGGGCGCGCAGGCCGACGACGACCGCGATCGCGATCAGCGCGAGCACGACGGAGGTTGCGTACGCGCCCGACGTGTCGAAGCCGTCGAACTGGGCCTTCACGTACAGCGGCAGCGTCTGCGTGCGGCCCTCGATGTTGCCGGAGACCGCGCTGACTGCCCCGAACTCGCCGATCGCGCGCGCGGTCGTGAGCACGACGCCGTAGGCGACGGCCCAGCGGATCGCGGGGAAGGTGATGCGGCGGAAGGTCTGGAACGGGCCGGCGCCGAGGGTCTCGGCGGCCTGCTCCTGCTCGGTGCCGATCTCGCGCAGCACCGGCACGACCTCGCGCACGACGAACGGCAGCGAGACGAACATCGTCGCCAGCACCATCCCGGGGACGGCGAACAGGATCTCGACCCCGTGCCCTGCAAGCCCCCCGAGCCAGCCGCCGCGACCGTAGAGGAGGACGAGCGAGAGCCCGACCACGACCGGCGAGAGCGCCAGCGGCAGGTCGACGACCGCGTTCAGGACGCCCCGGCCCGGCAGGCGGCTGCGCACGAGCGTCAGCGCGAGGATGATTCCCACGACCGTGTTGGCCGGGACCGCGATCGCGGCGATGACGAGCGTCAGCTTCAGCGCGTGCAGCGCCTCCGGCGTGGTGACCGCGTCCCAGGCTGGGCCGAAGCCGTGTTCGAAGGCCTTGTAGAAGACGAACGCGACCGGCACCAGCAGCAGGAAGGCCAGGTAGCCGAGCGCGGTGAACCGGAGCAAATATCTAGACACGGTCGTAACTCGTCCTCCAGCGGCGGAAGGCGCCGATCGCGAGCAGGACGCCGAGCGAGATCACCAGCAGGAGCACGGAGACGGCCGCGGCGCCGGTTCCGTTCCCGGCCTGGAGCTGGCCGAAGATGTAGACGGACGAGACCTCGCTCTTGAACGGGATGTTCCCGCTGATCAGCACGACCGCGCCGAACTCGCCCACGGCCCGCGCGAACGCGAGCGTCACCCCCGAGAGGATCGCCGGCAGCAGGTTCGGGAAGACGATGCGCCGGAAGATCGCGAGCGGGCGCGCTCCGAGCGAGGCGGCCGCCTCCTCCATCTCGGCGTCGAGCTCGAGCAGCACCGGCTGCACCGCGCGCACGACGAAAGGCAAGGTCACGAACAGCAGGGCGACGAGGATGCCGAGCCGCGTGAAGGCGATGTCGATGCGGAACGGCCCGCTCGGCCCGTACAACGCGAGCAGCGTCAGGCCGGCGACGATCGTCGGCAGCGCGAACGGCAGATCGATCACCGAGTCGACGATCCCCTTCCCGCGAAAGCGGTCGCGGACGAGCACCCAGGCGATCGCCGTGCCGGCGACGGCGTTCACCAGCGCGCAGACCGCGGCCGCGCCGAGCGTCAGCTTCAGCGCGGCCACGGCTTCGGGTCTCGTCACCTCGCTCCAGAAGGCCGCCGCCCCCGACGCGCGAGAGCTCCAGACGAGCGCCGCGAGCGGCAGCAGCACGACGACGCTGAGGTAGCCCATCGCCACGCCGCGGGCCAGCGACCCGGCTGTGTACCCGCCGACGCGGACGGGGCGCTCGAGCGCGACGGCGTCAGTGGCCAAGCGAGGCCTCGATCTTCGCCATGACCCCCTTCTTCGGGTCGAAGAAGCGCTTGTTCACCTTCGGCCAGCCGTTCAGGCCCCACTTCGCCGAGCGGATCGTGAACAGCCCGGGCGCCTTGGCGAGGGGATAGCTCTTCGCCACGCTCTTGACGACCGGCTCGTAGCCCTGGTCGCCGAACGCGTGCTGCGCGGTCGCCGACCACAGATACTTGAAGAAGGCCTGTGCGGCCGGTTTCGTCAGGCCCGTGTTCGTCAGCGCCACGGGCGTCTCGATGAGGATCGTCGCCTTGGGGATGTGGTACTCGGTGTGGACGCCCTTCTTCTCGGCGTAGATCGCGTCGTTCTGGTAGGTGAGCAGGACGTCGCCCTTGCCCTGCGCGAAGACCTGCAGCGCCGCCCGCGCGCTGTCGGGCTGGACGGGCACGTGGTGGAAGAGCTTGTAGAGGTACTTGATCGCCTGCTTGTCGCTCTTGCCTTGCCGCCGGAGCGCGCCGTACGCGGCCATCACGTTCCAGCGGGCTCCGCCGGAGGTGAACGGGTTCGGCGTGATCACCTGGACGCCCGGCTTGACCAGGTCGGCCCAGCCCTTGACGTGATTCGGGTTCCCGTCGCGGACGACGAAGACCACGATCGAGGTGGAGACGACGCCGTGGTACTTGTTCGCGCTGCGCCAGTTCTTCGGGACGAGCTTCTTCTGGACGAGGAGGTCGATGTCGGGATCGAGCGACAGCGCGACGATGTCGGCCGGCTGGCCGGCTGCGACCGCGCGCGCCTGGTCGCCCGAGGCTCCGTAGGACTGCGTGAAGCTGACCCCGTTCCCGGCGGCCGTGCCCTGGAAGGCGCTGATGATCTTGCCGTAGGCGTCCTTCGGGGTGGAGTAGGCGACGAGGTCGATCGAGGTTCCCTTTGATGCGCCGCTCGCCGAGCCGGCCATCAGTGCGACTCCTGCCAAAGCAATCCAAATGAACTTCATGCGTTCTCCTTATTTCTCTAGATTGTCCACGGAGTTGATGGAGATTAGGCGTAGGCTCGCTCTCCGTCAAGCGGGAACCGACCGGCCGTAGAGTTCGCAGCCGTGGAGCCGCTCGACCGTTCGACCCTCTGGCCCTACGAAGGCGGCGAGCCGGGCCCCTTCTACTACCAGCGCTACGCGCACCCGACCGGCGTCGCCGCCGAACGCGCGCTCGGCGAGCTGGAGGGCGGCACGGCGCTCCTCTTCCCCTCAGGCTCCGGCGCAATCGCGTCGCTCGTGCTCGCGCTGCTCGAGCCGGGGCAGACGATCGCGCTCGCCGAGGGCGCCTACTACGGCACCGCCCTCCTGTTCGCCGAGCTCGGTCGCTGGGGGGTTCGCCACTTCGAGTTCGACCAGACCGGCCCGCCGCCCGACGGTGCCGACCTGATCTGGCTCGAAGCCCCCTCGAACCCGTTCCTGACCATGCCGGACCTCCAGTCCGCGGTCGCCGCGCCGGGCCGGGTCGTGGTCGACTCGACCGCCTCGACCCCCATCTACCTGCGCCCGCTCGAGCACGGCGCCGACTTCGCCGTCCACAGCGCGACCAAGTACCTGGGCGGTCACTCCGACGTGCTTCTCGGCGCGGCGGTTGCGCGGTCGGACGCGGACGCCGAGCGGTTGCGTGACTTCCGCGGCCGCACGGGGATCGTCGCCGCACCCGATCCCTGCTGGCTCCTGCTCCGCAGCCTCAAGACCCTGCGCGTGCGGATGGAGCGGATCACCGCGAACGCGTTTGCGCTCGCCGAGAGGCTGCGCGGCCACCCCGCGGTCGAGGTCGTCCGCTACCCCGGCTTCGGCGGGCTGCTCTCCTTCGACGTCGCCGACGCGCGCAAGGTCGAGACCTCGCTGCGCGTGATCAAGAACGCGACCAGCCTCGGCGGTACCGAGTCGGTGCTCGAGAGCCGCTCGCGCTGGGAGGGTGACCGCGTCCCGCCCGGCCTGCTCCGACTCAGCGTCGGGCTCGAGGACCCGGAGGAGCTCTGGGCCGACCTCGAGCAAGCACTCGCTTGAACACGGTCGTCTTCTTCCCCGAAGGCGCGTTCGGCCCGACCAACAACTGCGTCGGGATCGGCCGCGTGTTGCTCGAGCGTGGCGAGCGCGTCGTCTTCGTGGTCGAGGAGTCGTTCGCCGGAACGCTCGAGGCGCAGGGCTTCGAGGAGGCGACGATGCGCCTCAAGCCGCCGCCCGAGACAGAGGAGGTTCCGGGCCAGTTCTGGAAGGACTTCGTCCGCGAGACGGCGCCCGAGTTCCGCAAGCCGACGATCGAGCAGCTCGAGACGTTCATCCTCCCGGTCTGGCAGGAGCTGGTGGACGGCGCGCGCTACGTCGACGGGCGCCTGGTCGAGATCTTCGGCGAGCTCGAGCCGGACGTGATCGTCCAGGACAACGTCGTCGCCTTCCCGGCCGTGCTCGCATCGGGCCGGCCTTGGGTGCGGATCGTCTCCTGCAACCCGCTCGAGCTGAAGGACCCGGAGCTGCCGCCCGTGTTCTCCGGCTACCCGACCGGCGACCGGGCCGGCTGGGACGAGTTCCGGGCCCGCTACCGCGAGCTGCACGAACCGCTCCAGCGCGGGTTCTCCCGGTTCTGCGAGGAGCGCGGCGCGCCGGCGCTGCCCGAGCTCGAGTTCGTCCACGAGTCGCCATACCTCGACCTCTACCTCTACCCCGCCGAGGCGGACTACGAGCGCTCGCGACCGCTCTCCGGGCCCTGGCACCGGCTCGACTCGTGCGTTCGCGTCGTCGACGGGGAGTTCGAGCTTCCGGAAGGCGACGGCGCGCTGGTCTACGTCTCGCTCGGCAGCCTCGGCTCGGCGGACGTCGAGCTGATGAACCGGCTCGTCGGCGCGCTCGCGGAGACGCCGCACCGCTACGTCGTCAGCAAGGGCCCGCAGCACGAGCTGATCGAGCTGGCGCCGAACATGACCGGCGCCGAGTTCCTGCCGCAGCCCGCGATCCTCCCCCACGCCGACCTGGTGATCACGCACGGCGGCAACAACACCGTCACCGAGTCGATGCACTTCGGCGTCCCGATGATCGTCCTGCCGCTCTTCTGGGACCAGTACGACAACGCGCAGCGGGTCGCCGAGCGCGGCTTCGGCGTGCGGCTCCAGACCTACGAGTTCGAGGACGAGCAGCTGCACCGGGCGATCGACGGATTGCTCGCGGCCCAGCCTCCCGGGTTGCGCGAGGCCTCGGCGCGGCTGCAGGCGACTCCGGGAACCACGCACGCGGCCGACCTGATCCAGCGGCTCGCGTAGAAACGGGGGCGGCGCGGCCGCATGCGCGCCGCCCCCGCGTTGCTCAGTTGGGCTTGATCTGCCCGAAGAGCCCGTGACTCTCGTCGTCCGGACCGGCGGTGAAGAACAGCGTGCCCGCAGGCGCGTTGTTCCCGCCCTGGCCGAACTGGAGCGCCCAGAGCCCGTCGATCGAGAGCGGCCGGTTGTTCGCGCCACGGATCTTCCCGTCGTGGACGAAGTGCCCCGGCGAGCCTTCCTTGTAGGCGTTGATGAACCCGTCGCCGAAGTTGCCGACCAGCAGGTCGCCGGCGAAGTTCGGGAAGCCCGCCGGAGCGAGCGCCATCCCCCACGGGGCGTTCAGCTGGCCGCGGCCGTCGCCGATGCCGCCGAGCAGGTTTCCGGAGAGATCGTAGACGTCGACGAAGCCCTTGCCCGGGCCCGCCTCCTCATCCTCGGCGTCCTCGTCCTGCTTCGCGTAGGCGACGAAGACGCGGTTGCCGATCACCTGCACGTTGAACGGCGCGAACCGCTTCGGCAGGGACGGATCGGTGAAGCCGCTGTTCGGCACGTACGTGAAGGTGGTGTCGAAGACGTCGATCTGCCGGTTGTGGAAGTCGGCCGCAAAGAGGCGCGGCCCGTTCGGCGTGTCGGCGAGTGCGAGGCCCTTGTAGATCGCCCCGTCCATGCGGTTGCCGACGGTGATCGCGGCCGTGCCCTGGGCGCCGTTCCAGGCCCGCACGATGCCGTCCTCGCCGTCGAAGAGGAAGCTCGCCTTGCCGCCGGTTGGCAGCGGGAAGCCGCTCGTGCTGTTGAAGACCACTCCCGTCGGTCCGCCGGGCACGGTCACCTTCAACGCCTGCTTGGTGCCGTCTGAGCCGCGGTACAACGTCGATAGGCCGGTGCCGTTGTCATTCACCCACCACGGCGACGTCGCGCTGGATACCAGCCCCCAGGCGTTGACAAGATCCGGGTCCGTGACCGGTGCGACACCCGGCTGGTCCGAGACGAGCGGCGTTACCGTAAAGGTCGTCGGCTGCGCCGCCCCTGAAGGTGCGACGAGCACCAGCGCCGCCCCCAGCACGAGCGCGGCGAGCAGTACAAGCCTCGGTCGATGTGCTCCCATTCCTCAACCTCCTTCGCAGGTGGTCCCCCGAGCGTTGTACTTGCGAGGCGCGGAATCGGTTTGCGAGCGAAGCCGGAGGTGGGATTCGAACCCACGACCTACGCCTTACAAGGGCGTTGCTCTGACCAGCTGAGCTACTCCGGCGCTCGGCCCAGCGTAGCGCCGCCCAGGGCCGGAGAGGCTTCCAAGTAACACGGTGTTACTAAGTGAGTTCGGACCCTCGGCTCGCGCGACGGCTAGGACAGGACCTGCCGCGACTGCTGGTGCGAGAGCACCTTGCGCTTCACGCGCTGGAGGGCGTTGTCGATCGTCTTCGTGTCGCAGCCGAGGTGCTCGGCCATCTCCTCGTACGACTCACCCTCGAGGTAGAGCTTGAGCGCATCCGTCTCGAGCTTCGAGAGGCCGGTGCCGAGGGTGAAGACGAGGCTCTGCAGCTCCTCGGTCGAGATCACGCAGATCGAGGGGTCGTCCACGGACGGGCCCGGCAGCGCGTCGCCGAGGGTGCAGTCCGCCTCCGACTCCTGGCCGGCCGGCGCGTGGCTGAACGAGACGTACGTGTTCAGCGGCGCGTGCTTGAAGCGGGTCGCCGTCTTGATCGCCGTGATGATCTGCCGCGTGACGCAGAGCTCGGCGAAGCTGCGGAACGACGCCTTCTCGGGACTGAAGTCGCGCACCGCCTTGTACAGGCCGATCAGGCCCTCCTGGATCAGATCTTCGGAGTCGCCGCCGGCGAGGAAGTACGAGCTCGCCTTCAGCCGGACGAAGCCGTGGTAGCGGCGGATCAGCGCGTCGAGCGCCTTCGGGTCGCCGTTGCGCGCACGCATGACGAGCTGCAGGTCTTCGAGCTCTCGCTGGCGTTTCTGTGGGCTGTGGAGCGGTCGAGCAGGTTGGACGGGCACTGCTCCTCCCTCGCTGACGGCAGGCGAGCTGCCCAAGCCTCACCCTTAGGTTGAGGATCAAGATAGCAAGGTCCCAACAAGGTTTCAAGACCTTGCGTCTTGTTTCTCTTAATCGGACCCTTGGCCTCGGCGCAGCTCTTCAAGACGCTTTCGCGTTTCTTCGTCCACGCGATCGCCTACTCGGTACCGGCTCGTCTCGCCATGCTTCGGCTCCTCGAGGTCGCCCAGAAAGGTCTGCGAGCTCCGCTTCTGCACCTCCTGGCCGGAGGTTCCACGTATGGCCGAGTCGGAGGAGACGAGGCAGACGGTCTCGGTCGAGCGGTGCTCTGCAGCGAGGCGCTCCAGCAGCGCGTCGGCGTGGTCGGCGTAGCGGACCTCCAGCGGCCCGTGCGTCCGCTCCTCGCCGACGCCGTCGAAGACCACCACCCCGCGCGCGCCGTGCAGCGCGACGAAGCTCGCGAGGCGGTCGACGAGCTCCCGCGGGTCGTCGAACGGCCCCGCGTGCAGAAGGTTGTAGCCGTCGAACAGGTAGAGCGTCGGCTCAGCCACCGCGCTGCCTACTCGCCTCGTAGAGGAGCAGCGCCGCTGCGACGCTGACGTTCAGCGACTCGACCTCGCCGGCGAGCGGGATCCGCACCGCGTCGTCGCAGGTCCGGCGGACGAGCGGGCGCAGGCCCTTGCCCTCGGCGCCGAGCACGAAGGCGGCGCCACCGGAGAGGTCGGCGTCCCACATCGAGGTCTCGGCGTCGCCGGCCGCGGCCCAGATCCAGAGCCGCGGGCCCTTGATCTCGCCGAGGTAGCGCGCCAGGTTCTTGACGACCGCGACCGGCAGGTGCTCGGCGGCGCCCGCCGAGGCGTGGACGACCGTCGGCGTCACCCGCGCCGAGTTGTGCGCGGGGAGCACGACCCCGTTCGCTCCCGCGCCGTCGGCGCAGCGGATCACGGCGCCGAGGTTGCGCGGGTCGGTGACGGAGTCGAGCACGGCCAGGAGCGGTGCGTCGCCGGCAGCCAGCTCGTGCGCGTCGGCGTAGCGGAACGGCTCGACCCGCGCGAGCACGCCCTGGTGGTCGGTGGTGCCCGCCTCGGCGTTCAGCTCGCGTTCGGGCTTGCGCTGGACGCGGACGCCGCTGTCGCTCAACCACGGCTCGGCTCGGAGGGCGCGCTCGGTGGCCCAGAGCTCGCGCACCTCGCGTGGCCCGTGGATCGCCTCGCGCACGGGCCGCCGGCCGTAGACGAGCTCGGAGGTCACCGTTTCGGTACGAGCTGGAAGCCCGGCTCGGCGTCGACGTCGCGGACCTCCCAGCCGGCCGCCTCGATCTCGTCGCGCAGGCGGTCGCCGGCGTCGAAGTCCTTGCGGGCCCGCGCCTCGAGCCGGGCCCGCGCCAGCTCCTCCAGCTCGGCCGGCGCGGACTCCCCCTCGGCCAGCGACTCGAGCCCGAACATCTCGAGCCCGCGGCGCAACAGCTCCTGGTCGCGCAAGCGGTGCATCACCGCCAGCGCCTCGGGCGTGTTGAAGTCGTCGTCGAGCGCCGCCGCGAACGGCAGCCATTCTGCAACGGGGTCTGACCCCGGTTTTGACTCTGGACCGCGTCCCGAGCGGAAGACGTTGCGGAAGCTCTCCGTCTGCGCGGCCGCCTGCTCGAGCGCGCCGTCCGAGAAGTCGAGCGGCTTGCGCCAGTGGCCGCCGAGGAAGTAGACGAGCAGCGTCTCCCGCCCCCACTCGTCGAGCGCCTCGCGCAGCGAGACGATGTTGCCGAGGGACTTCGACATCTTCTCGCCGGCCAGCCGCAGGATGCCGTTGTGCATCCAGAGCTGTGCGAACGGGTGCCCGAGCGAGCGCGACTGCGCAATCTCGTTCTCGTGGTGCGGGAAGACGAGGTCGAGCCCGCCGCCGTGGATCTCGAAGACCGGACCGAGCCAGCGCTCGGCCATCGCCGAGCACTCGATGTGCCAGCCCGGCCGGCCACGGCCCCAGGGCGAGTCCCAGGAGGTGTCCTCGCCCTCCTTGTGCGCCTTCCAGAGAGCGAAGTCGCGAGGATCCTCCTTGAGCTCGTCTGGCTCGTACTCCTCGGACGGGTTGTGCATCGCCTCGTCGTCGCCGTGGCGGCCGGAGAGCTTGCCGTAGTCGGGGTAGCTCGAGACGCGGAAGTAGACGTCACCGCCGGCCGGATACGCGTGCCCGGACGAGACCAGCTCTTCGATCATCGTGACGATCTCCGGGATCGACTCGGTCGCCTTCGGCTCGTGGTCGGGCCGGCCGAGGCCGAGCTCGTCCGTGTCCTCGACGTACCAGCGGCTCGCGTTCTCGGCCAGCTCGGCACTCGCTCCCGGGGCCGCGGCGTAGATCTTGTCGTTGATGTCCGTGATGTTCTCGGTCAGCGTCACGTCGTAGCCGCCGTGCCGAAGCCAGCGCGCGAGCCACATCGAGAGCACGAACGGACGGGCGTTCCCGACGTGGATCCGCTGGTAGACCGTCGGCCCGCAGACGTACATCCGGATCGGTCCAGGGGGCGGCGGAAGCTCCTGGAGGCGGCGGGTCAGGGTGTCGTAGAGGCGCACAGAAGAGGTTCTATCGAAACCGATGCAGAATGAGGCTTGCATGGCGCGCGTCTCCGTCTTCATCCCGACCTACAACCGGGCCGACCTCCTTCCGCACGCGATCGCCGGAGTGCTCGCGCAGACCCACGACGACTTCGAGTTGATCGTCTCCGACAACGCCTCCACGGACGGAACGCCCGACGCGGTCGCCTCCTTCGACGACCCCCGCCTGCGCTACGTGCGCCAGGAGAAGAACCTCGGCCTGCTCGGCAACCACAACTGGTTCCTCGACCAGGTCGAGAGCGAGTACGCCCTGATCCTCCCGGACGACGACCTCGCCTATCCGAAGCTGCTCGAACGGACGGTCGCCGAGCTCGACCGCCACCCCGAGACGGGCGTGGCGCATGCGGCCTTCGACCTGATCGACGGGGACGGCAACGTGCTGCTCTCGCACGTGAACTGGACCTACGGCCTCGAGGAGAGCCGCGTCGAGAGCGCACCCGAGTTCATCGCCGAGTCGATGCGCTGGTCGTGCCGGATCTGCGCCTCGACCGCGCTGATGCGATCGGCAGCGCTGCCACAGGCGCGGATGGTGGCCGAGGACCTTCCCGCGATCGACTTCGGCATGTGGCTGCGAATGGCCGCAGACGGCTGGGGGTTCGCGTACCTGCACGAGACCCTGGGCGCGTACCGGATCCACAGCGCCACGTACTCCGCGGAGTTCGGGCCGCCGCAGGGCCCGGGCTACGTGCAGGGGCTCGAAAGCGTCTCGCTCCTCAAGACCATCAAGCTCCAGTTCCTGACGGAGCACAACGGGGCGGTCGAGGATGCACCCAACTTGCGCCGGCTCGCGGAGGAGGCACGCCGCCGGGAGCTCGTGATCATGGCGCGCAACCTGACGTTGCCGGAGCGGAGGACGCTGCCGACCTTCCGCGCCCTCGCGGAGGCAGTGCGAGCCGACCCCGGGGTGCTGCTCGAGGCGCCGGCCTGGAAGCTCGCCGCCGCGAGCCTGATCGGACCGCGCCTCACCGACCGGATCAAGGCGCTGCGCGACTGAACGTCGTGGAGGCAGATCGGGGTGCCTTTACCGGAGGGCCGCGTCCACGCGCCTGAGGGCCTCGTCGCGCGGGAGCGCGGCGATCACCGTCCAGAGCTCCGGGCCGCGCTCCCGCCCGGTCAACGCGAGCCGCAGCGCCTTCAGGTCGCCTCCGACCGCCTTCAGCTCGCGAACGAGGGCGCGCGCATCGCCGTTGGCACCGAGCAGCTCACGGAATCGCTCGAGGGTCGGCCGGCTGTCCTCCGCGAGGACGACCGGCTCGGGCTCCAGGATCGACCGGGCGTAGTCCCGCGCCTCGTTCAGGTCGCGGGCGCCTCGAAGCGCCGGCACCAGCTCCGGCGGCGCTCCGGCGCGCTCGGCCAGCTCCTCGTCGGGCATCGCGGCGATCGCCTCGATCGCCAGCCGCCGGATCCGCGGCAGGTCGTAGTGGACGTCGTGCCGCGGCAGGCCCAGCTCCTCGAGGTAGCGGCGCACGGCCTCGGCCGGGATCCCGGCCTCGCGCAGCGACGCGACGGTGGCGCCCTCGGCCCGCTTGGCCAGCTTCTTGCCGTCGGCGCCGAGGATCAGTCCGTGGTGGACGAACTCCGGCGGTGTGGCCCCGAGCGCCTGGAACAGACGCCTGTGCAGATCCTCGTTCGGCCGGTGGTCGTTCCCGCGGACCACGTGCGTGATCCCGAAGTCGACGTCGTCCACGACGCTCGCGAGGTGATAGGTCGGAGTGCCGTCGTCGCGGACGAGCGTGATCCCGTCGAAGCGTTCGCCGAGCGGCGCCGCCGCCTCGAGATGGCGATCGCGGCGCTCGCTCTGCCGCACCGGGCCTTCGTCCCACACGACGCCGAGCCACTCGAGGTCGCGGAGCAGCTCCTCCTCGCCGCCGGGAACGTTGCGCGCCGGGTCGGTGTCGTCGATCCGCAGCAGCATCCAGTCGCCGAAGGAGCGGTTCGCGACCGCGCTGAGCGCGTTGCCGACGTGAAGCGACCCGGTCGGGCTGGGAGCGAAGCGCACCCGTTTCATCGCGTAGCCCCGAGGAAGGTCGCGAGCTCGTCCAACGCCTCGTCCAGCCGCGAGGTTTCGCCCCACTCGCCGAGCACCTCCAGCGTCCCGGTCTTGCGGTCGAGCCGCGGCTCGACCCGCCCTACGACCCGGTCGCCGACGAGGAGCGGGAGCACGTAGTAACCGTACTCGCGGATCGCCCTGGGGACGTACATCTCCAGCCTGTAGCGGAAGTCGAACAGCGCCTCGGCCCGGTCGCGGTCCTTGACGAGGCCGTCGAAGGGCGAGAGCACCGTGACGCGATCGGGCACCGGACCGTCCTCGACGTCGGGATGCGCGACCCACTCGCCGCGCTCCAGCCAGACGCCGAGCCTGCGGCGCTTGCGCTCCTCGAGCTCGCGCTCGGCATCGCGACGGGGCAGCGTCTCGGTGTCGGGCCAAACGCGCTCCGGGAGATCCCAGAGGCGATGCGTGCCGACGCGTCCGGCGACAGCGATCTGGCCGCGGCCGGCGAGCATCTCGAGCATCAGCCTGAGCGCCCCGCGTCCCCACCACGCATGACGCTCGACCGACGCGGGCACGTCCTCCTTGAGATCGCGCGAGAGCAACGGCCCGTTGCGCTCGATCTCGCGGAGGATGTAGCGGCGAAGACCGGCGTTCTCGTGCAGGAACTCGCGGGTCCACTCGTCCCGCTTGAGCTTGCCGCCGCGGCGCCTGCGGGCCATCCGCGCGCGTTGCAGAGGCAGGTCCTCGACCGGGTAGATGAACGCGTCGTACTCGAACAGCTTCCGTTCCCGCCAGAGCAGGCGGTCGAGCTCGGAGGCGTCGAACGGCCCGAGGCGGCTGAAGAGGACGAGCTCCTGCGGCCTCGCCACGGTCGCGATCGGATCCATCTGCAGGAAGCCGAGCCGCCGCACGGTGTCGAGCACGCCCCGCGCGGTGCCGTCGAGCGCCTGCGCGCGCACGGCGATTCGCCGCGCCTCCTCGATCCCCACCTTGACCAAGCCGGCAACGTACAGCACGGTCTTGGCCGAACCCGAACCGCGGCTTGTCCCCGGCTTAACCCGGCCTCGGTTACACCTGGAGCATGAACGAGACCGTCGAGCCCCAGCGAAGCCGGCGACAGGCCTTCGCGCTTGCGGCAATCCTCACCCTGACGGTGCTCACCGGCGGCGCCGCCGTGACCGGCCTGCGACAGAAGCCCGCGTCTCCCCCTCGCACTGCGCAGATCGTCCAGGTCGTTCCGGCGGCTCCGGCGGCACAGCACTTCGAAGGAGAGGCGGACTGACCGTGCGCCGCGTCTGGGCAGCCGTCGCCGCCACGTGGGCGCTCTTCGCGATCGTCGCCGTCCTCGCGTGGTCGCATCCGCCGGTCCAGCCTGCGGGCGGGAGTGGAGCCAGCCGGGTCGTCATGATCAAGGGCAAGGGCGGCAAGGCGCACGCCGTGCTCCTGCCGGGCGGCGTGGCCACTCATACGACCACGCACAGCTCCCCGGTCCGATGAGCGGGACCGTCCCGGTCTTCTGGCTGCTCGCGCGGGCCTCGGGGCTCGTGGCGTTCGGCCTGCTCACGCTCTCCGTCTGGCTCGGGCTGGCGATGAGCACGCGCCTGCTCGGCCCACGCCGGCAGAAGGCGCTCTTCGGCTGGCACCAGACCCTCGTCTGGACCGCGCTCGCGATGGTCGGCCTGCACATGCTCTCGGTCATGCTCGACCCGGTGCTCCATTTCGGGCCGGCGTCCGTGCTCGTCCCGTTCGTCGCCGCGTGGAAGCCCGCCGGCGTGGCGGCGGGCGTGATGGCGGGCTGGCTGACCCTGATGCTCGCGCTCTCGTTCAAGGCCAAGCGCTGGCTCGGGCACAAGGCCTGGCGCATGCTCCATTTCGCGAGCTTCGCGGCCTTCGCGCTCTTCCTCGGGCACGCGCTGATGGTCGGCACCGACCTGAAGGGCCTCACGGGGCCGATCGTCGCGGCACTGGCGGCAGGTCCCGTCATCTGGCTGAGCCTCGCGCGGATCCTCCTGCCCCGGACGGCAGCGCGGCCCCGGCCGGCTCTCGCGGCCGCCTAGTCCCATACGCTCTCCCTGTGCAGGGAGCGCTGCTCGAGTGGTTCGCCGAGAACGCGCGCGACCTGCCGTGGCGGCGGACGCGCGACCCCTACGCGATCCTCGTCTCCGAGGTCATGCTCCAGCAGACGCAGGCGGCGCGGGTCGTGCCGCGCTACCTCGACTGGCTCGAGCGCTGGCCCTCCGTCGAGGCGCTGGCCGCCGCGCCGGCCGCCGAGGTGATCCGCGCCTGGCAGGGGCTCGGCTACAACCGGCGCGCGCTCAACCTCCAGCGCGCCGCGCAGGCGGTTGTCGCCGGCGGCTGGCCGGACGATCTGACCGAGCTCCCGGGGGTCGGCCCGTACACGGCGGCCGCGGTCGCCTGCTTCGCCTTCGGCCGGCCGGTGCTGCCCGTCGACGTGAACGTGCAACGCGTGCTCGAGCGGACCGGCTTCGCGTTCAATCCCGAGTGCGCCCAGGCACTGATGGACCTCGGCGCCACGGTCTGCATCGCCCGCGTGCCGCGCTGCGGGGAGTGCCCGCTCGCCGCCGCCTGTCCTTCGCGCGGGCGGCGCTACGAGCCGCTGCGCAAGCAGGGCCCGTTCGAGGGCTCGTTCCGGCAGCGCCGCGCGTCGGCGCTCCGGAGCGTTCTCGAGGGCCGGGATCCGCGCGACAGGGAGGCGGTGGCGGCGCTCGCCGCCGACGGGCTGGTGCGGATCGAGAACGGGATCGTCAGCCCGCCGGTCTAGCGTGCCGCATCCAGACGTTCGGCTCACGGTAGACGCCGCGGTCGTGCTCGCGGTCGATCTCGACCGGCACGAGCGCGCCGTCCACGACGTAGCTCCCGCTCTCCGGGAACGCCAGTACGCACCAATCCTCCAGCTCGGCCACGCTGCCTTCCACGATCAGCGAGCTCGGCGCGACCCCGAGCAGCTCCGCGCCGAGGCGCTCGTGCGCGCGGAGCCACGGGTCGAACAGAAGGCCATCCTCGCGCCGCCACTCGATGTACCGCTCGATCGGCGTCAGCGGGTAGCGGTGCTTGAGGCTCGGGCGCACCGGCGCGACCAGGTCCCAGCCGCGATCGTGTCCGAGAGCGCGCATGTGCTCGAGCATGAGACGTGAGAGGCCGCGGCTCTGGTGGTCGGGGTCAACGAGGATCGCCAGCGCGCAGAGCCGGTCGGGCTCCGCCGGGTCGAAACCGGTGCGCAGCGCCTCGCGCCAGCTCTCGGGCATCCCGGCCACCGGGATCGAGTTGCCCTCCGCGAGCACCTGGCTGTCTTCGACGAGCGCGAACTGGAACTCGGGCCGCTCCTCGTAGAGCCGGCCCCAACTCGCGTTGGAGACCGCGTCATGGAAGACGATCTCGGGCCAGGCACGGCGGAGCCCCTTGAATGACTCGTCCTCGCGAATCTCGGGGGTGACCGGGACGATCACCGCTCGAGCAGCGCCACCGCGAGGGCGGCGAGCCCTTCGCCGCGGCCCGTGAAGCCGAGGCCGTCGGTGGTCGTCGCGCGCACGTTGACGAGACCGGTCTCGACGCCGAGGGCCTCTGCGAGCCGCACCCGCATCGCCCCCCGCAGCGGCGCGATCCGCGGTTCCTCGCCGACGAGCACGCAGTCCGCGTTGACGAGCTCGAAGCCCGCGTCGCGCACCTGCGCGTAGGCGCGGCGGAGCAGGTCGAGCGAGGAGGCGCCCTCCCATTCCTCGGCGCCGGATGGGAAGAGCGAGCCGATGTCGCCGAGGCCGGCAGCGCCCAGGACCGCGTCGATCAACGCATGGCAGATCACGTCGCCGTCGGAGTGGCCGGCCAGGCCGCGGGACGAGTCGACCTCGACCCCGCCCAGCACGAGCGACACTCCCTCTACCAGCGCATGCGCGTCGACGCCCACTCCCACCCTCATGAGCTCACCTCCAGATCACCGCGCATCGACTGGTCGTTTCAGACGGACACACGAGCCAGGCTCGCGCGTCCTGACGTCGGCATCGCAAGCGACGCCTCATCGGAGCGGTTCCTGGCGGCGCTCGCGCCGGTCGAAGACGGTCACCGTCCCGTAGCCCGCCTCGCGCGCGAGAGCCGCCGCGCGGTCGACATCGCGGCCGACGTGCTCGGGGCGGTGTGCGTCCGAGGCGAGCGTGATCGGCACGCCGCGATCGTGGCAGAGCTCGAGTAGCGGGCGGTCGGGATAGAGCTCGCCGACCGGCTTGTGCAGCCCCGCCGCCGAGACCTCGATGCAGACGCCGGCCGCCTCGATCGCGTCCGCGGTCTCGACGTGCAGGTAGTGCGTCTCCTCGTCCGTGGCGCGCACGCCGAAGATCTTGACCAGGTCCGGGTGCGAGAGCGCGTCGAACAGGCCGCTGCGGGCCGCGTTCCGCAACCAGACGAAGTAGCGGCGCCAGGCCTCGCCGGCCGGAAGCTTGCCGGTGAGGCCGGGTTGCTGGTCGACCGGGAAGCCGTCGACGAAGTGCACCGAGCCGAGCAGGTAGTCCCAGGGGTACGGGGCAAGCAGCTCGTTCAGCCGGGGCTCGATGCCCGGGAAGTAGTCGACCTCCAGGCCGAGCTTGACCGGCAGCCCGCGCCGCTTGGCTTCGACGATCGCAGCGACGTACTCGTCGAGATCGTCGCCGCAGCGCTCGACCATCCAGGGAATCTTCCAGAGCTCCCGGGTCTGGCGGAAGAAGTAGACGTGGTCGCTGAAGCCGATCTCGTCGATCCCGGACCGCTGCGCCTGGGCGACGTACTCCTCGGCGCGGTCGGCCGAGTAGCGACCTGCCGGCGCGCCGTCGGGGCCGCGCAGGTGCATGTGGTAGTCGACGAGCACGCCCGAACCGAACCTGTCCTCAGCGCTCCAAATCCGGTGTCCGACACCGGATTTCGTCAAGGTGGCCTTGGTGCCGAGAGTGTGACTCTTTCCCCACAGGGCTACTCTTGGCCGAGCCAGGACTCGACGAGCGCCAGGTCGTCCGCGCCGGTGATCTTCAGCAGCCTGGGATCGCCCTGGACGACCTTCACCCGGCCGCCGCCGGCCTCGACGAGGGAGGCGCAGTCCGTCGCGCCCGAGACGTCCCCGGCCAGCGCCCGGCGGAGCACCTCGGCCGCGAACGCCTGCGGCGTCTGCGCGGCGACGAGCTCACCGCGCGGCAGCGTCTCGACCACCCGCTCCCCGTCGACCCGCTTGACCGTGTCCGAGAGCGGCAGCACCGGCACGGCGCCGTCCCAGCCCTCCCCGAGCGGCGCCAGCACGCGCTCGACCACCTCGTCCGGCACGAGCGGCCGGGCCGCGTCGTGGACGAGAACCACCGCCGCCTCGCCGGGCACATCGGCCAGCGCCAGACGCACCGACTCCGAGCGCGTCTCGCCACCGGTCACCGCCGAGCTGACCTTCGTCGCGGCGATCTCCTCGGCCACGAGGATCGACGGCTCCTCCCACTCCGGCGGAGCCGCGATCACGATCGCGTCGATCCACTCGGAGCCTTCCAATCGCTCCAGGCTCTCGGCCAGCAGCGGCCTGCCGCCGAGGCGCGCAAACGCCTTCGGCCGGTCGGAGCCGAGCCGCTCGCCGCGGCCTGCCGCAGCGAGGACGGCCCACACGGACACGAGCCCTACAGCCTCCGCTTGGAACTGAAGACGCTTCGACCGGTCATTTTCAGACGGCCGTGCGGGCTAAGCCCGCCCGGCCTGATGTCGGCATCGCAAGCGACGCCTAAACCGGTGCCGGGACCTTGGCGGTCGTCTTCTTCTTCTTGCCGCCGCGCTCGAGGACGCCGTCGAGCCACTCTGCGGCCTCTTCCTCGTCCATCTCCTTGGCGTACATCAGCTCGCTGGCAAGGATCTTCTTGGCCTTGACGAACATCTGCTTCTCGCCGGTGGAGAGGCCCTTCTCGTGGTCGCGCAGGGAGAGGTTCCGCACGACCTCGGCCAGCTCGAAGATGTCGCCGGTCTTCATCTTGTCCCGGTTGTGCTTGAAGCGGCGGTTCCAGTTCTTCGGCATGTTCGTGCCGTTGCCCGTCAGCGCCTTCAGCACCTTGGAGACCATCTGCTCGTCGATCACCTTGCGGAGCCCGACGCGCTCGGCGTTGTCGCTGGGGACGTTCACCGTCATGTCGTTGTGGAGGATCTTGATCGTCAGGTACTCGCGCTTTTCCCCCAGCACCTCGCGCGTCTCCTTCTTGACGACCGTTCCTGCCCCGTGGTGTGGGTACACCACCTTGTCGCCGACCTTGTACAACGCCGACCCTCCCCTTTCGCAGTTTGTCTTTTGCACAACTACGCCGGCGACCGTGAAACTCCGCCGGCGAACGACCTAACTATAGCGAAAATCGCTGGAAAACGCCAACTTTTCGGGGCTGCGGCCGAAAAAGCCCTGCACGTCGCGTCTTCTAGATCTGCAGATAGCGGTCGACGAGGTTGTGCTCCTGCAGCCGGCGGAGCCCTTCGCGGATCTCTCGCGCGCGCACGGTGCCGACGCCCTCGACCGACTCCAGCTCCCGCTGCGACGCGCGCACGATGCCCTCGAGCCCGCCCATGTTCGAGACCACGCGCTTGACGACAGCGTCCGGCACGCGCGGGATGTGCGAGAGCACCCGGTAGCCGCGTGGCACGACTCCGTGGTCGAGCGGGTTCACCGTCGCCGGAAAGCCGAGCACCGCGAGCAGCTCGAACTCGAGCAGCTGGTCGTACGGGATCGCCGCCAGCGCCTCCAGCCCTTCCCGCGTCCGCTCGGCGCCGCCGTCCGCGTGGTAGTCGTAGACGAGCGCGGCCTTCTCGTCCGGCACGTCGGCGACCAGCTCCTCGAGCTGCATCCGGATCAGGCGCCCCTCCTCGCCGAGCTCGACGCAGGCGCGCTCGATCTCCTCCGCCATGCGCGTCGTCAGCTCGGCGCGCTGCAGCGTGACCAGCACGTCGTCGAGCATGACCGCGCTCTGGAACTCGAGCGCCGTCAACCGCGTCAGCACCTGCTCCAGCCGCGTGCGATAGGTCTCGAGCGTGCCCAGCGCCTGGTTCGTCTTCGCGAGCACGTCCGCGATCGGATCGAGCTGGTAGCGGCTCTGCCCGACGAAGACGGTGACCGTCTCGCGCTGCTGCGAGATCGAGATCACGAGCGCGTCGGTCTGCTTGGCCACGCGCTCGGCCGTGCGGTGCCGCGTGCCGGTCTCGGCCGACGGGATCGTCGGGTCCGGCATCAGCTGGACGTTCGCGTGCACGAGCTTGGTCACCGACGCGTTGACGATGATGGCGCCGTCCATCTTCGAAAGCTCGTAGAGGAGCTGGGAGGTGAACGGCTGCTCGAGCCGGATCCCGCCTGAGAAGAGGAAGGCGAGCTCGGACGGCTCGCCGATCACGATCAGCGCTCCCTCGCGCGAGCGGATGATGTCGTCGATCCCCTGCCTCAGGTCCGTGCCCGGCGCGATCCGGCCGACCGCCGAGAGCACCTTCGGATCGAGCCGCGGGTCGATTCGCGCCGGCTGCCGCACGAGCCCGAGCGGCGGTGGGATCCGCGAACCGGCCCTATCCTCCTTCGGGTCGTTCTGCATCGATCGCTGCCCTCGCGGCCTGCTTGAGCGTGTCGGCTTCCAGCACGGGTAGTTTGCCACGAGCGGGGGTGCCGGCCGGCGCGACGGCGGCGGCGAGGCCCAGCTTGGCGCACTCCTCGAGCCGCCGCTCCGACTGCGCCGCCGGCCGCAGCCGGCCGGTGAGGCCGATCTCGCCGAAGGCCGCCAGCTTGGGCTTCACCGGCGCACCCTTCGCCGCGGAGACGATCGCGAGCGCGATCGCCAGGTCGGCGCCCGGCTCGTCGATGCGCACGCCGCCCGCGACGTTGACGAACACGTCCGCCTGGCCGAGCGCGACTCCGGCGTGCCGCGAGAGGACGGCGACGATCATCGCCAGGCGCTTCGGGTCGACGCCCGTTCCCACGCGGCGCGGCATCGCCAGGTCGGTCGGTGCCACCAGCGACTGGATCTCGAGCAGCAGCGGCCGCGAGCCCTCGAGCGCGCACGCCACCGCGGCGCCGACCTCACCGTCGACGCTGCGCCCGAACAGCTCGGATGGCTCGGGCACGCCGACGAGCCCGGTGCCCGTCATCTCGAAAACGGCCAGCTCGTTGGTCGAGCCGAAGCGGTTCTTCGCCGCGCGCAGGACGCGGTGCTCGTGGTAGCGGTCACCCTCGAACTGCAGGACGGTGTCGACGAGGTGCTCGAGCGCGCGCGGGCCGGCGACGGCGCCGTCCTTGGTCACGTGGCCGACGAGGAAGATCGCGATCCCCGACTCCTTGGCGACCCGCAGCAGTCGCGACGCGGCCTCGCGCACCTGCACGACCGACCCTGGCGCCGAGCCGAGCTCCGCCGAGTAGAGCGTCTGAACCGAGTCGATCACGCAGACCTCCGGCCGGACGGCCTCCAGCGTCGCGCAGACGCCTTCGAGCTCGGTCTCGGGGAGGATCTCGACGTTCGCCGCGCCTCCGAGCCGGTCGGCCCTGAGCTTGACCTGCGCGGGGGACTCCTCGCCGGTGATCAGCAG
>DASPRN010000084.1:0-5685 GCA_035624425.1 Gaiellaceae bacterium
TGCGGGACAACATGGCCGTCTCGATCGAGGGCGTCGTCCAGCGGGGGCACGACTTCGCGATCGTGGACGAGGTCGACTCGATCCTGATCGACGAGGCGCGGACGCCGCTGATCATCTCCGGCGAGCCCGAGGTTGCCGCGCAGGTCTACTACGACTTCGCGCGCGTCGCGAAGTCGCTCGAGGGCTATGCGGCCAAGCCGGGCGATCCGAAGGGCGCAGGCGAGGCCTCGGGCGCGGACTTCGAGTACGACCAGAAGCACAAGACGGTCTCGCCGATGCAGGGGGCAATCGAGAAGGCCGAGCGCGCGCTCGCCGTCGACAACCTCTACGACCCTCGCAACACCCAGCTCGTCAACCACCTCAACCAGGCTCTGAAGGCCCAGTCGCTCTACCACCGCGACGTCGACTACGTCGTCCAGGACGGCGAGGTCAAGATCGTCGACGAGTTCACCGGCCGGATCATGGAAGGCCGCCGCTGGTCCGAGGGCCTGCACCAGGCGGTCGAGGCCAAGGAGGGCGTGCGGATCCAGGAGGAGCACGTCACCCTCGCGACGATCACGCTCCAGAACTACTTCCGGCTCTACGACAAGCTCGCCGGGATGACAGGTACGGCCAAGACCGAGGAGAAGGAGTTCGTCGAGATCTACGGCCTGAACGTGGTCGAGA
Organism: Gaiellaceae bacterium; assembly: GCA_035624425.1. Lineage (GTDB taxonomy): Bacteria > Actinomycetota > Thermoleophilia > Gaiellales > Gaiellaceae > AC-32. The sequence goes on from DASPRN010000084.1 coordinate 667, forward strand.
TCCCGACGAACGTGGCGGTCGTGCGTGCCGACGAGAACGACCAGATCTTCAAGACGAAGGAAGCCAAGTACAACGCCGCGATCGAGGACATCAAGGAGCGGCACGCAAAGGGCCAGCCGGTGCTCGTCGGCACGATCGACGTCCAGGTCTCCGAGCACCTCTCGCAGCTGCTCCAGCGCCAGGGCGTTCCGCACACCGTCCTCAATGCCAAGGAGCACGAGCGGGAGTCGGAGATCATCAAGGACGCGGGCCAGGTCGGCGCCGTCACGATCGCGACCAACATGGCCGGCCGCGGCGTCGACATCAAGCTCGCCGACGGCGTGACCGATCTCGGCGGGCTCTACGTGCTCGGCACCGAGCGGCACGAGGCACGCCGGATCGACAACCAGCTGCGCGGCCGCTCCGGCCGTCAGGGCGACCCGGGCGAGTCGCGCTTCTACCTCTCGGGCCAGGACGACCTCGTGCGCCTGTTCGCCGGCGACCGGATCTACGGGATCATGGAGCGCTTCAAGGTGCCCGAGGACCAGCCGATGGAGGCCGGCATCCTCTCGCGCCAGATCGAGAACGCGCAGAAGAAGGTCGAGGAGCAGAACTTCGTGATGCGCAAGAACGTCCTCAAGTACGACGACGTGCTCAACAAGCAGCGCACGGTCGTCTACGACCAGCGGAGGCGCGTGCTCGAGGGCGAGGACCTCTCCGACGAGGTCGGGCTCTGGATCGACGAGGTGATCGAGCGGACGGTCGACCAGTACACGGGCGAGTTCTCGGAGGAGTGGGACCTCGAGGCGCTCTGCAAGGCGATGGAGGACATCTACGCGACCGACGAGCCGATCACGCCGGAGGAGCTGCGCGAGGAGGTCGGGCTCGACCGGAACGCCCTCGTCGAGGAGTTCCAGGACGACGCGCGGGAGACGTACGCCGAAAAGGAGAAGGGCCTCGGGCTCAACCCGGAGACCGAGCAGCCTCTCCTGCGCGACGTCGAGCGGTTCGTGATCCTGCAGGTGGTCGACGTTCACTGGCGCGAGCACCTCGAGAACATGGACTACCTGCGCGAGGGCGTCCACCTGCGCGCGATGGCGCAGAAGGATCCGCTCGTCGAGTACACGGCCGAGGGACACCGGATGTTCGAGGAGCTGAACGCGGCCATCCGCGAAGAGGTCGTGCGGACGCTCTTCCATGCGGAGATCGAGGTCGAGGAAGTCGACCAGCTCCAGCGGGCGCAGGCGGCCCAGGCGGTCGACGGCGGCGCGGTGGCCTACGAGCACGAGTCGCTTGCCGGCGCGCAGGCGATCGCGGCGGCCGGGGCGGGTGCGCTCCTGGCGGGCGACGGGGCTTCCGTGACGACCGCCGGCTCGCTCGACGCGGGTGGCGGCGGAGTGGCGACGCAGCAACGGGTCGTCGGCGAGCGCGACAAGATCGGCCGCAACGATCCCTGCTGGTGCGGCAGCGGCAAGAAGTTCAAGCGCTGCCACGGCGCCTGATAGCGCCGCGAAGTCCGGCTTCGGCTGCGCCGAAGCCATGACGACTTCGCGGCGAGGATCGCCCTAGAAGCTCAGCGAGCGCTGCCGAGCAAAGCCCGGCAGCGCGACGGTCTCCTAAGGTTCACTTGGTGAAGACTTCTTCCGCGTTCCTGGCTCTCTCGGCGAGTGCCGCCGCCCTCGTCACCGGCTGCGGGGGCGGGGGGCAAGCCGGCGTTCGCATCTACGATCCGAGCGGCCGGGTGAAGGCCGTCGTGTCCGGTGGCGATTTCGTCCGGTCGTCCGCCCGCGCCTTGAAGGTGGGCGGGAGCTGGAGCGTAAACGTGAGCCTGACGACGAAGGGCCGAGGGCATCTCCTCGCCCTCACGTCGGCGCTCGCTCGCCGCGGTCGCCGGCTGCGTCATCCGCAACATATGGCGATCGCGGTCAACGGGCACGTCGAAGAGACGCCCTACGTCGATTACCGGAACATGCCCCGGGGATTCGACGGACGTGGGGGAGTGGAGCTCGCCGTCCTCTCGCAGGCTGATGCTAAGCGGTTCGCGAAGGCGCTCCGAAGCCAGTAGCTACCATCGGCGTCGTGACCGACCACACGCCTTCCGCTCCGCTCGATCAGCAGCTCCAGGAGATCGGGGCCCAGCTCGCCTGGGTCCGTGATTACCTTTGACCCGGAGGCGCTCGAAAAACGCGTCGCCGAGCTGGAGCGCGAGATGGGCAGCCCCGGCTTCTGGGACGACCAGCGGCACGCGGCCCAGGTCAGCGCCGAGCACGCCCGCCTGACGAGACGCCTCGAGCGCTACCGCCGCCTGCTCCAGGACTACCAGGACGCGCAAGAGCTGCTCGCGATGGACGGCGAGATGGCGCACGAGATCGAGACCAGCATCGCCCCGCTGCGCCAGGAGCTCGACCGCCTGCAGGAGGACGCGCTCTTCTCCGGCGAGTACGACTCCGGCGACGCGCTCGTCACGATCCACGCCGGCACCGGCGGCACCGACGCGCAGGACTGGGCCGAGATCCTGCTCCGCATGTACCTGCGCTGGGCCGAGGCCCGCAGCTTCAAGACCGAGCTGCTGGAGGCGAGCCCCGGTGAGGAAGCGGGCCTCAAGTCGGCCACGTTCACGGTCAAAGGTGAGAACGCCTACGGGATCCTCAAGGCCGAGCGCGGTGTCCACCGGCTGGTCCGCCTCAGCCCCTTCGACCAGGCGCACCGCCGGCACACGAGCTTTGCCCAGGTGATCGTCAGCCCCCTTCTCCCCGAGGACGTGGACGTCGACATCGACGAGAACGACCTCCGCATCGACACCTACCGCGCGAGCGGCGCCGGCGGCCAGCACGTGAACAAGACCGATTCCGCCGTCCGGATCACGCACATCCCGACCGGGATCGTCGTCCAGATCCAGAACGAGCGCTCGCAGAGCTCGAACAAGCAGACCGCGCTCCGCGTCCTCCGCTCCCGCCTGGTCGAGCAGGAGCAGGAGCGCCGCGAGCAGGAGCTGGCCAAGGAGCGCGGCGCCTCGCAGCAGGCCGACTTCGGCAGCCAGATCCGTAGCTACGTGCTCCACCCGTACCAGCTCGTCAAGGACCACCGCACCGAGCACGAGACCGGCAACACCCAGGCCGTCCTCGACGGCGCCCTCGACGACTTCATCCACGAGTACCTGCTGGCGAAGGCCGCGGGCCGCGTCGTCTAAGCGGCGGCCGCCCGGTAACCCGGCCGCTTGCAGGGAAAGTTCGACCTCGAAGAAGCGTTTCCAGCCGTAGCTTCGGGTACACTCGTCGGCTCACTCGAACCCGGCGAAAGCAAGCCAGCCGCAGTTTCCAGTGCAGGAATCGGACCTTCATCGCACGGACGAAGTCCTCTCGACGGCCGTTCTCGATCACGAGCCCGTCGCGCCGCCGCCTGCGCCGACGAGCTCGGCGATGGTCGTCTTCGAGAACGTGACCAAGATCTACGAGCCGGACGTCGCCGCGCTGCGTGATGTCACGTTCGCGATCGACAAGGGCGAGTTCGTCTTCGTCGTCGGCGCCTCCGGCTCGGGCAAGACCACCGTCATCCGCCTGGTGCTCAAGGAGCTGGAGCCGACCTCCGGCAAGATCATCGTCGGCGGTCGCGACCTCGGCCGTCTCAAGCGCTCGAAGGTTCCGCTGCTTCGCCGCAATGTCGGCTGCGTCTTCCAGGACTTCAAGCTGCTGCCGAACCGCACCGCCGCCGAGAACGTCGCCTATGCGCTCAAGGTGCAGGGCGAGAGCAGCACCGCCATCCGGCGCAAGGTGCCTGAGGTGCTGAACCTCGTCGGCCTCGCGCACAAGATGACCTCGTACCCCGACGAGCTCTCCGGCGGCGAGCAGCAGCGCGTCTCGATCGCGCGCGCGTTCGTGAACCACCCGCCGCTCTTGATCTGCGACGAGCCGACCGGGAACCTCGACCCCGACACGAGCGTCGGGATCATGCAGCTCCTCTACCGGATCAACCGCTCGGGGACGACCATCCTGATGGTCACCCACGACCGCGAGATGGTCGACAAGATGCGCAAGCGCGTGATCGCTCTCGAAGAGGGCAGGCTGGCCCGCGACGAGCGACGCGGCGGTTACGCCTCCGAATGAGCCGCTTCAAGCTGATCGTCTCAGAAGCGGTTCGCTCGCTCGGCGCGAACCTGTCGACGACCTTTGCGGCCACGACGACGGTCCTGATCGGGATGTTCATGCTCGGCCTCGTCGTCGGGCTCGGCAGCTGGGCGATCTCGCTCAGCGACCACTACAAGAAGGAGCTCGTGGTCAAGGTCTACTTCTGCACCCGCCTGAGCGCCATGAGCGAGAAGCTCAACCACCAGCCGGTCATCTGCCCTCAGCACGCCGAGGCAAGCGCTGACCAGATCAACAACGTCAAGGCGCAACTGAGCTCGATCTCGCAGGTCAAGAGCGTGCGCTACATCTCGAAGGAAGAGGCCCTCAAGCAGGAGCAGAAGCAGAACCCGCAGTACACGAACAACCTGCCCGGTAACCCCCTCCCGAACGAGTTCGAGGCCGTCCCGCAGAACGGCGAGGACATCGACAAGATCGCGGCGCAGCTCAACCCGCTGCCCGCGGGAGTCGAGAAGATCTGCCCGCCGCCGCCCGGGACGAAGGAGGCGAAGAGCGCCACCGGCGTAAGTTGCAACCGGATCACGCACCGGGTGCTCTCGGTCGCACGCTACGTCTGGATCGTCGTCCTGATCGCCTTCATCGTGCTGCTCGTCTCCTCGACGCTGCTGGTGGCCAACACCATCCGGCTCTCGATCTTCGCCCGGCGGCGCGAGATCGAGGTGATGAAGCTCGTGGGCGCGACCAACTGGTTCGTCCGCGGGCCGTTCATGATCGAGGGGCTGCTCTGCGGGCTCGGCGGTGCATTCGCGGCCGTGATCCTGCTGTTTCTGGGGCGCACGATCTTCCTCGACCACGTCATTCACCTGCACGAGCCCGCGGTGCACGCCTGGCCGTTCGGGATCCACGTCCTGATCGTCCTCGGCGCGGGCCTTCTGCTCGGCGCGCTCGGCTCCGGGCT
>DASPRN010000009.1:0-4156 GCA_035624425.1 Gaiellaceae bacterium
CGGCCGCCCGCGACGCCGCGGCGCGTCAGCTCGGCCTCCTCCTCGCCGGAGAGCAGCCGCGTCGTGAAGCCGTAGCTCCACTCGATCTCGCCGAGAAAGGCCTCGCCGTTCTCGGCATCCCGGACCGAGCTGGTGGCGAGCACGAGCACCCGCTCGGCGCCGAGCCGCTCGAGCTCGCGGCGGTAGCCGGAGAGGACGTTGCGGACGCGCGCGACCGCGGTCGGCAGCAGCTTTCGCCGCTCGTCGACGGCCTCGCCGAGCCGCGTGATCGTCGTGTCGCGCGCAACCTCCTCGACGCTCCCGTCTCCGACGTCGGCGACGAGCAGCCGGGTCGAGTTGGTACCGAGATCGATCACGCCGACGCGCATTTCGAGGCCAGCGTAGCGGCGCTATACTTCGCAGCTGCGACGCGGGGTGGAGCAGTCAGGTAGCTCGCCGGGCTCATAACCCGGAGGTCGCAGGTTCAAATCCTGCCCCCGCTACTGCGAAAGGCCCTGGAGACAGGGCCTTTCCCTTTCCCAGCTAGAGGCAGGGTGTGACAATCGCGGGGTGGCCTATTGTCCCGCGTGCGGCGCAGCCCTCCCCCCCGGCGCGCGCTTTTGCCCCGCCTGCGCCGCGCCCGTCGCGGAGGAAGCGCCGGGCGAGGAACGCAAGCGCGCCACGGTCCTGTTCGCGGACCTCGTAGGCTCGACCGAGCTGGCCGACTCGCAGGACGCGGAACGTACGCGCGCCCTCCTCAACCGCTTCTACGACGCGATGGCGGAGCAGATCGTGGAAACGGGCGGGACAATCGAGAAGTTCATCGGCGACGCCGTAGTGGCGGCCTTCGGCGCTCCAGTGGCGCAGGAGGACCATGCCGACCGGGCTCTGGACGCGGCCCTCTCCATGCAGCGCACGCTGCGCGCGATTTTCGGTGAAGTGCTCAAGCTCCGCATCGGCGTCAACACGGGGGACGTCGTCGTCGGGCAGGCCCGCGCCGGCGGTTCGTTCGTCACCGGCGACGCGGTGAACATGGCCGCGAGACTCGAGCAGGCGGCCGCCCCCGGAGAGATCCTGGTCGGAACGCGGACGGTCGCCGTGGTTCGCAAGCGATTCGTGTTCGGTGAGGTCGCGACCGTTTCCGCCAAGGGAAAGGCGGCCGGAGTGTCCTGCCGGCGACTGCTTGAAGGGGCTCCCGGCGGGACGACGCGTCTCGGCACTCTCGGTCGGGCGTTCATCGGCCGGGAGCCGCAGCTGGAGGCGCTTCGCGCCGCATACACCGCCGTCTCCGACACCGGCCGGCCGGGGCTTGTCGTCGTGGTCGGAGAGCCGGGACTCGGGAAGACGACGCTGGTCGCAGAGCTGTGGGGCTGGCTCGCCGGACGGGCGCCCGAGCCGCTCCGCCGCATAGGGCGCTGCTCCTCATATGGTCGAGGAAACGCCTATTGGCCCCTCGGGGAGATCGTTCGCGAGCACCTCGGCCTGCGGGAGAACGATTCGCCCGACACCGTGCGCACCAAACTCGGCGGAGACGCGATCCTCGGCATGGCGCTCGGGCTCGAGGCGCCCGCGGACCTGCACCCGCTCGCCGCTCGGAACCGCCTGCACGACGCGTGGGGGGCGTTCCTCACCGGCTTGGCCGCAGCGCAGCCCGGCGTCGTGTTGGTGGAGGACGTGCACTGGGCGCAGGACGACCTGCTCGACGCCCTCGTGAGCGGGTTCGACGCAGTTTCCGGGCCGCTCCTCCTTCTCGTCACGGCGCGGCCGGGCATTCTCGAGCGTGATCCGGCGTGGGCCGAGCGCGGGACGCTGCTTCGGCTCGACGCCCTCTCCGCGGCGGAGACGAATCTGCTCGTAGACGAGCTGGTGCCGGCGGTGCTTCCACCGTCCATTCGCTCGGTCGTCGTCGAGCGGGCGGAGGGAAACCCATTCTTCGCCGAGGAGCTGATCGGCTCGTTTGTGGACGGGGGCGTGCTTCGTCTCGAGGACTCGGGATGGGTCGCGGAGGACCTTCCGCCGGACTTCCGCGTCCCCGACACGGTCCAGGCCCTTCTCGCGGCCCGCATCGACCTGCTCCCTCCCCGAGACAAGGCCACCCTCCAGGCGGCGTCGGTCATCGGCCGGACGTTCTGGGCCGGGGGCGTGGACGCCTTGCAGGAAGGCGACTCCAGCCTGAGGGTTCTCGTGGAACGCGACCTCGTCCGAGAGCTCGGGAGCTTCTCGATGCTCGGCGAACAGGCGTACGCCTTCAAGCACGCCCTGACGCGAGACGTGGCCTACGAGAGCCTCACTAAGGCGAGCCGTCTGCGCCTCCATGCGGGCTTCGCGCGCTGGCTCGAGCGCCTGGGCGAGGGCCGGGACGAGCACGCCCCGCTGCTCGCCCACCACTACGCGGAGGCCGTGCGGCCCGAGGACGTCGACCTGGCCTGGCCGGATGCGGACGGCGAGGTCGTCGGCCTTCGTGAACGAGCGGTTGTCTGGCTGAGGAAGGCCGCGGCGCTCGCCATCGGCCGGTACGAGATGAGAGACGCCGTGAGCCTCCTGGAGCGCGCGGTCGTGCTGGAACCGGAGACGCCCCGACGCGTGGAGATCTGGAAGGAGATCGCGCACGCACACGTCCTGAACTACGACGGCAAGGCGTTCGCCGCCGCCCTGGACGAGGCGATCGCGCTCTGCGAACGCGGCGCGGCCGCCACAGACCTCTACGCCGAGCTCGCCTTCCAGACGATGGCGCGGGCCGGGATGTGGGGAACCCCTCCGCCGGCGAACCTGGTGGGCAACTGGATCGAGCGCACCCTCGAGGTAGCGGGACCGGACAGCCCCGCCCGCGCGAAGGCGCTTGTCGCGCGCTGCTTCTCGGACTACGACAAGTCGCCGGGCGACGCAGCGGAGGCAAGCCGGATTGCCGGCCGGCTGGGCGAGCCGCTGCTGCGCTCCTACGGCTACGACGTGCGCGGGCTGGTCGCCTTCGCGCGCGGCGAGTACGAGGAGTCCCTGGACTGGGCGCGGAGGCGCGTGTCCATCGCCGGTGAACTCGGCGATCCGGACACGGAGGCGCTCGTCTACGCCGGGGCGGTTAGCCCCGCTGTCGCATGCGGCGAGCTCGAAGAGGCGCGGGCGTACGCAGTCCGACAGGACGAGGTGACGAAGCCGCTCTCGGCGCACCACCGGATGCACGGAGTCTCCGGCGTGCTGGAGCTCGAGGAGATGGTCGGCAACTGGTCGTCGGTAATCGAGTTGCAGGAACGGGTTGAGGCGGCCGTCGACGCCAACGTTGCGACGCCCTGCGTTCGCAATGCTCGATCGCTACTCGTATGCGCGCTGGCGCACGCCTATCGGGGCGAAGACGGTGAGGCCCGCCGGCTCGAACGGGCGGCGGACGAGCACGCCATGACCGGGTACGGAACCGTCCTGGACACCCCGCGCGTGGAACTCGCTCTTCACCGCGGCGATCTTGCCACCGTCGAGTCACTGCTCGGCGAGCCTGCCGTTCGGACGTCGAACTGGTTCTACCTCAGTTCGATGGCGGCGCACTTGGACGGGCTGGCGGCGCTGGGCGAGGCCGGGCGCGTCGAGGCCGAGGCCGCGCGGGAGCTCCGCCCGGGGACGTATCTCGAGCCGTTCGCACTCCGCGCGCTCGGGATCGTCCGTGGGGACAAGGAACTCGTGGAACGCGCGGCAGGCCTGTTCGAAGGGCTGGGCCTCGAGTGGCAAGCTGGCCGCAGCCGCGCCCTGGCCTAGTCCTCCCAGAAGTCGGGCAGGAACTCGACGTCGTCGAGCCCCGCCTGGGGAGCGGCGATCGAGACGAAGACGGCGTCCTCCTCGCCGGCAGCCCGGAACGACCTCGCGGTCTGTGGAGCGACCCGTACCGCCGTCCAGGGCTCGATGTCGACGACCTCGCCCTCGAACCGGCCCTGCGCCCGCCCGGAGATGAGGAAGTAGACCTCCTCCTGAACGGTATGGCGGTGACCGCGGCGGTGGGCGTGCCCCTCGGGCGCCCTCCAGCCTCCGCCGAAGCGCTCGTAGGTGACGGCCAAGTTCTTCAGGCCGAGTTGTTCGCGCATGAAGCGAATCTCGAAGTGATCCGGGTCCATTCCGACCTCGGCCGCCATGTCCGGAACATCCTCTATGTGAACGATCGTGTAGTCAGCCACCAGCTTCCTTTCGTGCCGTCCGC
>DASPRN010000042.1:0-4719 GCA_035624425.1 Gaiellaceae bacterium
CGGTGCTGGTGGACCTTCTGGATGAAGTGGCGCAGCATCTGCTCGGTGACGTCGAAGTCGGCGATGACGCCGTCCTTGAGCGGGCGGATCGCGGAGATCGTCCCCGGGGTGCGACCAAGCATCCGCTTCGCCTCGACGCCGACCGCGTGCACCTCGCCGCTGCGCTGGTCGATCGCGACCACGCTCGGCTCCGAGAGCACGATGCCGCGGCCGCGCACATACACGAGCGTGTTCGCGGTTCCGAGGTCGACGGCCATGTCGCGGCCGCCGAAGCCATTGAAATACCCAAGGAGACCCATAGGCCCGCACGAGTCTAGCCAGGAACCGCCAAATCGGCGGCCTGGCGGCCCAAGCGGGGTCTGACCCCGAGCGACACCGGGGTCAGACCCCGCTTCGTGACAACTGACGCGCGCGGGCGTCACGAAGGTGGCTCGGCGCGGCAGTGAAGAGCGGGACCGCTCCTAGGGTCCCCATCGTGCCGCGGGCGCACCGCATCCAGGTTGCCGGTGGGATCTACAAGGTGGGCTCACGCGGCAACGGCCGGCGAACGCTCTTCCACGATGCGGTCGCGTACGAGCTCTTCCTCGAGCTCCTGGGCGCGACCGTGGCGCGCTACGGCTGGCTCTGCCACACCTATTGCTTGATGCCGAATCACTTCCATCTCCTCGTCGAGACGACGAAGCCGAACATCTCCGAGGGCGCGCAGTGGCTCAAGGGGCGCTACGCTCAATGGTTCAACAAGCGTTCCGGGCAAACAGGGCATCTCTTCGAAGGGCGGTTCTACGGAAAGCTCGTCGAGAGCGATGCCGAGTTCCTCGAGCTTGTTCGATACATGCTGAACAACCCTGTGCGCGCGGGCCTTTCCGTTGACCCCGGCGGCTGGAAGTGGAGCAGCTACCGGGCGCTCGTCGGCGAGATTCGCTCGCCGGCGTTCCTCTCCACCAGTCGCGTCTTGGGCCAGTTCGCGGGCGACTCCAAGCGGGCGCGCGCTGAACTGCGGCGCTTCATTCTCCGAGCGAGCGTTGATGAGGGCGCGAGCGGGGTCAGACCCCGGCTCAACGCGGGGTCTGACCCCGGTGGAGGGCGCAGAGATCAGCCGAAGCCGTAGACGCCGGGGAAGCGCTTAGCGAGGATCCGAATGAGCAGCGCCCCCGGAAGGCCGACCACGTTCAGGTAGTCGCCTTCGATCCGCTCGACCAGCGACGCGCCGAGCCCCTGGATCGCGTAGGCGCCGGCCCGGCCCTCCCACTCGCCGCTTGCGACGTAGTGCGCGAGATCCCGCGCGTCCAGCGGCCGGAAGGTGACCAGCGTGACCTCGCGGTGGACCTCTTCCCAAGCGGGCGTGAGCAGCGCGAGCCCCGAGACAACCTCGTGCGTCCTGCCGGCGAGCGCGTCGAGCATCTCCTCCGCGTCCGCCTCGGTTTCTGGCTTCCCGAAGACGCGGCCGTCGCAGATCACGTCCGTATCGCAGCCGAGCACCGGCCGGTCGCCGAAAGCCCCCACCGAGCGCGCCTTGCCGAGGGCGTGCTCAACCGGGTCGCCGTTCCCCTCCTCGTACTGCGGAACCACCACGTCGAACGGAATCCGGAGCTGCTCCAGGATCTCCCGTCGCCGCGGCGACGTCGAGGCAAGGATCAGCGGGGGTGCAGGCGGAGCCGCCAAATCTCCTCGGCGGGCCACTGCTTCGCCCACGCGACCGGCGGGTCGTCGTAAAACTCGTGATCGGTCGCGTCGTCCGGCGCGAACAACTCTCGGAAGTCGAGCAGCTCGAAACCGTTCGCCCGCAGGATCGCGAGCATCTCCGCCATGCCCGGATGGAACTCGACGCCCGGATCGTCGTCCTCCCAGACCAGCTTGTAGAGACCCTTCTGTGGCCGCGCGAGCCGCTCGGTCGTCTTGCCCTCGTCCGGGGCGCAGAGGATCCGGAGCGTCGACCCCCGCAGGAAGAAGAGCTCGCCGCCCGGCCGCAGGAGCCTCGCAGCCTCTGGGATCCAGCGCGCCGGATCGCACCAGATCGAAGCTCCGTACTCGGAGACGACGACATCGAACGTCCCATCCGGGAGCGGGACGTCCTCCGCATTCGCCTCGATCAGCTCCAGCCCGAGCCCGAACTCCGCGTCCATTCGGCGCGCCGTCTCGAGCTGGGCAGGTGTGATGTCGACGCCGACCACTCGACGCGCTCCGGCCCGCTTCAGCCACGCGCCGAAGTACGCGGTCCCGCAACCGAGCTCGATCACGTCCTTCCCCGCGATCTCCGGCAGCACGCGCAGCTCGCTCTCGCGCGCGTGCCACTGGCCGTAGGTGATCTCCTCCTCGGCCCAGGCCGAGCGAGCGCTCCGATCGGTGTACTCCGCGTTCGCCCGCGTCCAGCCCTCGCGGTTGACCGCGACGTACTCGGGCTCAGCCACCGAACCAGAGGGCGAGCTCGCGCTCGGCCGACTCCGGCGAGTCCGAGCCGTGCACGAGGTTGTCCGGCATCGCGAGCGCGAGGTCGCCGCGGATCGAGCCGGGAGCCGCGTCCGCCGGGTTGGTCGCGCCGATCGTCGAGCGGGCGACCGCGATCGCACCCTCGCCCTCGAGCGCGAGCGCGAGCGTCGGCCCCGAGGTGATGAACGAGACCAGCTCGCCGAAGAACGGCTTCTCGGCGTGCTCGTCGTAGTGGCGCTCGGCCAGCTCGCGGTCGACGCGGAAGAGCCCCGCCTCCTGCACGGAGAGCCCTCGCGCCTCGAAGCGAGACAAAATCTCGCCCGCGAGGCCGCGAGCCATCGCGTCGGGCTTGATCAGGATCAGGGTCCGCTCGACCGCCAAGACGCGGCGGAGTCTACGAGCGTTCGCGCCGCGGCGGCGCCAGCGCCTGCGTCTCGCCGAGCTCGGTGACCGGCGCGGGCGCGACCGGCGTCTCGCAGTACGGGCACACCTGCCAGAGCGCCTCGAGCGGCGCCTTGCAGCTCGTGCACGACTGCCGCAGCCGCGTGGTGCAGACCGGGCAGATCAGGAAGGCAGGGTCGACCTCCGCGCGGCAGACGGGACAGTGCATCTCGCGCCGCGAGAGCCGCTCCTCCATCGCCTTCACCTCGAGCTCGCGCTCGCGCACGTCCTCGAGGTACTCGGGCGGGCGGAAGAGCATGTAGATCAGCGGGCCGATGAAGGGCGGGACGAGCCCGAGCACGATCGCCATCCCGACGAGCCACGGATCCTCGATCCGCCGGCGCGCGTCCTTGAAGACCCAGTACGCCGTCGCCAGCCAGAAGACGACGACGAAGAACAGCGTCAGGTTCCGGATCACCGCCCAGGTGCCGGAGCTGAAGAAGTTGAAGATTCCGTTGTCTGCGATCACCACGCCCTCCGCTACAGGAGGATCCTCCCGACGAGGAAGCCGGCGGCAAACGCGAGGCCGACGATCATCAACACCACGATCGCGGCGACCGCGAAGACGCTCAGCCGCTCGCCGAGCTTTTCCATGGTACGCGCAAGAGTCGGACGTTGAGGTCGGCCAGCAGGTAGAGCGAGCCGGTGACGAGGACGGGCCCCTCCTCGCGTGCGCGCTCGAAGGCGCGCGCTGCTTCGGGGATCGCCTCGACGCGCTCGAAGAACGGCTCGGCGAGGCGCGCGAGCTCGGCCGGGTCGAGCGCGCGGGCGCTGCGGGACGAGGTCGCGATCAGCGTCCGACCTGCCCGCGCGAGCAGCCGCAGCATCGCCTCCGCGTCCTTGTCGGCGAGGATCGAGGCGAGCACGACGTAGTCGCGGCGCGGCAGCCGCTCGAGGAGCCACGCGATGCCCGCGGGGTTGTGCGCACCGGAGAAGACGTCGTCGCCGACGAGGTCGAAGCGGCCCGGGAGCGCGATCTCGACATCGCCTTCGAGCGGCCTGCTGAGGAACGCCTCGGCGGCAGCCCGCGCGACGTCCTCTGCGTACCGGCCACCCCACTCGGGCTCGCCGACGAGGAGGGTCGCGCCGGGCGCGACCACGGAGAGCTTCTCCGCCGCGATCTGCTCCCGCGTCTCGCCGAGCACGTCGGTGTGGTCGAGCGCGACGTTGGTGAGCACGACGATCCGCGCGTCGAGGACGTTCGTCGCGTCCAGCCGGCCGCCCAGGCCAGCCTCCACGACCGCGACGTCCACCTCGGCCTCTGCGAACTCGGCGAACGCGGCGGCGGTCAGCACCTCGAACTGTGTCGCGCCCAGGCGCTCGGCCGGCTCCCGCACCCGCGAGAGCGCGGCCTCGAGGTCGGCGTCCTCGCCGTCCACCTGGATCCGCTCGGCCCAGCCCGACACGTGCGGCGAGGTGTACGCGCCAACGCTCGAGCCTTCGCGGGCTAGAAACGCCGCCGTCCGCCGGGTCGCCGTCGACTTGCCGTTCGTGCCCACCACGTGGATCGCCGGGTACGCGCGCTGCGGCTCGCCGAGCTCGGCCAGGAGCGCGCGCATCCGCCCCAGGCCGAACTCCTCCGGCCAGGGCGACAGCGATTCGAGCCAGTCAAGAGGAGAGCGCATCGAGCTCGCGGCGGTAGCGCTCCAGCTTCTCGCGCTCGGCCTCGACGACGCTCTCCGGCGCGCCCTGGACGAAGCGCTCATTGGACAGCATCCCCTCGGCCCGGGCGATCTCGCCGCGTAGGCGCTCGAGCTCGGCCTCGAGATTGCCGCCGTCGGCCTTCGCGCGCTCCGGCTTGACCACCGCGTCGAAGATCCGCCGCTCCTCCTCGTCCAGCTCGACGAGCAT
>DASPRN010000043.1:0-37814 GCA_035624425.1 Gaiellaceae bacterium
GCCGTGATCCACGACCCCGAGGCAGCCGAGGACGTTCTGCGCCCGCGCCGCCTCGGCGAGACCCTCCGCGACGGGCGGCTCTGGCTCCTCTGCAGCGGGAGCGGCTTCTACCTCGTCGCGCAGATCGCGATCACGAGCTTCGTGGTGCTCTTCCTGTACGACGAGCGCGGGTTCTCACGCGGCGAGGCGGCCGCGGTGCTCGCGGCTGTCCAGGTGTTGGCGGCAGCGTTCCGGATCGGCGGTGGCCGCTGGTCCGACGTGGTCGGCTCCCGCCTCCGGCCGCTGCGGTTGATCGGCCTCGCCAGCGGGGCGACGCTGGGGGTCGTGGCGGTGCTCGTCGACGCGCCGGCGCCGGTGCTCGTCGCGGCTCTGATCGTGGCCGGCGGCGTTGCGATGGCATGGAACGGCCTTTCCTACACGGCCGCCGCCGAGCTCGCCGGACGGGAACGGAGCGGCGCGGCGCTCGGGATGCAGCAGACGGCGCTCGCCGCAGTCGGCGCGGCCGTCCCGCCGGCCTTCGCCGCGATCGTCTCCGCGACGTCGTGGCGAGCCGCGTTCGCGTTCGCGGCCGCGTTCCCGCTCGCGGGAGCTTTGGTCCTCCGGCTGCTCCGTTCCGGCTCGGCGTACGGTTTGTAGATGCGCGTGCTCGAACGGCTGGACCAGCTGTACGCGATCGGCGGCGGCCCGGGTGCCAACCGGCTCGGTGGGACTGCCGAGGAGGACGAAGCGCACGAGCTCGTCACCATGTGGATGCGGGAGGCGGGGCTCGAGATCGAGGTCGATCCTGCCCGCAATCTGTTCGGACGCTTGCGGGGGAGGCGGCCCGAGCTACCGGAGGTCTGGACTGGGTCGCACCTCGACTCTGTGCCGGCGGGCGGCCGCTTCGACGGAGCCCTGGGGGTCGTCGCGGGTCTCGAGGCAATCGAGCAGGCTGGGCGGCAGGCGGGCACGTTGACGGTCGTCGCGTTCCGCGACGAGGAGGGGGCCCGAGGCGTCGGCTGCTTCGGCTCTCGCGCTCTCTGCTCAGGTTGGCTCGACCCGAAGCCCGCAGTCTTCCTCGAGGCGCACGTCGAGCAAGGGCCGCGCCTCGGGCACGCGGGCGCGCCGCTGGCGGTCGTGACCGGGATCGTCGCTACCGCGCGAGGCGAGGTCGTGTTCGACGGGCAGCCGGGACACGCGGGCACGACGCCGATGGTGGGCCGTCGAGACGCGCTCGCAGCGGCCGCCGAGTTCGTCCTGCACCTGCGGGACGCAGCCTCCGCCGTCGACGGCGCGGTGGCCACGGTCGGCCGCCTCGAGGTCGAGCCGGGTGCGGCGAACGTGATCCCGGCGCGCGTCGTGATCAGCGTCGACGTTCGCGCTCCGGATTCCGCGAGCCTCGACGCGGTTCTCGCGGAGATACCCGCTGAGACCGTTCGCACGGAAGCGGTCGCGATGTCGGCCGCTCCGACGGACGCGCTGCGGGCAGAGATCGAGCGGCTCGGCCTGCCGCTGCTGGAGCTGCCGTCCGGCGCCGGTCACGACGCCGGCGTGCTCGCCGCCGCCGGAGTGCCGACGGCGATGCTCTTCGTCCGCAGCCTGCGCGGCGGCATCAGCCATACGCCGGACGAGGAGACGAGCGCGGAGGACGTCGAGCTCTGCATCGAGGTGCTGGCAGGCGCGCTGGCCAAGCTCGCCTCGGTGGAGTGATCGTCCGGGAGGCTACCGCTCTTCGAGGCGGATCTCTTGTGCGCCCTGCCAGAGAGCGCGCCGACCCATCTCGGGGAGGCGCTCCAGGCCCTCGACGACCGTGGCGAAGTGGTTCCCTGCGAGCGCCCCCGCCTTGCTGGCGAACGAGGTCGGGCCGTACGGAAACAGGATCTCGGTCTCGCTCACGCCGCCGGGATAGAGAAGGATCTCACCGGGCGCCGGGTAGCAGGTCGCGTTCTCGGGGCCGAGTCCGAGCTCCAGCTCGCCGAACGGGATCCAGCAAGCCTCCCCGCTCCAGCGAGCGTGGACGATCTGGCTCTCGAGGGGTAGGAGCCGGCGGAAGGTCGCAACGGTCCGGGGTGCCGCGTCCTCCTCGAGCCGGGCCACGAAGCGGAGCTCGCCGACGCTGATCTCGAGCACGCGCCGAACCTACCTGATCCTCGCGCCCTGGCGGATCCACGCGCCGAGGATGGCACGCTCGGTCCGCGTCATCCCGGTCACGTTTCCGAGTGGCATCACGGTCGTGGTCACCGCTGCCTGCTCGATCAGGTTGGCCCGTGCCCTGATCTGCTGCGGCGTGTCGAAGGCGATCCCGAGCGGCGCCGAGTCAGTCCTCGTGGGATGCGACGAGTGACAGGGGACGCAACGCTCCTCGACGATCGCCTGCGCGCGTGCGAACGGAACGACCTGCGCGGTCTCCAAGGCCGCTGCCCCGCCGGAGCTCTGGGGCCGGATCGCGATCGCGACCCCGGCGATCGCAAGGGCGGCCGTCAGTGGAATCGGCCAGACGTTGTAGCCGATCTGGCGGAGGTTGAAGAACAGCCGGATCCAGGCGCCGATCAGCATCATCACGACGAGGATCAGCCAGGAGTAGCTGTGGCCGTACGTGCTGGGAAAGTGCGGGCTCAGCATCGCGAACAGGACAGGAAGCGTCAGGTAGTTGTTGTGCACCGAGCGCTGCTTGGCACGGATCCCGGGCGCGGGGTCGGGCTCCTGGCCGGCCTTCATCGCCCGCAGCAGCTTGTGGTGGGCGGGGATGATCACGAAGAAGACGTTGGCGACCATGATCGTCCCGAGCATCGCGCCGACCTGGATGTACGAAGCGCGTGCACTGAACAGCCGGCTGCAGGCCCACGCGGCCACGGTCGTCAGCGCGATCATGGCCATCGCGACCACGAGCTGGCTCGAGACCGCACGACAGAGGGCGTCGTAGACGATCCAAGCCGCGGCGAGCAAACCGATCGAGATCAGGATCGCTTCGGTCGGGGTCAGGTCGGCGACACTCGGGTCGACCAGGTAGGTGCGCGCGTTGACGTAGTAGAGGACGATCAGGAGCGCGAAGCCCGAGAGCCACGTCGTGTAGGCCTCCCACTTGAACCAGTGCAGGGGCTCAGGGAGCTTCGGGGGCGCGACCCGGTATTTCTGCACCTGGTAGAAGCCGCCGCCGTGGATCTCCCACTCCTCGCCGGCCACTCCGCGGCGGGCGTCTTCGGAGTCCTCGGGCGTCCGCAGGTGGTTGTCGGCGGCGACGAAGTAGAACGAGGTGCCGATCCAGACGATCCCGGCGATCACGTGCAGCCAGCGGGCCAGGAAGTCGAGCCACTCGTTCGCGTACGGACTCATAAGCGCTAGCTGCGGCTCCAGCGGTCGCGGGCGATCGCGACCAGCTCGCCGAGACCCGTGTCGAGCTCCTCGTTGCGCGGGCGCGTGATTCGCCCCCGCAGCACCTCCAGGATCTCCGACTTGGGGCGCGCGTTCACGAACACGACGAACCGGAAGCCGAACCGCTCCTCGTAGGCCTGGTTCAGCTCGGCCAGCTCGGCGAGGAGGGCGGGATCGGCTTCAACGCCCTGCTCCGCAGCCGAGCGGGGGGAGAGGTTGCCCGCGCCGATCGACGGGTGGGCGTCGAGTGCCTCGAGCTTCTCGTCCTCGTTCAGTCCGGCGATGACCTTCGGCGCGGCCGCGAGCGGGTTTTCGTACCCGGCGAGCTTCTCGACGAAGCGCGTCCTCCCCTCGAAGAGCTCGGCCAGCTCCTCGACGGTCAGCTGCCGCGGTAGGTCGCGCACGAGTACGAGGAGACGAGCAGCGGGACGTGGTGGTGGCCGTCGTCGAGCTCGAGCTCGAGCTCGACGCGCCGGAAGTACGGCGACGGTGGATGGAAGACGAGACGATAGGCGCCGGGCTCGAGGTCGCCGGCGATCGGCGAGATGCGGCCGTCGGCGTCGGTCTCGGAGCCGGCGACGAGGTCCTCGCCGCGGTAGAGCTCGACTCGGACTCCCCGTCCGGGCCGGCCGCGCTCGGTGTCGAGAACGTGGGTCGAGAGAGAGACGCTCACGTTGCAAACTTCTGCGCCCGGCGGCGGTGCTCCTGCGCGATCTCGGCCTCGTCGGCACGGACGAGCCGCCCTTCCCGGACCACGTCTTCGCCGCGGACGAGCAGCCGCTCGACTCTGTGCGGGCCCGTGAGCACGAGCGCCGCCACCGGGTCGTCGGCGCCCCCGAGCTCGAGCCCGTCCGTCCGCCAGATCGCGATGTCGGCGCTCCTGCCCGGCTCCAGCGACCCGAGGTCGTCGCGTTTCAGGATCGCAGCGCCGCCTCGCGTGCCCAGCCGTAGCGCCTCCCGCGCGGTCATGGCCTCCGCACCACCGCGCCCGCGCGCGAGCAAGAGCGCCTGTTTCACCTCGAGGAACAGGTCGCCTCGCTCGTTGGACGCCGAGCCGTCGACACCGAGACCGACGCGGACACCCGCGTCGAGCATGGAGCGAACCGGAGCGATTCCCGCCCCGAGCCGAAGGTTCGAGGTCGGACAGTGCGCGACCCCGGTTCCTGTGGTCGCGAAGCGGCTCACGTCGTGATCGCCGAGGTGGACGCAGTGGGCGCACCAGACGTCGCCGTCGAGCCAGCCGAGCTGCTCGAGGTAGTCGACCGGACGGCATCCGTACAGCTCACGGCAGTAGGCCTCCTCCTCGACGGTCTCCGCGAGGTGTGTGTGAAGTGTCCGCCCGAGCCGGCGCGCGAGCTCGGCCGACTCGGTCATCAGCCGGCCGGTAACCGAAAAGGGCGAGCAGGGCGCGACGACGAGCTCCGGGTAACGGGCCGCGAGCCGCTCGGTCTCCGCGAGCACCTCGTCCGCATCCTCGACGAGGGAATCGGGCGGCAGGCCCCCGTCCGACTCGCCGAGATCCATCGATCCGCGCGAAGGAATCAGGCGCACCCCGAGCTCGCGTGCGGCGACCATCTCCGCCTCGATCAGGTCGCCTCCTCCCCGGGGGAACACGTAGTGGTGGTCGAACACGGTCGAGCACCCCGAGAGCGCGAGCTCGGCCAGCCCCGTTCGCGCCGCCGCGTACTCGGACTCGGCATCGAGCCGCGCCCAGACCGGGTAGAGCGTCTTCAGCCAGGTGAAGAGGTCGGCCTCCTGCGCGCGGGCGCGCGTGAGAGTCTGGTACAGGTGGTGGTGCGTGTTGACGAGGCCGGGTGTGACCAGCGCTCCGCCGAGATCCTCGCGCTCGTCCGCCTCGGGCTCGCTGCCGCCCCCGGCCTCGACGACGAGGCCGTCCTCGACGAGCACCCAGCCGCTCGAATGCTCCGTGCCCGTGTCGTCCATCACGACCACGTGGGCGTTGGCGAGAAGCCGTTTCACACCCGGAGTGGTACGAGCTCGAAGCGGTCGACGTCGACCAGGCCCTGGTCGGTGATCTTCAGGCTCGGGATGACCGAGAGCGCGAGGAACGCCATCGTCTGAAACGGAGAGGGCAGCGCGCAGCCGAGCACCGCAGCCGCGTCGATGCAGCCGTTGCTCGCCGAGACGACCTCCTCCGCGATGTGCTCGGGCTCCCGGTCGTCGGTGCAGAAGGCGATCCGGTGCGGGCCGAACTCCTTCGCCAGCGGAATCAGCGCCTGGAGGTTTCGTGCGGCCGAGGCCTCTCGCACCAGGAGCCACATTCCGGCGCGAAGTCGCTCGCGGCCCTCGTCGATCGTGAAGGCCTCGTGATCGGAGTAGATCCCGGCGGCCGCGTAGGCGTTCAGGGACTTCACGCGGCGCCGCCGGAGCAGGCCCTCGAGGTCACCGGTCGAGAACGGGCGCCGAGGCGACTCGAACCGCGAGGCGGGCACCGAGGAGGAGGCCATGAAGTACACATCCAGCGGAAGAACGCCGCAGACGTCGAGCAGCCAGTGGACGCCGTCGGTCCCGAGGACGTTCGCGATCTCGTGGGGGTCGACGACGACCGAGGTCGTGCCGAGCGGCAGCACCAGGCGCGCGAACTCGTCGACGAGCAGCTTCGTGGTCTCGAGGTGCATGTGGGCGTCGATGAACCCGGGCACGACGTCCCGGCCCGAGGCGTCGAGTGTCTCTTCGCCCTCGTAGTCGCCGAGACCGGCCACGCGGCCGTCGACGACCGCGACGTCGGTCTCGAGCCATTCGCGGGTGAAGACGGAGAGAACCCGGCCGCCGCGGATCACGAGGTCGGCGGGCTCGTCGCCTCGTGCCACTGCCAACCGTCGAGCGAGCCCTGCCACGGGACGACGATACCCGGGGTGCGGGATTCTCAGCACGGCTCGCGCAGAAAGTACGCTGCCGTCGTGGACGTGCTCAGCCCGCGATCACTCGACGAGGCGCTCCACCTGAAGGCCGAGCGGCCGGACGCGGTGCCGATCCAGGGGGGCACCGACGTGATGGTCGAGCTCAACTTCGACCGCAGCCGGCCCGACACGCTTCTGAACCTGAACGAGGTACCCGAGCTTCGGCGCTGGTCCCGCGACGACGGAATGGTGCGGCTGGGTGCCGGCCTGACCTACACCGAGGCGATGAACGCGCCGTTTGCCGGCGACTACCGCGCGCTGGCCGAGGCGTCGCGAACCGTGGGCGGTCCGCAGATCCGGAACCGCGGCACGATCGGCGGCAACCTCGGGACCGCCTCGCCTGCCGGGGATGCGCTGCCGCCGCTGCTCGTGGGCGACTCGGAGGTCGAGCTCGCGAGTGTCAACGGCTCGCGCACGCTGCCGCTGACGGAGTTCATCCTGGGGCCGAAACGGAACGCGCTCGCGCCGGACGAGCTGATCGTCGCGGTGAACGCGAGCCCCGGCGGCCCGCGGCAAACCTTCATGAAGATCGGTCCGCGCAACGCGATGGTGATCGCGGTCGTCTCCCTCGCTCTGGCCGTGGACGAGGAGCGGGGCGAGGTGCGCGCGGCCTTCGGCTCGGCGGGCCCGGTGCCCGGGCTCGTGGCCTTGTCGCTCTCCGAGCGCGACCAGCTGGCCGAGCGCGTGGCGGAGGCGGCCAGCCCGATCGATGACGTTCGTGGCACGGCGGCGTATCGGCGGCATGCGCTGCGTGTCCTCGTTGGGCGCGGCTTGGAGCGCTGCCTCGTATGAGGTTCGAGCTGACCGTGAACGGCGAGCGGCGGGAGGCCGACGTCTGGGAGGGCGCGAGCTTGCTCTTCGCGCTGCGCGAGAGCCTCGGTCTGCCGGGCTCGAAGAACGCTTGCGAGCAGGGCGAGTGTGGCTCCTGCTCGATCCTGCTCGACGGGAGGCTCGTCTGCTCATGCCTCGTGTTGGCCGCGCAGGCCGAGGGCCACGAGATCGTCACCGTCGAGGGCCTCGCCGAGGACGGCCGCTTGCACCCGGTACAGGAGGCATTCGCCGAGACGGGCGCGGTGCAGTGCGGGTTCTGCACGCCGGGCCTGATCGTCGCGACCGTCGACCTGCTGGCCCGCAACCCCGAGCCGAACGGTGACGAGATTCGCGAGGCCCTCGCCGGGAACCTCTGCCGCTGTACCGGCTACGCCAAGATCTTCGAAGCCGTCCAGCTGGCGGCGCGAGGCGCATGAGCACGACCTCGCGCACGCTCGAGCTCGGGCGGGTCGGCGAGAGCACGAGGCGCGTCGACGCGATTCCGAAGGTGACCGGCGAGTTCGCCTACTCGAGCGACCTCCACGCGGAGGGGATGCTCTGGGGCCACACGCTGCGCAGCCCGCACGCCCACGCGCGGATCGCGGAGATCGACGTCTCCGACGCCCTTGCGATGCCGGGCGTCCACGCCGTGCTCACCCACGCCGACGTGCCGGGCGCCAAGACCTACGGGCTCGAGTTCGCCGACCAGCCGGTGCTGGCGATCGACCGCGTCCGCTACCTCGGCGAGCCGGTTGCGCTCGTCGCGGGAGAGCACCCAGAGCAGGCGCGCCGCGCGGCAGAGCGGATCAGGGTCGAGTACGAGCCGCTCGAGCCGGTGGTCGACCCGGAGCGCGCGACGGAACAGGAGCCGCTCCACTCCGAGAGCCCGACGGCCGACCACCGTTTCCGCGACGACCCGCGGCCGAACGTCCTCCGCACGATCGTGATCACGCACGGCGACCCCGACGCCGAGGGCGACGTCTCCGTGAGCGGTGTCTACGAGCTCGGCCAGCAGGACCAGGCATTCCTCGGCCCGGAGTCGGGGCTGGCCGTGCCGGACGGCCTTGGCGGCATCGACGTGTACGTCGCCACGCAGTGGGTCCACGTCGACCGCGACCAGGTCGCTCCCTGTCTCGGGCTCGAGCCCGACCAGGTTCGTATCCACCTTGCCGGGGTGGGCGGCGCGTTCGGCGGGCGCGAGGACCTCTCGATGCAGATCCACGGCGCACTGCTCGCTCTGCACACGAACCACCCGGTGAAGATCGTCTACAGCCGCGAGGAGTCGTTTGTCGGCCATGTCCACCGGCATCCGGCGAAGATCTGGGCCGAGCACCGGGCGACGCGTGTCGGCCGGCTCGCGTGCGTGCGCGTCCGGATCCTGCTCGACGGAGGCGCCTACGCGTCCAGCTCGGCGGCGGTCACCGCGAACGCGGCCTGCTTCGCATGTGGGCCGTACCGGGTCGACAACGCCCTGATCGAGGCGACCTCCGTGTACACGAACAACCCGCCCTGCGGTGCAATGCGCGGCTTCGGCGCCGTGCAGAGCTGCTTCGCGCACGAGGCGCAGATGGACAAGCTCGCAGCCGCCCTCCGGATCGACGCGGTCGAGCTGCGTCTCCTGAACGCGCTCGGCCCGGGCGACCGCCTACCGACCGGGCAGGTTGTGACGGGCTCGTTTCCGGTTGCGGAGGTGATACGCCGCGCAGCGGAGCTGCCGATGCCCGAGCCGGAGGGGCTCCCGCGCGACCCGCTCCGCCTCCCGGGCGGCGCAGGCAACACCACCCGCGGGGAGGGCGTCAGGCCCGGGGTCGGGTTTGCGGTCGGCTTCAAGAACGTCTGCTTCTCGGAGGGCTTCGACGACTCGTGCGCGGCGCGCGTGCGGCTCTGGAAGGGAGCGGACGGAGAGCTCCAGGCCGAGATCCGATGCGCCGCCGCCGAGCTCGGTCAGGGCGTCAACGACATCGTCCTCCAGGTCGCCCGTGGGGAGCTGGGTACAGAGAACGTGGCCCTCGCGCCCGCGTCTTCGGACGGGGTCGGCTCGGCGGGCTCGGCCTCGGCGTCACGGTTGACCTGGATGGTCGCCGGCGCGGTGCGGCACGTCTGCCGCGACGCGCTCTCCGCCCTCGAGGACGGCCGCAACGAGGTCGACCTGGAGCGCACGTACCGCCACGAGCGCACCGCGGCGCTCGATCCGCAGACCGGCCAGATCACCGGCGAGAACGCTCACGTGGCGTTCATCTGTGCGGCGATGCGCGTGGTGGCCGAGGTCGACGTCGAGCTCGGTCTAACGCGAGTCGTCTGGATCGGCACGGCTCAGGACACGGGTAGGGCGCTCAACCCGCGGGCGGTGCACGGACAGATCGAGGGCGGGATCACGCAGGGTCTCGGGCTGGCCCTGATGGAGGAGATCCAGACGCGGGACGGGCTGATCACGAACGCGAACTTCACCGACTATCTGATCCCGACGGCGCTCGATGTCCCGCGCGTCGATGTGGAGCTGGTCGAGGACCCGGAGCCGGACGCGCCCTACGGGGCGAAGGGCGTCGGCGAGCCGCCGACCGTCGTCTCGACCGCGGCGATCGTTTCCGCTTTGCGCGCGGCGAGCGGGCGGGAGCTGGCCCGCGTTCCCGTCAAGCCGGACGACCTAGCGCTCTAGCGTCAGTGCCGCGCCGATTCCGAGCAGCAGGATCCCGAAGAGCCTCGACCAGCCGACGACGACCCGCTCCGCGCCGAGCAGGCCCCAGCGGTCGATCGCGGCGCCCGCCGCGAACTGGCCGGCGAGGAAGATCGAGATGGTTGCGAGCACGCCGATTCGGGAGCCGGCGACGGTGACAGCGAGCACGATAATCACGCCCAACAGCGCTCCGCTCCAGAGCCAGACCGGCTGTCGCGCCGCCGCCGCGAGCTCGCCGAAGCCCTGACGGGCGACGAGCAGCAGGACGAGCGTCAGCACCGCGGCGAGTGAGGTCGCCCAGGCGAGGGCGCCGAACGCCCCGACCCGGTTGCCGAGGTTGGACATGACGGCGACCTGTACCGAGCCTGCGATTCCGCCGAGCACGGCAAGTGCGACGACGAGTGCGTTCACGCCGCGAGCATAGCCCTGAGATCGGAGAGGGCCGGCTGGGCCGGCCCTCTCCTCGGGTCGTGAAGGTGCGGGCTAGATCCCGCTGACGAGCGTGCCGTCGAGGGTTGCCTTCGACTTGAAGACCTCGATCTCGGCCGTGTGCACCTCGCTCTGCCGGATGCCCGTTCGGCACTCGGCGTTGTTGCCGGGATCCAGGTCCTGGTCGCCGTGGAAGGACGGCTGACCGGTGCACTGGTTGTTCGTCACCACGAACTTGACGTGCGTCGCGAGCAGCTGCTGCGGCGCCGCGAAGTAGCGGAGCGACTCGTCCTGCGTGCCCGGCCGCGGGTTCGCACCCGGGAACGAGTCGGACGGTGACGAGAGCAGCAGCGTCCAGCCGTCCGAGATCGAGCCGTCGCAGGTCGGGTTCGCCGCCACCCTGCCCGCGCGGCACACGTACGCGTCGAACGAACGGAGGCCGACGAAGCGGCTGCTGTAGAACGCCGAGACGCCGAGCCGGTTGACGCTCACGCCGCCGGCAGGGATCCCGCCGAGCTGGATCACGACCCACCGGCCGTTCACCGGCACGAGGCAGGTGGCGGTCGGCGTGCAGCTCTGGGTGTTGCTCGTCGCCTCGTTGTCGTCGATCAGGTTCCCCGGGGTGACGTTCGTCCCGGTCGCAGGAGCGTCGGTCGTGATCGTCGCGCCCTGCGTCGCCGAGGCGTAGTTGGTCGGCATGTGGATGGTGATGTTGCGGGTCTCACCGGCCTCGAGCCGCTTGACCCGGAAGCGAACGATCCCGTACCCGGGGGCGACCGCCGTGAAGTTGTAGTACGACCAGCGGTCGTTCTTGCCGGCCAGCGAGCCCGCCCCGGTCGGGACGAACTGCGCGGTGTTGTCGAGGTTGCCCGTCGCGTCGGTGCCGGTTGCGACGGTTGCCGGGTTGGTGTCGGCGATCTGCGTCGCGCGGGCCGAGTAGTCGCCCACGAAGATCTGCGCGTTCACGGGGACGGCGCTTCCGTCCTTCGAGTCCGCGGAGAAGTTGATCGTGGCGTTGTCGGCCGTCGGCGACGAGAAGTCCGGCACCGGGTTCGTGTCGGCGTTGTTGACGGTGCTTTGGTGCTGGCCGAACCCGCGCATCGCGAATCCCTGCCAGATCAGGTCCTGGTTGGCGCCGCCGAACCGGGCCATGTCGGCGGCGAGCATTGCGTTGCGGGCGTCGATCATGGTCGGGCCGCGGGGCATGATCACCATCGAGTCGTAGTAGTCCTGGATCCACCGGCGGTCGCCCGGGCAGGTGTTCGTGTTCTGCTGGCCACGGGCGCAGGCGATGTCCTCGGCGGCCCCTGAAGACGGGTACCGCTGCAGGAACAGGTCGCGCAAGTCGATCTCGACCGCGACCCAGATCTCGCCGTCGGCGTGCACCTCGGGCCCGACGATGTCGAAGCCGAAGTCGCCGTAGTTGAGCGGGTCGGTGTCCGGGTTGTGACTCGGCATCGGGAACTCGCCGCCCATCGGCCGCCCGGCGAGGAAGTCGCGGATGCCGTTGTAGCCGTTGCCCGTCGCGTAGGCGCCCTCGGTGTAGCGGTCGGCGCCTGTCGGGATCGGGAGGTGCAGCTCGTTGACGACCTCGAGCGCGTCGAAGTCGGCCCAGCCCTCGCCCATCGAGCCGGCCGCGTTGCCCTGCCGGGCGCCGACGCCCTTGCCGATCATCCGGTTCTCGATCAGGTGCCCGTACTCGTGGCCGTAGACCGTGAAGTCGTAGGCGCCGTCGACGCACGGGGCGTAGAACGAGCCGGCCAGCGGCTGCCAGACGAACTGGTTCGTCGTCGGGTGCGCGCCGTCTGCGCCGGTGCTCATGTTCGCGTTGTCCCGGCTACCGCTGGCCGCGCCGGACTGCGCGTTGCCGAGCAGGCCGTCGTTGCCGACCGGTGCGAGGACCGGGCCGCCCGGCGGCGGCGTCGGGTCGACCGTGGTCACGCCGTTGTTGTACTGCTGCGCGTTCCAGTGACCCTCGTCGAAGCCGAGGTAGTAGGCGAAGTCGTGCATCCGGTTGTGGCCGACGAACATGCTCGCCGTCGACGCCTCGATGTCGTTTCCGAGCGGGTTGATCGAAGCGTTGACGTTGTCCGGGTTGCAGCCCGACGTGTACCAGGCGTTCGTCCAGGCCGGCTGGTAGTCGCGGGTCGCGCTCGTGTCCCGCACGAGCGCCGCGTTCCCGAAGACCCCGTGGTTCCCACTCCAGACGCGCGCATCGTCGACGTTGTTTCCGACCGTTGCGGTCGTGCCGAGGTTGGCGCCGGTGACGTCGAGCTGGGCGTCCCAGGGGAACTTCGAGGCGACGCCGCCACCATAGACGGTCGACGTGTCCCCGACCACGTTCGTGCAGCCCGCGGTCGCGGTCCAGCAGAACGTCTCGCGCGTGTCCGTGCTCGGGTAGTTCCACGGGTACGCGTTGATCGGGTTGTACGGCGGCGCGATCTGGAAGCCCTTCCAGGTCGGGTTGTCGACGGCGTTGAAGACCTGGTTCTGCCGGAACAGCAGCTTGCCGGTGGCCGCATCGACGATCACCGCGTACTGGCTCTGCGGACCGTCGGTGGTCTTCGTAACGGTCGCCGAGTAGGCGCGCAGCGCGCCGTGGCGGGGCGTGCCGAAGGCGATCGGCTTCACGGTCTCCGTGCCGCTGAATCCGACTGCGGAGATCGCGAGCGAGCCGTCAGGCGAGCGGCCGAGCGGTCCTGCGTTTCCGGCCGAGACCCGGTACCCGGCGGCCTGCGCGGCCCTGCGCCACGCCGCGAGAGGGGTCAGGGCGCGCTTGCCGGTGAGACGGCCGGCGTCCGGAGTCAGCGACGACGAGACGTAGACCACGTTCCAGTGGTGCTTGATGCGCACGACCGAGACCGTGGCCACGCCGTCCGCGGACGGCACTCCGGCAAACATCTGCCGGAACACCACTGCGTAGTCGCGGTGGTGCGTTCCGCGCAGCGCCTCGGCGGTCATGACCCGGAGGTGGGCCACGGAGGCGAGCCTGAAGAGCTGCTTGTGGGCGGCGAGATATGCACGGGCTGCCGCCGTTGCCGACGGCGCCTTGATGCGCGTGCTGAGATAGCCGCCCCACCTGGTGAGCTCCGCCGGTGTGCCGTACTCGCTCCACGAAACTCGCCCCGGCACCCGGGCGGCGGCATGCACCTGCTCGGGCGTCGGCGCAAGGGCGACCCGTGCGTCGAAGTCCGGCAGCTGGTCGTTGGTCACGCCTTCGATGTTCACGATCCCGAAGCTGCTGGGGGTCAGCATCAATGCCATCAGCCCCAGTGCAGCCGGAAGGATCGCGCGCCTCGCCCACCTCGAGCGAGGCATCACGCGCAAGCGTCTCATTCCCTCCCCCTCTCGTTTGCCTGCTGGTCCCCGCGACCCATTGCCTGCCGAGCCATGCCCGGGGCCGAGGCGTTTCTAACACACGACGGCGGGCCGCTTCAACGAGGGGCGCGCAGGTTAGGGTCCGTGGCGTCCTTCGGAAGGAGAGCTGGATGATCAGAGTCTTCGTCCTCTACGAGAGCGAGCCGGATCCCGAGCGCTACGAGCGCCATGCCGAGCTCTGCAGGCAGGTGTCCGGGGCAGCCTTCCGGCACGGCGAGGTGTTCGGCGCGCCCATGGGGGAGCCGGCCTACGCGTACTACGCCGAGTGGGAGTTCCCGGACCGAGACGCGTTCCAGGCGGCCGCGCGCAGCGAGGAGTTCATGGCGACGGGCAAGGACGCGATGGAGATGGGCGGCCGCTTCCACGTCCTCTTCGCGGATCTGAAATGACCGGTCGACCCGCGGCACGTCAGGGGCCACGCTTGTGACCCAGCCGGAGCGGCCGCGGCCGGTTGCGCCGGAGGAGCTCGGGTTCGAGCGGATCGTCTACGAGAAGGCGCCGCCGCGGGCCACGATCACGTTCAACCGGCCCGAGGTTCTGAACGCGTTCGACTTCAAGATGCTGCGGGAGCTCGCGCGCGCGTGCGAGGACGCCTCCTGGGACGACGCGATCCGCGTGGTCGTGCTGACCGGGGCGGGCCGTGCCTTCTGTGTCGGCGCCGACCTGCGCTCGTGGGCGGATGAATACCTCGGCAAGCCGAGCGAGTACTGGAAGTGGTTCGGCGCCTTCAAGGACGCGCACGACCGGCTCCGCGAGATCGGCAAGCCGACTCTCGCACGGATCAACGGGATCGCGGTCGGCGGCGGCAACGAGCTGCAGATGGCCTGCGACCTGGCGGTGATGGTGGACGACGCGTTCATCCGGCACGTCGGTCCGGAGCACGGCTCGGTGCCGGCGGGCGGCGCGACGCAGTGGTTGACGATCATGGTGGGCGACCGGCGGGCGCGGGAGATCGTGCTGATGTGCGAGGAGGTCCCCGCGGCGAAGGCGGCGGAGTGGGGGCTCGTCAACTGGGCCGTTCCACCGGACGAGCTCGACGCCAAGGTGGACGAGGTGGCCGAGAACCTCGCGCGAAAGCTGCCGCAGACGACGCGCTACGCCAAGCAGCACCTCAACTTCTGGCGCGACCTCGCTTGGCACGAGACGATCAACCACGCACGCGACTGGCTCGCACTCTCGATGGCGACCGACGAGCCCCGCGCCGCGATCGAGAACTTCCTGGAGAAGCGGAAGTGAGACCGGTCCGCTCGGGCCGTGGCCCAGGGACAGTCCCGCGGACCTGTCCCCTCGTCGGCCGAGAGCGGCGGTTCCCCTGCAAACGGAGCTCGGCCGTGGCCGTTCGGGCCACGGCCGGGGGACTGTCCCTGGGACATGTCTGATCGCGTCACCGTCGAGCGCGACGGCGCGGTCGCGGTCGCCCTGCTCAACCGGCCGGAGCAGCTGAACGCGCTCTCCGAGGAGCTGATGGAGGAGCTCGTCGCGAGGCTCGAGCAGCTCGACCGGGACGAGGAGATCCTCGCGATCGTCATCGGCGGGAACGAGCGCGCCTTCGCCGCCGGCGCCGACATCGGCGAGCTCGCGCGGGCCTCGGCGATCGAGCTCTACTACCAGCGGCGAGTCGAGCGCTGGGATGCGATCCGAGGCCTCCGGACACCCCTCGTCGCCGCGGTCTCCGGCTACTGCCTCGGCGGTGGCTGCGAGCTGGCGATGAGCTGCGACCTGATCGTCGCCTCGGAGACGGCACAGTTCGGCCAGCCCGAGACCGGGCTCGGGATCATCCCCGGCGCCGGCGGGACGCAGCGGCTGACCCGCGCCGTCGGCAAGGCGCTGGCCATGGACGTGATCCTCAGCGGCCGGCGGCTGTCGGCGCGCGAGGCGCTCGCGGCGGGGCTCGTCGCCCGCGTCGTGGCGAAGGAGGCATGGCTCGAGGAGGCGAAGCGCGTCGCCCGCGACATCGCGGCGAAGGGCCCGGTCGCCACGCGCCTCGCGAAGGAGTCGGTCGACCGCGCCTACGAGACGAGCCTCAGCGCCGGCGTGGAGGCCGAGCGACGCGCGCTCTACCTGGCCTTCGCGAGCGAGGACGCGAAGGAAGGCCTGGCCGCGTTCGCCGAGAAGCGCAGGCCCGAGTTCAAGGGCCGCTGAGCGCGATCGCGCGTCTGCTCGATCCGCCGCGCCTGCGGACGATCGAGCTGGACGAGGAACGGCGCGCGACCTGGCTCGAGCTGTTCCTCGACCTCGTCTTCGTCGCAGCGATCGCCGAGGTCGGCCTGACGCTGACCCGCGATCCGACTGCCGCAGGCTTTGGCCGGTTCCTGGTGCTCTTCCTCCCGATCTTCTGGGCGTGGGCCGGCTTCACCTTCTACGCGACCCGGTTCGACACCGACGACCTCGTCTACCGGTTGCTGACGCTTTTCGGCATGTTCGCCGTCGCGGCCCTCGCGAGCGCCGTTCCCGACGCGCTCGGCGGCGGGCGGAACCGCTTCGTGGTCGCCTACGTCCTCGTCCGCTGCATCCTGATTGCGCTCTACGTGCGCGCCTACCGGCACGTCGAGGTCGCGCGGCCGCTCGCGGGGTGGTTCATCATGATGTTCGGGATCGCGGTGGGGTTCTGGCTGGTCTCGCTCGCGCTGCCGAGCCCGTGGTGCTACGTGCTGTGGGCGGTCGCGCTGGCCTTCGAGTACGTCGCCCCGGTTCGCGCCTGGCGGATGATGCGCGCAAACCCTGTCCACCCGGCGCACATCCCGGAGCGGTTCGGCCTGCTGGTGATCATCGTGCTCGGCGAGGCGGTGATCGCCGTCGTGCTGGGAACCGCGACCGTGAGCTGGACGGGCGCCTCGACCGCGGCGGCCGGGGCAGGCTTCCTCGCGGCGGCCTCGATCTGGTGGCTCTACTTCGGCTTCCTCAACACCTCTGCCGCCGTCACCCGCAACGTCCTCGCCGGGATGACCTTCGTCTATTCGCACTATTTCGTCGCGGCCGGGATCGCCGCGTCCGGGGTGGGCGTCAGGCTGGCGATCCTCTCCGCGGAGCCCGGGGCCCGTTACGACCACAGCGGCTGGATCGCGGCCGCCGGGATCGCGATCTGCATGGGCGGGATCGCCGCCGTTCAGGTGGCGACGCCGCCGACGGTGTTCGACGTCGACGTGGCCCTGCGGATCGCGACCGCCGCCGTCGCGGTCGTGCTGGTCGCGGTCGCCCCGTACCTGTCGCCGGTGCTCGTGCTCTGGTTGCTGGCGGCTGCCCTCGCCGCACAGGTCGTCTACGAGCTCGCCCAGCATGAGCGCCACGGGCTCTCGATGCCGCGGATTCTCTAGTCGTCGAGCTCCGCGGGCACGAGCTCCAGCTCGAGCTCGCGGCCCTCGCGCAGGATCCGCACCGGGACGGCGGCGCCGATCTTCTCGACCACCATCAGGCGCTGGATGTCGTTCACGTCGGTGACCGGCCGGCCGTCCAGCTCGACGATCAGGTCTTCCGGCCGCAGGCCGGCCGCCGCCGCGGGGGTTCCCTCGACGACCTGGACGACCTCGACCCCGGCCTGGCGCCCGAGCTTGCGCGCGAGGCGCGGCGGTAGCGGCCGGGTGCCGCCGGCGAGGCCGAGGTACGCGCGGCGGAAGCGGCCCTCCGTCATCAGCGCGCCGATGATCTTGCGGGTCGCCTCGTTCACGGGAACGGCCAGGCCGAGCCCGACGCCCGCGACGGCGGTGTTGATGCCGACGACGCAGCCGGAGCCGTCCGCAAGCGCGCCGCCCGAGTTACCGGGGTTGAGCGCGGCGTCGGTCTGGATCACGTTGTCGACGATGCGCCCGCTCTCGGTCGGCAGCGACCTGCCGAGTGCAGAGATCACGCCGGCGGTGACCGAGCCGGCGAAGCCGTTCGGGTTGCCGATCGCGACGACGAGCTGTCCGACGCGCAGGCGCTCGGCGTCGCCGAGCTCGGCGGCTGTCAAGTCCTGGGTCTCGGTTCGGAGGACGGCGAGGTCGGAGTGCGGGTCTGCGCCGACGACCTCGAAACCGTGCTCGCGGCCGTCGACGAACGATGCCTTGCCGCCGCCGTCGCTGCGCGCGACGACGTGGGCAGAGGTGAGCAGGAAGCCGTCCGGCGTGATCACGACCGCGCTGCCGCCGCCGTTCAGGCGCCGGCCGCCGCGGGTGCGGTGGGAGACGCGGAGGTTCGCGACCGACGGAGCGAGTCGCTCCGCCACGCCGATCACCGCGCGAGAGTAGGCGTCGAGGGCATCGGTCTCGTCGGTTCCTTCCGGCCTCGAGCCGCCCCGCTCGGGGCCGAGGAGCGCGTCGATGAAGGTCAGGTCGGCCACTCGGCCACGCTAGCAACCCGGCCCTGCGTGGCAGCGAGCCCAGCGTGCCCCGTCCCCCGCCGCTGTTTACGGCACACCCAACCTCCTCCCCGAGGCGATCCTATCGGCGAAATTCGCACGGGTGTGTGCCCGGAGTGTGCCGGGAGTGTGACAATCGCCCCGGGTGCCGGAGCCCCGGCGCCGGGGCGAGCGAGGAGGTGCGATGGCCGAAGTCGAGACGACGCGAGACGGAGGGGTGCTGACCATCACGCTCAACCGTCCTGACGTGCTCAACGCCTTCACCGCCAACATGCACCGCGAGCTCGTCGGCGCGTTCAAGGAGGCGCGGGACCCGGCGGTGCGGGCGGTGGTCGTCACCGGCGCGGGCCGCGGCTTCTGCGTCGGGCAGGACCTCAACGAGTTCGGCGAGGCGGCCCGCGACATCGCCGGGCGTCTGCGGCGTCACTACCACCCGACCGTGCTCGCAGTCCGCGAGCTCGAGAAGCCGGTTCTCGCGGCGGTGAACGGGCCGGCCGCCGGCGCCGGCCTTTCCTTCGCCTGCGCCTGCGACCTGCGCATCGCCGGCGAGAGCGCGACCTTCGTCCCGGCCTTCATCAACATCGGGCTCGTCCCCGACATGGGCGGCACCTTCTTCGTCCGCCGCCTGCTCGGCACGTCGCGCGCCTTCGAGTGGATGACCTCCGGACGGCGGCTGGGCGCCGGCAAGGCCCTCGACTGGGGTCTCGTCTCCGAGGTCGTACCCGACGACCGGCTTGCCGAGCGCGCCGCCGAGCGCGCCGCCGAGCTCGCAGCCATGCCCACCCGCGGGATCGCGCTCTCGAAGCGCTTGTTCGACAGCGCCGAGTACTCCACGCTCGAGGAACAGCTCGAGCTCGAGGCCCAGCTCCAGGCCGCCGCCACCCAGACGAACGACTTCCGCGAGGGTGTGGACGCGTTCCTCGAGAAGCGCGACCCGCGCTTCTCGGGCTCGTGACGCCGTCGCGCGGCCGCGTTAGGATCGCCACATGGAAACCACAGCCGCTTCAACCCCCGTGCAACACCCGATCCGCCTGGTCGTCACCGACGACCTGCAGCGGACGCGCCTGACCGTCTTCTTCCGCCTGATCCTCGCGATCCCGTGCCTGCTCTGGCTCGCGCTCTGGTCGGTGATCGCCTGGCTCGCCTGGATCGTGAACTGGTTCGCCACGCTCTTCACCGCCCAGTCGCCGGACGGCCTGCACAACTTCCTCGCGTCATACATGCGCTTCGCGACACACCTGCGCGCGTACGCCCTCCTGATCGCCGACCCCTGGCCCGGCTTCACGGGGTCCTCCGGCTACCCGATCGACCTCGAGATCGACCCGCCGCAGCGCCAGAACCGCTGGACCGTCTTCTTCCGCGGCATCCTGGCGATCCCGGCCCTGTTCCTGGTCAACATCCTCAACAACCTCTCGAACCTGCTCGCGATCTTCAGCTGGTTCATCGCGCTCTTCACCGCCCGCGTGCCGGAGGGCCTCCGGAACTTCGCGGCGCTGGCGCTCCGGATCGAGATGCAGACGTACGCGTACGTGCTGCTCCTGACCGGGCGCTACCCGAGCTTCAACGTCGGGATCGAGTCGTAGTCAGATCGTCTTGAACTGCTCGAACGGCTGCCGGCAGCTGCGGCAGTAGCGCAGCGAGCGGCAGGGCGTCGGGCCGAAGATGTTCTCGAGAGCCGTGTCGCGCGAGCCGCAGTAGGGACAGCGGAAGCCGTTCGACCGGAGCTGCACCAGCGTCGTCTGCCCGGCCTCGCGCGGGGCGGGCGGCGCGAACCCGGCCTGCCGGAGCTTCTCGCGCCCTTCGGGCGTGATCCGGTCGGTCGACCACGAGTCGTCCTGGATCACCTCGACCTCGGGCTCGGCGCCGAGCTCGGCGATCTTCTCCGCCATCTGCGAGCGCATCACCTCGAGCGCCGGGCAGCCGAGGAAGGTCGGCGTGAACTCGACGTACACCCGCCTGTCATGGACCCGCACGTCGCGGACCACACCGAGGTCGACGATCGAGATCACCGGGATCTCGGGGTCCGGCACCTCCGCGAGGGCGTCCCAGACCTGCTCCGCGGTCACCATCTCGTCCCGGCCGGCTGCGAGCGCCGCACGCTCGTCATCTCCTTCCAGAGCGGCTCGAGCTCGTCGCTGTGGCCGTCGCGCTCGTCCACGAGCGGGCGAAGCTCCTCGAGCGCGGCCTGGTAGCGCGGCTCGCCCCTGAGCCGGTCGTGCCACATCTCGGCGTGCAGCCGGTGGTAGATCTCCTCGCGGTCGATCTTCGCCGCGAGGCCGGCGAGCTCGGCGTCGTCGGATGCCTTCAGCCGCTCGAGGCGCTCGGCATCGGCCTGCTCGTAGAGGACGTGCCGCGCGATCGTCCGCTCCCACTCGGGCAGCCGCAGCTCGACGAGCAGGCAGCAGCGGTACTCCTCCGGCCGACGGTCGAAGGCGAGCTCGTCGGCGGTCGTGCCCAGCTCCCGAGCGGCCAGCTCGTAGAGCGCCCGCGCGTGGCCGATCTCGTTCTGCGCGATCGACGAGAAGGCGACGTCCTCCTCGAGAAGGGGCGCGATCCCGGTCCACTCGGAGTCGCGCCAGCCGAGGATCAGCTCGTCGTCAGCGATCTCGAGCAGCAGCTGTGCCCGCTCTGTCACGTGCCTCCTTCAGCTTCTCCTTGAGCGGATACCCGTCGACACGGTGGTAGTTGCGGTTCAGCTCGTCGACGAACTCCTCGATCGGCAGGATCGCATCGCGCCGCACGACCCAGAGCGCGGCCGACTCGCCGCGCCGGCCGTACTGCTCGCGCGCGTACCACTCGGCGAAGCGCTCGTCGGGCGCCTCCACCGAGCCGGCGTGCTGGAACGCCTGCCCCTTGCGCTCCTGCCGGAAGACCTCCCAGATGTTCGTCACTGCACCGTCACTTGGTAACACTGTGTTACTTGGAGGGTCAGGCGGCCTCGGAGAGCAGGACCTTGCGAACCCAGGCCGAGTTCTCGCGGGCGGCCCGGCGCAGGTCGAGCCGGTCGGCGGTGCTCGGCCCGTGGCCCGTGACGACGTGCTTGAGCTCGTCCCAGTCGGGCTCGGTGTAGAGCCAGCGGCCTTCCTGGTCCTTGCGAAGCTCCGGATCGGGGACGGTCAGGCCGAGCTCCCAGATCTGCGGCACGTAGCCGTCGAGGAACTGCTGCCGCGCCTGGTCGTTGCCCTGGCTCTTGATCCGCCAGACGACCATCGGGTCCTCGTCGGCCGGGATCGGGTTGCCGTGGAACTGCATCAGCGGCCCCCACCAGCGGTTCAGCGCCTCCTGGACGAGCTCACGCTGGTCGTCGGTGCCGAGCATCAGCGTCAGGATCACGTCGCGCCCGTGGAGGATGTGGAACGACTCCTCCCAGCAGATCTTCTTCATGATCCGCGCGTACGGGGCGTACGAGCACTTGAGCAGCGCCTTCTGGCTGATGATCGCCGCGGCGTCGACGAGCCAGGCGATCACGCCCACGTCGCCCCAGGTCCTGGTCGGATAGTGGAAGACGTTGTGGAACTTCGACCTCCCGCTGATCAGATCGTCGAGACACTCCTCGCGCGACTTGCCGAGGTCCTCGACGACGCGATAGATCAGCTGGGCGTGGCCGACCTCGTCCTGCACCTTCGCGGTCAGGGCCAGCTTCCGCTGCAGCGTCGGCGCGCGCAGGATCCACTCGCGCTCGGGAAGCACCCCCATCAGCTCCGAGTTGCCGTGCATCTCGATGAACTTCCGCAGCCGCGCGCGGTACTCGTCCGGCATCCAGTCGTCGGTCTCGACCTGGCCGCCGGACTGGACGTACTCGAGGAATTCCTGCTCGCGCTCTGTCATCGCGTCCTCCCAACCGAACGATCGTTAGGCTGGCAGTCTAGTGGCTGAGCGCACCGTCGGCCTGCTCCACCCGGGCGAGATGGGCGCCGCCGTGGGCGCGGTGCTGCGCGCACAGGGCCATCGGGTGCTCTGGGCCTCCGAGGGCCGCAGCGACGCGACCCGCGCCCGGGCCGAGGCGGCGGGCCTCGAGGACGGAGATGTCGCGACCGCCGAGGTCATGTTCTCGATCTGCCCACCGCATGCGGCGCTCAAGGTCGCGCGCTCGGCGGGGTGCGCGGGCCTCTACGTCGACGCCAACGCGGTCTCTCCGGCGACCGCCGGGGAGGTGGCGGCGGCCGTCGGCGACTTCGTCGACGGCGGGATCGTCGGGCCGCCGCCCCGCGAGCCCGGCACCACGCGCCTCTACCTCTCGGGCGAGCGGGCCGAGGAAGTCGCCGGGCTCTTCCGCGGCTCGATGCTCGACGCCCGGGTCGTCGAGAACGCCTCAGCGGTCAAGATGGCCTACGCCGCGTGGTCGAAGGGGACCGCGGCGATGCTGCTGGCGATCCGCGAGCTCGCACGCCGGCAGGGGGTCGAGGAGACGCTGCTCGCCGAGTGGGACGCCTCGCTGCCCGACCTGCGCGAGCGGTACGAGCGCGCCGAGCGCTCGGCCGCAGCCAAGGGCTGGCGCTGGGTCGGCGAGATGGAGGAGATCGCCGCCACCTTCGAGGCGAACGGTCTCCCGGGCGGCTTCCACCGCGCGGCCGCGGAGGTCTTTCGCACGTGAGCGCCAGGCGCGAGGAGCTCACCCGCCAGGCCGCGCGCCTCTTCGCTCAGAAGGGCTACCACGGCACCTCGATCGGTGAGATCGCCGAGGCGCTCGGCGTGCAGAAGGGCTCGCTCTACGCTCACATCAGGTCGAAGCAGGACCTGCTCTACGAGACGATGCAGGAAGGGGCGCGCGCGTTCCACGCGGGGCTCGACGCGATCCCGGACAACCTGCCGGCGACCGAGAAGATCCGGCTGGCGCTCCGCTCGCACCTTCGCATCGTCGCCGACCAGCTCGACGTGGCGACGGTCTTCGTCCAGGAGTGGCGCTACCTCGAAGGCGAGCGCCGCGACGAGATCCTGGCCGAGCGGCGGCGCTACGAGGAGCGGATCCGCGCCCTCTTTCGCGAGGGGCGCGACCTCGGCGAGCTGCGCAGCGACCTCGACGACTCCACGGCCGCGCTGCTCGCGCTGTCGGCTGCCAACTGGGCCTACACCTGGCTCGCGCCCGGCCGCGACACGGACGAGCTCGCCGACCGCTTCTATGACCTGCTGTTGAACGGCATGCGCGGCTACGCGACGCCCGACTGACCGACGCCCGTGGAAGTCGTTCTCATCGTGAACCCGTTTGCCAGCGCCGTCACCGAGGAGCGCGTGCGGTCGGTGGAGCGCGAGCTCGGCCGCGCCGGGACGGTTCGCACGCTGCTGACGGAGCGGCCGGGCCACGGCGCCGTGCTGGCAGCTGCCGCGGTGGGCGACGCGCTCGTCGTCTACTCCGGCGACGGCGGGTTCAACGAGGCGCTGAACGGCGCGCCGGCCGAAGTGCCGCTCGGGTTCCTCCCCGGCGGGCGGACGAGCGTGCTGCCGCGCGCGCTCGGGCTGCCGCGCGATGCGGTAGCCGCCGCGCGCACCGTGGCGGAGGCGCTCGAGCAAGGGCGGACGAGGACGATCTCGGTCGGGCGCGTGAACGGCAGGCGCTTCGGCTTCTCCGCCGGGATCGGGCTCGACGGCGAGCTCGTGCGCCGGGTGGACGCGCTCGGACGGCGGGAGGACGGCAAGCGCCCGGGCGACGCCGCCTACATCGCAGCCGCGGTACGGCTGCTGGCGGCCAGGCACGGCCGGTTCGAGCCCGCGCTCGAGGTTCGCGGCCTCGGGCGCGCGGCCTTCGTGCTCGTCGCGAACACCGACCCGTACACGTACGCAGGGCCGGTCCCGATTCACGCGGCCCCAGATGCGCGGTTCGAGCTCGGCCTCGACCTGGTCGCCCCGGCCTGCGTCGCGAGACGCTCGCTCCCGCGCTACCTCCGCTACCTGCTGCGCGGCCGCGGGCAGGTCGAGGCGGCCGACGTGCTCTACGGGCACGACCTCGACCGGATCGAGATCATCTGCGACCGGCCGCTCGCGCTCCAGGCCGACGGCGAGGATCTCGGCGACGTCACCGAGGCCGTCTTCGAGGCCGAGCGCAGCGCGCTCACGGTGCTCATCTAGGGTTCGCCCATGAGCAACGGGCGGAAGGTCGCGATCAGCGGTGCGGCTCTGACGGTCCTGCTTGCGCTGGTCGCCGTCGGCAGCCGCGCCCACCGTCCCGCGGGCGGGTCGGGAGCTCCTCCGAGCGACGCCACGGGGCTCCTCGGCAACTACTTCGTCGTCGCGATCGGCATCCTCCTGCCGTTCGGCGCCTTGATCCTCCTGTGGGCGTTCGCCTCTCGCGGGTGGGAGCCCCGCTCACGGGACCGGGCGAAGTGGTGGCAGACCGCGATCGTGATCGTGCTCATGAGCGGGCTCCTCGTCCTGGTCTTCGCGCGCGTCGGGCCTGTCACCGTGCGCCCTTTTCACACCCCAGTGACGCTGAAGCCCGGCCATCACCCCCCCGGGTCGTCCGGTGGCGCCAAGGGCGTCCCGCCGGCCGCAGGCCCCGGCTTCGACTGGCTGACGCTCTACGTCTTCGGAGCGATCCTGCTCGGGCTCGTGATCCTCGCCGTCGGGGCCGTCGTCACCCACCGCCGCTGGAGCGAGGAGCAACGTACCGAGGCGACGCTGGCCGCCGCGCTCGACGAGATCCTCAGGGACACGCTCCAGGACCTCCACGACGACGACGACCCGCGGCGCGCCGTGATCCAGGCCTACGCTCGCATGGAGAAGACCTTTGCCGCCTACGGCGTTCCTCGACACCGCGCCGAGGGTCCGTTCGAGTATGTCGCCCGCGTCCTCGATCGACTCGAGGTGAGCTCCCACGAGGTCGAGCGGCTCACGAACCTGTTCTCGTGGGCGAGGTTCAGCACCCATGAGATCGACGCCGGGATGAAGGACGAGGCCGTGGCTGCCCTCGCGAGCCTGCGCGCCGAGCTCGAGGACGCGGAAGAGGCTGCGTGAGACGGCTGCTGACGCGAACGGCGACCGGCATCTGCCTGGCGGGCATCGGGCTGGCGATCGCGTACGCCCTGACCCCCGGGCGCGGCGCGCTCGAGCTCCAGGTCTGCGCACTCGTCGTCGGCGCGATCGTCGTGCTGGCTGCCGTGCTCGCTGTGCAGGACGCCTTCCCGCCGGCAGGGACGTCCGCCCTGGCGGACGCCCTGAAACGGAGGCGGGAGCCAGACCCGCAGCGGCCCCCCGGCCTCGTGGCCACCGAGCGGCTGGCCGTCCTTGCCGTGGCGACAGCCTTCGACCTTCATTACCGCCTGCGGCCGATCCTCCGCGAGATCGCCGCCCAGCGGCTCGCCGACAACCGCGGCCTGAGGCTGGACGGCGGCGGGCCGAAGGTCGAGGCGGCACTCGGCGAGGAGCTCTGGGAGCTCGTCCGCCCCGATCGCGCCGGCCCGGAGAGCCGCTTCGGCCCGGGAACGCGGCCGGAGGCCCTGCGCCGCGCGATCGAAGGGCTGGAGTCGATTACGTGACGATCGCGGACCTGGCCGAACGGTCCGAACGGATCCTGGCCGAGGTCGAGCGGGCGATCGTCGGCAAGCGCGAGGCGCTCGAGCTCGTCCTGCTCGGGATGCTCGCCGACGGACACGTCCTGATCGAGGACTTTCCGGGCCTGGCCAAGACGCTGATCGCCCGCACCTTCGCCCAGGTGACCAGCATCGGCTTCACGCGAGTCCAGTTCACGCCGGACCTGATGCCATCGGACGTCACAGGCTCGTCGATCTTCAACCAGCGCGAGGCCGACTTCGAGTTCCGGTCCGGGCCGATCTTCACCAACCTCCTCCTCGCCGACGAGATCAATCGCGCCCCCCCGAAGACGCAGGCCGCGCTGCTCGAGGCGATGCAGGAGCGGCAAGTCACGATCGAAGGGGAGACGCACCCGCTGGAGCGCCCGTTCCTGGTCCTCGCGACGCAGAACCCGATCGAGTACGAGGGCACCTACCCACTGCCGGAGGCGCAGCTCGATCGCTTCCTGCTCCGGATCGGCGTCGGCTACCCGGACCGCGAAGAGGAATGGGACGTCCTCGAGCGCCGCCTCGCACGGGCCGCCGACGAGATCGAGCTCGAGCCTGTCGTCGGTCGCGAGGAGCTGCTCGCGATGCAGGGTGCAGTGGAGCAGGTGCACGTCGAGCGGAGCGTCGGCCTCTACATGGTCGACCTCGCGGCTGCGACCCGCAGCGCCTCGGGCGTGCTGGTCGGCTCGAGCCCGCGAGGTTCCCTGGCGTTGCTGAAGCTCTCGCGCTGCCGGGCGGCGCTGGCCGGTCGTGACTACGTCATCCCGGAGGACGTCAAGTCGGTCGCGGTGCCGGCGCTGGCGCACCGGCTGTCGCTCCGGCCGGAGCTCTGGGTCCAGCAGCTGCGGCCCGAGGACGTCATCGCCGACCTGCTCGACCAGGTGCCGACCCCGAAGGCCGAGGCCGAGCCGGCGGCCGAATGACCCGTACGCCGACGCCGAAGCTCGGCGCCTATGCCGTGCTCGCCGGACTCGGCCTCCTCGCCGCGCTCGCCACCGGCCGGCCGGAGCTCGTCGCGCTTGCGGCGCCGTTCGCGGCCGTCCTCGTAGTAGGGCTCTCGCTCGCGGAGGAGCCCGACGTGCAGGCGAGCCTGGAGCTCGAGCGCGAGCGGCAGGTTCAGGGCGAGAGCGTGAACGCCGAGCTCGTGCTTCGCAGCGAGCGCCCCGTCGCCCGGCTGGAGGTACTGCTCGACCTGCCCTACGGCCTGGACGATGAGTCGCCCAACCCGCAGCTTCTCAGCCTCCCCCGGGACGAGCCCAGGGCCAGCGAGCACCGGCTCCGGTGCGAGCGTTGGGGCGCGTACGTCGCCGACGCACTGGTTCTCCGCGTGCAGGACCGGTTCGGGCTCGTCGTCCACGAGCGGACGATCGAAGGGCACCGGCCGCTCAAGGTCTATCCGCACGGCGAGTCGCTCCGCCGGCTGCTGCGGCCGCTCGAGACGCAGGCGTTCGTCGGCAACCAGGTCCCGCGCTCCCGCGGCGAGGGGATCGAGTTCGCCGACCTGCGCCCCTTCGAGCCGGGCGACCGCGTGCGGCGCATCAACTGGCGCGCGACGGCCAGGCGTGGGACGCCGTGGGTGACGGAGACGCATCCGGAGCGCAACGCCGACGTGGTCCTCTTCCTCGACACGTTCCTTGAGGCACGGCTCGGCGGCGAGGGCACGCTCGATCAGGCCGTGAGCGCCGCGGCATCGCTCGTGCGCCATTACCTGGCAGAACGCGACCGCGTCGGGCTCGTCGCCTTCGGCGGAGTGCTCAACTGGTTGACCGCCTCGAGCGGCGTCGTCCAGCTCTACCGTGTGCTCGATTCGCTCCTCGACGCGGAGATCTTCCTCAGCTACGCGTGGAGGGACATCGGCCTCCTTCCCCGGCGGACGCTGCCGTCGAAAGCACTCGTTCTCGCCCTTTCGCCGCTGCTCGACGAGCGGGCGGTCCGGGCGTTGCTCGACCTTCGCGCGCGCGGGTTCGACCTGGCCGTGATCGAGATCTCACCAGTGCCATTTGCGCCGCCGGGTGGTCGCAGCCTCGAGGACCTCGCCTGGCGACTTTGGCTCCTCCGCCGCGAGGCGCTTCGCTCGCGCTACCGGCAACTCGGCGTACCCGTTGCCGAGTGGCGCGCCGGGGAGCCACTGGACGCCGCGCTCGAGGAGGTGAGGAGATTCAGGCGCCACGCCCGTTTGGTGCGCGTCTAGCGACTGCCGCCGGCGCGCTGCTCATCGCCGTCGCGCTCGCAGTCCCCGCGCTCGGCAAGGGGCCGCTCAACGGCTGGGCGGTCGCCGGCCTCGGCGCCGGCGCGCTGCTCTTTCTCGGCGTCGGGCTGGCGCTGCGCCGCAGCGCGCCGCTCATCGCCGGCTTCGTCCTGCTCGGCGCCGAGCAGGCCGTGCGCCTGACGGCCGGGCCCGCCCATGCGGACGACTGGACACCGCTCTACGCCGCGGGCTTCCTGCTCTCCGCTGAGCTCGCGTGGTGGTCGATCGAGCCGCGTGTGCCCGCCTTCTCCGAGCTGCGCGTTCTGGTCAACCGCGTGGCCGTGGTCGCCGGCTGCTGCGCGGGCGGAGCGCTGCTGGCCGCTCTCGTGGTGCTGGCTGCCGGCGTGCCGCTCGAGGGCGGCGTCTCGCTCGAGCTCGTCGGGGTGCTCGCCGCCGCCGCAGCGGTGGCCGTCGTCGCCGCCGTAGCCCGCTCGTCCGTTCGGTAGATTCGCGCCATGGCGGACACGTTGCCCGTCCTGGGGCCCGGCGAGCTTCGCCGTGTGATCGGCGACGGCGAAGGCGTTCCCGACGGCGAGGTCGAGGGGCTCTCCGAGGACGACCTCCTCCAGCTGCACCGTGACCTCGTCCTGCTCCGCACCTACGACGAGCGCTCGCTCGTCTACCACCGCCAGGGCCGGATCGGCACCTACGCGATCTTCTGGAACCACGAGGCGATGCAGGCCGGCTCGGTCTTCGCGCTCGAGCGAGAGGACTGGATCTTCCCGAGCTACCGCGAGTCGGCGATCGGCCTCCTGCGCGGGCTGCCGGCATCGACGGTGCTCTCGTGGTGGCGCGGCCACCCGGCCGGCTGGTGGAACCCGCTCGACTGGAATGTCGCCTCGATCTGCGTCCCGATCGGCACCCACGTGCCCCATGCCGCCGGGCTCGCCTGGGGCAAGAAGCTCCGGGGCGAGAGCGCCTGCGCGATCGTGTACTTCGGCGACGGCGCCACGTCGGAGGGCTCGTTCCACGAGGGCGCCAACCTCGCGGCGGTGATGCGCGCGCCGCTCGTCCTCTTCTGCAACAACAACCAGTGGGCGATCTCGACGCCGCTCTCGGCGCAGACCGCCGCGGAGACGCTGGCCGACAAGGCGGTCGGCTACGGGATCCCGGGCGTGCGCGTCGACGGCGGCGACGTCCTGGCCGTCTACGAGGCGACGCGCGAAGCAGTGGCCCGTGCCCGGGCCGGCGAGGGCCCGACCTTCATCGAGGCGGTGACCTACCGGGCCGCGCCGCACGCGACCGCCGACGACCCGTCCGCGTACATCGACGGGGCCCGCGTCGACGAGGAGAGAGAGCGCGAGTGCGTCGGCCGCTACGAGTCGTACCTGCGCCGGCTCGGCCTGCTCTCGGACGAGGCCGCCGAGGCTGTGCGAGCGGAGGCCGCGGACCTGATGCGCGAGG
This sequence comes from Gaiellaceae bacterium, assembly GCA_035624425.1. Taxonomy (GTDB): domain Bacteria; phylum Actinomycetota; class Thermoleophilia; order Gaiellales; family Gaiellaceae; genus AC-32. Next base: position 29,060 of record DASPRN010000043.1, read on the forward strand.
GGATCGGGCAGGCGGAGGCGGAGCCGCCGCCGGACCCGTCGCTCGTCTTCTCGCACGCTTTCGCCGACCCACCCGCCTCGTTCGAGCAGGATCTCGCCGAGCTGCGGAGGGTGCTCGGCCACGAGGAGTTGCCGTGAGCCGAACGAGCCTTGTAACACTGTGTTACTTGGAGTGCCTCGGTGCCTGAGCTGACGCTCGTCGAGGCGATCAACGATGCGTTCAACGTCGAGCTCGAGCGCGATCCCGACGTGCTGGTCATGGGCGAGGACGTCGGTCGCGCGGGCGGGGTCTTCCGTGCGACCGCAGGGTTGCGCGACCGCTTCGGCCCGGAGCGCTGCGTCGACACGCCGCTCGCCGAGGCCGGGATCCTCGGCTCCGCGGTCGGTCTCTGCATGGCAGGCTGGCGGCCGGTCTGCGAGATGCAGTACGACGCCTTCTCGTACCCGTGCCTCGACCAGCTGATCACGCACGTGGGCCGATACCGCTGGCGGACCGGCGGCGCGATGAGCTTCCCGCTCGTCGTCCGGATGCCCTACGGCGGCGGCGTGCGCGCGCCGGAGCTCCACGACGACTCGCCGGAGGCCTACTACGCGCACACGCCGGGCGTAAAGGTGGCGATCCCCTCGACGCCTGCCGACGCGAAGGGACTGCTGGCGGCGGCGATCCGCGATCCCGATCCGGTCGTCGTGCTCGAGCCGAAGCTCCACTACCGGACCCTGCGCGGCGAGGTCTCCGAGGGCGAGCACGTCACTCCGCTCGGCGTCGCGCGCACCGTTCGCGAAGGTGACGATCTGACCTTCGTCGCGTACGGGGCGATGGTGCCCGTGGCCGAATCGGCGGCCGATCTGCTCGACGCTTCGGTCGAGATCCTCGACATCCGTACGCTGAAGCCGCTCGACGAAGACGCGCTGCTCGCCGCGGCGGCCAAGACGGGCCGGGTCGTGATCGTCCAGGAGGCGCCGAGGACTGCGGGCTACGGCGCCGAGCTGGCGGCGGTCCTGGCGGAGAAGGCGATGCTCGACCTCCGCGCCCCGGTCGTCCGGGTGACCGGCTACGACGTCCCCTACCCGTACTGGCAGATCGAGGACGCGTACATGCCGTCGGCCGAGCGCGTTGCCGACGCTGCGCGAAGGCTGCTCGGGTTCTGATCGACCCGCCGTACCGCGTGGTCACCGAGCGTCTGGTCGCGCGCTGCTGGGAGCCAACCGACGCGCCGCTGCTGAAGGAGGCGGTCGACTCGAGCCTCGAGCACCTACGGCCGTGGATGCCGTGGGCCCGTGACGAGCCGCAGACGCTGCCGCAGAAGGTGCAGCTGCTCAAGGCGTTTCGCAGCCAGTTCGACCGCGGCGAGAACTTCGTCTACGGCCTGTTCTCCGCCGACGAATCCGAGGTCGTCGGCGGGAGCGGGCTGCATCCGCGGGCGGGCGATTCCATCTCCCTCGAGATCGGCTACTGGATCCGCGCCTCGGCGGTCGGGCGGGGGTACGCGACCGAGGCGAGCGCGGCGCTGGCGCGCGTCGGGCTCGAGGTGTGCGGCGCCGATCGGATCGACATCCGCGTCGACCCGGCGAACGAGCGGAGCGCGGCCGTGCCCCGCAAGCTCGGCTTCGTCGAGGAGGCGCGGCTGCGGCGCAGGCTGATCTCGGTTCCGGGGGAGGAGCCCAGAGACGCGGTCATCTTCTCCCTCTTTCGCGACGGCCTGAGCGGCAGCCCTGTCGCCGCCGCCCAGGTGGAGGCGTTCGACGCGGCCGGTACCCGCGTCCTCTGAGGCGCGCCCTGGTCCACGAGCTTCCCGTCGAGCGCCGCACCGTTCACGGCCACTTCTCGCGCGACCTGCCGCCCGTGCTCTCCGTCGACCCGGGCGACTCCGTGGCGTTCTCTTCTCCGGACGCGGGCTGGGGAATCGGGCCGCCGTCGGATGACGGCGGGACTCGCGAGCGGCTGGGCGTGGCGGGCGGTGAGACGCAGGCGCTCGTCTGGCAGCTCGACGTCGATGCCGGCACGGGTCGCGACCAGTTCGGCCGCACGGTCGCCCTCCGGCCGTTCCTCGGCGTGATGGGAATGCCGCCGCCGGAGCCAGGTGTGCACGGAACACACCCACCGAGGCGCTTGGCGGCGGCGCAGGCCGTCGACGGGATGCTCGAGCTCATGCACCGTGAGCACGGTTTCGACCGGCGGGACGCGCTCGCGCTGGCGAGCGTGGTGGTCGACCTGCGTGTCACGCAGCTGGTGAACGGCGTCAAGGGCGTCCACGCCATGCTCTGCGACGACGCGCTCGTCTAGGGTCTCGGCCGATGGCCTACGAGTTCAAGCTGCCCGACCTCGGCGAGGGGCTGACGCAGGGCGAGATCGCCCGCTGGCTCGTCTCGGAGGGGCAGGAGATCGCCGAGGACGATCCGCTGGTGGAGATCCAGACGGACAAGACGACGGTCGAGATTCCCTCGCCGGCCGCCGGCGTCGTCGCGCGGATCCTGGTCGCGGAGGGCGACATCGTGCCCGTCGGAACGGTGCTGGTCGTGATCGGTGGCGATGGCGCAACCCCCGAGGAACCGCGGGCGGAGCCCGCGCCGTCTGTTTCGGCCACGTCCCAGGGACAGTCCCTGGGCCACGGCCAGAAAGGACGGGTGCGGGCTACGCCGCTCGTTCGGCGCATGGCCGAGGAGCTTGGAATCGACCTTTCCAGCGTCAAGGCGACAGGGCCGCAGGGGCGGGTGACCGAAGAGGACGTGCGCCGTGCGGCCGGGGCCGGGGGACTGTCCCTGGGACAGGCCCCGGAGGGCCGGCGCGAGCGGCTGCGCGGCGTGCGGCGGCTCGTCGCCGAGCACATGGCCTACGCTCACCGCGAAGTCCCGGCCGTCACCTGGGTCGAGGAGTGCGACTTCGGCGGCGTCGACCTCAAGCGGCTCGTGCCGACCGTGCTGAAGGCGATCGCCGCGAGCCTGGGCGAGTTCCCCGAGCTGAACGCGAGGCTCGAGGACGACGAGATCGTCTACCTCGAACGCTACGACCTCGGCGTCGCCGTCCAGACCGAACAGGGCCTCGTCGTCCCGGTCGTCCGAGGCTGCGACACCGCGAGCATCGACGAGCTGGAGGCCGAGGTCTCGCGCCTGGCCGAGGCTGCCCGCGCCGGCACTCTCAAGCCGGAGGAGCTCCGCGGCTCGACCTTCACCCTCACGAGTGCCGGCAAGCTGGGCGGCCTGCTGACGACGCCGATCGTCAACCACCCCGAGGTCGCGATCCTCAGCATCGGTCGGGTCGCCGATCGCCCGGCCGTCCGCGGCGGCGAGGTCGTGGTCCGGCCGCTCGGGACGATCGCGGTCACCTTCGACCACCGCGTGATCGACGGCGCCCGTGCGGCCGAGTTCGGCCTGGCGGTCATCCACCGGCTGGAGGGCTAGCGCCTAGACGGCGCGTCTACACTCTCGCGGCGATGTGGGAGTGGTACCGAATCGGCCTCTTCCTCGGGCTCGGAACGGCGATCGGCACGGCGCTCGCCGGGCTGCTCGCCCCGCGCCGCGCGCTCATGGCCGCCGTCGCGGCGCTGGCTGCCGTTGCCGCCGCGGCAGCCGGCTACGCCTTCGGATGGGGCGAGGCAGTCGCCGGAGCAGTGGGAGCGGTCCTCGCCACGGTCGCCGTCTCCGGCGTGGTTGCCGGCACGCTTGCCCGCGGAGGCACGCGAGGCGGGACGGCGGCCCTCGGCGTTCTCGGCGGGCTCGTCCTGGCGGTGCTCGCGCTCGTGCCGGCGGTCGGGTTCCTCGAGGCCGCCGGAGTTCCGGCGCTTGCGACCCGCGCCCGCAAGCGGCAGCCCGCCCGTCATGCGGGGCTCCGCAGCCTCGCGCGAGACTGAGAGGCGGCCCCGGTGAAGCTGATTTTCGTCGTGATCGACGGCCTGACGCCCGCCGTGTTCGAGGACGCCGTCGAGAGCGGGACGGCCCCGGCGCTCGCCTTCCTCACCAGGCACGGCAGCTACGGGCGCGGGGTCTCGACGTTCCCTTCGCTGACGCCGGTCTGCCTCTCGTCGATCGCCACCGGCGCCCACCCTGACGTGCACCGAATCCCGCACCTGGTCTGGTACCACCGCGGGGAGCGACGCGTCGTGGAGTACGGCTCGTCGTTCGCGGCGATCCGCGCGGCCGGCACGCGCCGGTCGTTCCTCGACGCGGTCTTCAACATGAACGAGCAGCATCTCGGCCGCGACGCCGTGACGGTCTACGAGGCGCTCGAGGACACCGGCCTGACAGCCGCCGTGGTGAACGTCACCTGCTACCGCGGCCGGACGCGGCACCGCGCGGTGCTGCCCGGCCTTGCCCCCGCCTTCGGGCCGCGGCGCTTTTTCTTCTACAGCCTGTTCGAGTCCGACGTGACCGGAGCCCCGGTCGGGGTCTTCGGGCGCTCGGCCGGCTCGATCGACGCCTACGCGGCGGCCGTCGGGCGGTGGCTGGTGACCCGCGACGGGTTCGACTTCCTCTTCTACTACCTGCCCGACTACGACTTCGCCTCCCACGTGCTCGGGCCGGAGGCGACGCAGGTGGCGCTCGCGCGGAGCGACGCGGCCGTCGGCGCCCTGATCGAAGCGGCCGGCGGGCCAGACGAGTTCCTGGAGCGCTACGCGGTCGTGGTGTGCTCGGACCACGGCCAGACCCAGGTCGAGCGGGCGGAGTCGCTCGAGACGCCCTTCGCCTCCGTCGACGGCCTGCTCGTCACCGCCTCGAACCGCGCCGGCATGGTCTACCGGTTGCCGGGCTGCCTGGAGGAGCCCGGTGAGCTCGCTCGGCGGCTGGACGGCTCGGCCGCGGCCGAAGTCGTCCTCTACCGGGAGGGTGCGGAGGCGGTCGCGCGGCGGGCCGGCGAGGAGCTGCGCTTCGCGCCGGCCGATCACGGCTGGCGGACGAGCGGCGACGCCGGGCTGCTCGACCAGCCGGACGCGCTCGAGCGCGCCTGGTGCGCCCTCGCGAATCCGAACGCCGGCGAGCTGATCGTCTCCCCGCCCGCAGGCGTCGAGCTGACCGATCTGGCCGGACGGAGCCATCTCGGCGGCGGCAGTCACGGCTCCCTGGACGCGGGGGACTCCGAGGTGCCGATGCTGACCGTGGGAATCGACGCGCCCGTGCCGCGTCGGATCGTCGACCTGAAGCAGCTCGCGCTGGCGCACTTCGGCGTCGGGGCGCGCGACGCGGCCGATGCCGCCTGACGATCCCGCCCGCGCTCGCAAGCGGATGGTCGGGCGTCAGCTCCGCGCGCGCGGCATCGGGGACGAGGAGGTTCTTCGCGCGATGGGGCGCGTGCCCCGAGAGCTGTTCGTCCCCGAGACAGAGCGGCCCCGCGCCTACGACGACGCGGCGCTTCCGATCGGTCACGGCCAGACGATCTCGCAGCCGTACATGGTCGCCGTGATCGTGGAGGCGCTTGCCGTACGCCCGGGACTGCGGGTCCTCGACGTCGGTGCCGGTTCCGGCTACCAGGCCGCGGTCCTCGCGGACCTCGGTGCGGAGGTGGTGACGATCGAGCGGATCCCGGAGCTCGCCGACCAGGCGCGCGTGAACCTCGTCGCGGCCGGCTACGACGGGGTGGAGGTCGTGGTCGGCGACGGGACGCTCGGTTGGCCCGAGCGGGCGCCCTACGACGGGATCGCCGTGGCGGCCGCCGCTCCGGCCCTGCCGCAGACGCTCTATGAGCAGCTACGCGCCGATGGGCGCCTGGTTGTTCCGGTGGGAGGGCCGCGGGCCCAGCGGCTGGAGGTGATCGTCCGCAGCCCCGAGGGACCGGCCGTGATCCACTCGGTCCCGTGCCGTTTCGTCCCGCTCGTCGGCGTGGAGGGCTACACCGAGTGACGCGCGCGCGCGTTCAGGTGCGAGGCCGCGTGCAGGGCGTCTTCTTCCGCGCCGAGGCGCGGGCGAGAGCCGAGTCGCTGGGAGTCGCAGGCTGGATACGCAACCTGCCGGACGGGCGGGTCGAGGCGGTGTTCGAGGGCGAGGACGAGCATGTCGAGTCGATGGTCGAATGGTGCCGGCGCGGGCCGGCGGGCGCCAAGGTCGAGGAAGTGGACGTCGAGCGGCAGGAGCCCGTGGGCGAGACGGGCTTCCGCGTCCGCTGATCGGTCCCGGCCCAGAGGTTCGCCTTCCCCGCGAACTCGCGTCTAAGGCACGCCCAACCTCCTCCCCGCTGCGAGCCTATCGGTGGAAGGCGCACGCGTGTGTGACGCGGATGTGACGAAAGCGTGACGGTTGCAAGGCAGTGCAGGCAGGCTCGGCCCAGCGGAGCCGCTAGGCTCGGGCGCCGATGGCGTTCTCGCCCGCAGCCGTTCTCTCCCGCTCCCGCGCAGGCCGCGCGCTCAGCCGGCCGCGCAACTGGGTGCAGCTCGCCAAGTTCTCCGTGGTCGGGGCGACGGGGTACGCGATCAACCTCGTCGTCTACACCGTTCTCCTCAAGGAAGCCGGTCTTCACTACGCGGTCGCGGCCACGTGCTCGTTCGTGGTCGCAGTCACGAACAACTACGTCTGGAACCGACTCTGGACCTTCCACGACCAGCGCGGCCACGTCGGCTGGCAGGGCCTCCGCTTCCTGGTCGTCGCTCTCGTCGCCTACGCGGCCAACCTCGCCCTGCTGACCGGGCTGATCGCGCTCGGCGTCGACAAGGTGCTGGCCCAGGCGATCGCGGTGGTGCTCGTCACGCCGCTGAACTTCATCGGCAACAAGCTCTGGTCGTTTCGCGTTCGGCACCGCCCTTAGGCTGAGGCGTTTCGCTTGCGACGCCGACCGAGAGGATTGCCTCTGATCACGGGTCGCGTGGTCGCCCTCGCCGTCGTCGTCGTGGCGCTGGCGGCCCCCGCGCTCGCAGAGGCTGCTCCACCGCGGCACCCGCCGTTACCCGCCTCGTCGCTCCAGCCGCCCGAGCCGCGGCTGACCAAGGCCGGGGTGACCCGGATCTTCCTGACCTACCGCAAGGTCGCCTCCTGGCTCGACCGCTACCCGGAGAAGGGACGCACGACCGACGCGACCTACGCAAAGGGCAGCTGGAAGGTCAACGTCTGGTGGGGCGCGGCCGGTGAGATCGCGACCGGCCGGGTCGACGACAAGAGCGGCGCCGTCACCGAGGCGTGGACCGGCCCGCAGGTTGCCTGGAAGATGGCCCGTGGCTACGCCGGCGCTTTCGGCGGCAACGAGATCAACAACGCCGGCATCTGGCTCGGCTTCTGCGCGGTCTTCCTGCTCGGCCTGGCCGACTTCCGGCGCCCGCTGAACATCCGCAACCTCGACCTGCTCGTGCTGCTCTCGTTCTCGGTCTCGCTCCTCTACTTCAATCGCGGCGACGTCTTGACGAGCGTCCCGCTCGTCTACCCGCCGCTCGCCTATCTGCTCGTGCGGATGGTCTGGAGCGCCTGGCGCGGGCGGCTCGCGACCGCGTCGGCGCCGGTCTGGCCGGTGTGGGCACTCCTCGCCGCGACGATCTTCCTCGCCGGCTTCCGGGTTGGGCTGAACGTCAGCTCGTCGAACGTGATCGACGTCGGCTACTCGGGGGTGATCGGCGCGGAGCGGATCGCGCACGGCCAGCCGCCCTACGGGAACTTCCCGGTCGAGGACAGCCTCAAGGCCTGTGGGCCGAAGGACTCCGACGGCGAGATCCGCGAGCGGATCCAGGCCGACGGTCGCTGCGAGTCGGCCAACCCTCAGGGCGACACGTACGGGCCGGTCGCCTACGAGGCCTACCTGCCCGGCTACCTGGCGTTCGGCTGGAGCGGCAAGTGGGACGACCTCCCGGCCGCACATGCGAGCTCGATCGCGTTCGATCTCCTCTGCCTGCTCGGCCTGGCCCTCATCGGACTTCGCTTCGGCGGGACGCGGCTCGCCGTGACGATGGCGTTCGCCTGGGTTGCCTACCCGTTCACGCAGTACGTCTCGAGCTCGAACACGAACGACGCACTGCCGCCGCTCTTCCTGATCTGGGGCTTCTGGCTCGTGACCTCGCCGGCGGCCCGCGGCGCGGCCGTCGCGCTCTCCGGCTGGACGAAGTTCGGCCCGCTGCTGCTCGCGCCGCTCTGGGCCTCGTACCCGGATGCCTACGCCAAGCCCCGGCAGAAGCTCGTCTTCCTCGCCGCCTTCCTCCTCGCCACCCTCGCCGCCTTCTCGATCCTCCTCCTCGACGGGCACCCGCTCGCCGCCGCGCACGAGTTCTGGAGGCGGACGCTGAGCTGGCAGCTCCGGCGCGAGTCACCCTTCTCGATCTGGGACTGGCGGCAGTACCACGCCGGCCTGCCGGACCTGCACATCCTGCAGCGCGTGCTCGAGGGCGCGCTGATCGCCGGCGCGGCCGCCGCCTACTTCCTGCCGAGGCGGAAGTCGCCGCTGCAGCTCGCGGCGCTCACGGCGGCGCTGCTGCTCGGCTTCGAGCTGGTGCTGACGCACTGGTTCTACCTCTACCTGCCGTGGTTCTTCCCCTTCGCGGCCTTCGCCGTGCTCGCCCCGGCGCCCGACCCCGCCACCGTCCCACGGCGGGAGGAGATCCCGTTGGCCGCGCGCACGAGGCCCGCTGCTTGAAGGGTGTTGGCGGCATCGCAGGCGATGGCCTGAGGAGGCGGATCCTCTACGCGGCCCTCGGCGTCTTCCTCGTCTCGTTCTCGCTGCTCTACGTCGGCTTCTACCGGCACAAGCTGATCCGGGACACGGTCGAGTACTTTCGCTACGGGACAGCGATCGTCCACGGCGAGCTCCCCTATCGGGACTTCAAGGTCGAGTACCCGCCGGGGTCGCTGCCGCT
>DASPRN010000066.1:0-23102 GCA_035624425.1 Gaiellaceae bacterium
TCCGGCCGGTCGGCTCCGAAGAGGACGGTCGAGGCCGGCGTCCCGCCGATCGCTTGCAGCTCGGGCTCGGAGAGAAACTTGAGGATCGGCGAGCGCGCCTCGCCCTGCTCGTCGTGGACCACGTAGGCGAGACCCTTCGCCCCCCAGCTCCTGGCGACCTCCTCGAGATCCTCCAGTTCGGCGCGCGAGAGCTCCTGCGGCACGGTCAGGCAGCGCACGGCCTCGGCCTCGCCGAACACCTTGAACCCGGAACCGCGCGTGACCTCGGTCAGGTCGCGGATCTCGAGCCCGAAGCGAAGATCGGGCTTGTCGGTGCCGTAGCGGAGCATCGAGTCGGCGTAGGAGAGGCGCGGGAACGGGATCTCGACCTCGACGCCGAGGCACTCGAGCCAGACCGCCTGGATCATCCGCTCCATCAGCTCGAGGATGAGCTCGACGTCGGGGAACGCCATCTCGACGTCGAGCTGCGTCAGCTCCTGGACGCGGTCGGCGCGGAGGTCCTCGTCCCGGAAGCAGCGCGCGATCTGGAAGTAGCGCTCGAAGCCGGCGATCACCAGGAGCTGCTTGAGGATCTGCGGCGACTGCGGCAGCGCGAAGAAGCGGCCGGGCTGGAGCCGCGAGGGGACGATGAAGTCGCGCGCGCCCTCCGGGGTCGGCTTGAACAGGATCGGGGTCTCGATCTCGAGAAAGCCGGCCTCCTCCATGATCCGGCGGATCGTCGAGACCATCCGCGCGCGCAGTCGCAGGTTGCGCTGCAGGCGCGGGCGGCGGAGGTCGATCCAGCGGTACCGGAGCCGGAGCGTCTCGTCGACGCCCTCCTCGTCGAGCTGGAACGGGAGCGGCGGGCAACGCGAGAGGATCTCCAGCCGGTCGACCTGCAGCTCGACCTCCCCGGTCGGGAGGCCGGGGTTCACGTTCTCGGCCGCGCGCGCGACCACCTCGCCCGTGGCGCGGAGCACGAATTCGTTCCGGATCTCGTGGGCCGCGGCCGCGGCTTCGGGGCTGCGCTCGGGGTTGATCACGAGCTGCCCGATCCCGGTCGCGTCGCGCAGGTCGACGAAGACGAGGCCGCCGTGGTCGCGCCGCCGCGAGACCCAGCCGGCCAGCGTGTGCCGCACGCCGACGTGCTCTTCGCGTAGCTCGCCCGCGCCGAGGTCCCGCCACATCATCGCCTGAGCCTTTCCGCGAGCTCTGCGGTCGGAACCTCCTCGTCGGTCTCCCCCGGGCGGCGGATCTTCGACCGCTCCGGGCCCCACTCGACGACCGCCTTCGCCCCGAGGCGGCGCGCCTGCGTGAGCTGGCCCTTGAGCGAACGGCCGGCGTAATCGGTCTCGGCGCTCAGGCCGGCACGGCGGAGCTCGGCTACGAGTGGCAGCACACGCGTCTTGTGGTCGCTCTCGAGCAGCGTGACGAAGACGTCGATGCCGGGCCCATCGGTCGCGACCCCGGCCGCCTCGAGCGAGAGCAGCAGCCGCTCGATCCCGGCTCCGAAGCCGACCCCCGGTGTGGGCGGCCCGCCGATCGCCTCGACCAGGCCGTCGTAGCGCCCACCCGCGCAGATCGAGCTCTTGGCGCCGATCGCCTCGTCCACGAACTCGAAGACCGTGCGCGTGTAGTAGTCGAGGCCGCGGACGAGCGTCGGGACGAGTGTGTACTCGAGCGCGTAGTCATCGAGCAGCGCGCGGACCTGCTCGAAGTGCGCACGGCAGTCTTCACAGAGCGCGTCGCCGATCTTCGGCGCGTCGGCCAGCGCCGCCTGGATGTCCGGGTTCTTGACGTCGAAGACGCGCAGCGGGCTCGTCGCGCGCTTCAGGCGCGCCTCCTGGTCGAGCGCCTCGTCGTGCTCGTCGAGCCAGGCGTTCAGGCGCTCGAGGTACGCGGGGCGGCAGTTCTCGTCGCCGATCGAGTTCAGCTGCAGCTCGTAGGCGGTCACGCCGAGCCGGTCCAGCAGCTCCGAGTAGAGGTGGATCAGCTCGGCGTCGAGCGCCGGGTCAGGGGAACCGATCGCCTCCACGGAGAGCTGCCAGTGCTCCCGGTAGCGGCCGCGCTGCGGCGCCTCGTGGCGGTACATCGAGGCGATCGTGTAGAGCTTGGCCGGCTGGCCCTCGCGGTGGAGCCCGTGCTCGAGGTAGGCGCGGGCGATCGGCGCGGTGCCCTCGGGCCGGAGGGTGAGCGAGCGGCCGCCACGGTCCTCGAACGTGTACATCTGCTTCTGGACGACGTCCGAGCCCGCGCCCGACGTGCGCTGGAAGAGCGCCGTGTCCTCGAAGCCGGGCGTCTGGATAGGCCGGTAGCCGTACAGGGAGCAGACCCGGTTCGCCTCCCCGGTGACGAGCCGCCACAGCGGCTGCTCGGCGGGGAGGATGTCGTGAGTGCCTCGCGGCGCCTCGAACGTCGTCACGAGACGCGCAGCGGGGCCAGGAACGGGTTTCGGGCAAGCTCGGTGCCGAGGGTCGTCGGCGGCCCGTGGCCGGAGTAGACGACCGTTTCCGGCGGGAGGCGATCGGTCAGGCCGCGGAGCGTCTCGATCAGCGTGTCCCAGTCGGCGCCGGGGAGGTCGACGCGTCCGACCGAGCCCGCGAAGAGCACGTCGCCCGAGAAGAGCGCCTCGTCCGCGTGGTAGGCGAGGTGCCCCGGCGAGTGGCCGGGGACGCGCAGCGTCTCGAACGTGATTCCGGCGAGCTCGAGCGTCTCGTCGCCCGCGAGGAGGACGTCGGGCGTGTGGCCCCGCGCCGTCACGCCGGCCGGGACGAGGTCGGGGAGGTTTTCGAGCATCGCCCGCTCGTCGTCGGCCATGTGCACCGGAGCGCCGGTGCCCACGGCGAGCTCGGCGACCCCCAGCAGGTGGTCCCAGTGGCCGTGCGTGATCAGGATCGCGCTGCAGCGAGCGCCGAGCCGCGCCAGCTCGAGACGGAGCTCGGCGGAACCGCCGCTCGGGTCGATGACCACGGCCTCCTCCGCGCTTCGGCTCGAGCGCACGACGTAGCAGTTCGTCCCGATCGGGCCGAGCTCATAGCGGTCGACGACGATGCTCACAGGGCGCTCACCGGAGCGCTGAGTCTAACGGCGCGCGGACAGATGTCCTGGCGGCCGGAGGGTCTCGCCGCGGCCGGTCCGATCCCGCTGCTCGCTCGTGTGTGCACCTCCTCGGGCCCCGCATCCCGGCGGGTCCCCTTGTCAAGGCGCGCCCGGCCTCCTCCCCACTGCGAGCCTAACGCCGAACGGCGCACGGGTGGGTGACGGGATCGTTCCGAGAGTGTGTCATTTCGCGGGCCCCGCCAGGGCTTGGCTCGGTTCGCGCAGGGGTGGGATCCGTCCGCGCGCCGGTGGGACCTATACGAGATCGAGACATCGCGTGGGAGCCGGTCGTCGGTGGTGCTCGAGTCGGACGCCGCCGCGCGAGCAGTCCTCATGGGGCTCGATCCGGGCCAGGAGCTCGGCGAGCACCAGGTCGAGGAGCACGCGTTCGTGCTCGTCGTGGACGGGGGCGTCCGGGTGGAATCCGGCGGAGCGACGTTCGAGGCGCGGCCCGGAAGCCTGTTCACCTTCGAGCCTGGTGAGCGCCATTCGGTCTCGAGCGACGAAGGGGCGCGCCTTCTGCTCTTCCTCGCCCGTGGCCCGGGCCGGGCCACTACCGCGGCGAGGAGCAAACCGCCGGGGCCTCCGCCTAGCGGCGGCGACCCGTGCGCTCGGGCGGCTTCTGGCCCGTTCGCCGCAGGTAGTTGCGGTACATCGTGCGGTCCATCAGATACATGAACGGGATCAGGAACGCCGTGTAGACCACGCCGAGCAGCAGGCTCGTCGCGAGATGCTGCTTGTGGTTCAACAGGATGAAGGCCACGAAGAGCACGGGCGCGAAGATGAGCGACCGCCGCAGGACGCGCCGCCACGATGGCGGGTCGACCTTGCGGATCGAGCGGGCCGGCTGGCGCTTGGTGGCCTTCTTGACATCTCCCTTGCCATTCCGCCGCGAGTCGACCCCGCGAGGCCGCTTGGGGTCGTCGACCTCGACCTCATGCCCCTCGTCGTCGACGTAGACATATTCGTACTCGTGCCGGCGCTCCTTTTGCCGGCGGCGGCGCTGTTTCCGTGAAGGCATGCCGTCTAGCGTATCGCCGGTCAGTGGCGCCGGAGCGGCTCGCCATTGCGGATCACGACCGCGACCAGATCGCCGCCGAGGTGGTACGCGAGGTGGCGCCAGTCGGGTGCTTCGATGAGGACGAGATCGGCCCGATATCCAGGCGCCAGCCGGCCCACTTGCCCGGCGAGGCCCAGGACCTGCGCCGCGTTCACGGTGCAGGCCCCGAGAGCCTCCTCTGGAGACATCCTCAGTTGCGTGCAGGCTAGCGAGCAGACGAGCGGCAGGCTCTCGCAGAACGCGCTGCCCGGATTGAAGTCGGTGGCGAGGGCGACCGCTGCGCCGGCGTCCAGGAGGCTCCTGGCCGGAGGCATGGGGCGGTCGAGAAAGAGCGCGCTCGCCGGCAGGAGGACCGAAACGACGTCGGAGGCGGCAAGCGCCGTGACTCCTTCTGGGCCCGTCGCCTCGAGATGGTCGACGGACCGCGCACCGAGCTCGACGGCGAGCGGGACAGCGCCGAGCTCGCTGAACTGGTCGCCGTGGAGCCGTAACGCGAGACCGGCGTCCCGGCAGGCTTCGAGATAGCGGCGCGCCTGCGGCACGTCGAACGCTCCGCGCTCGACGAACACGTCCGCCGCTTCCGCCAGATTCGCCGCCTCCGGCAGAACTTCGGCGAGGGCAAAGTCGAGATACGCGTCGGCATCCTCGAACTCCGGCGGGACGGCATGTGCTCCGAGCCAGGTGGGAACCCCTTCCGCCGCCGCGATCGCGCGCAGTGATGCCAGCTCGGTTTCGCGGTCGAGCCCGTAGCCGGACTTGGCCTCGAAGGTCGTCGTCCCGGCACGCAACATCCAGCCGCGGTGCATCTCGACCTGGTCGCGCAGCCCTGAAGGCCCCGCAGCGCGAGTTGCCTCGACGGTCGAGAGGATGCCGCCGCCGGCCGCATGCAGCTCCTCGTAGCTCGCACCGGAGGCGCGCGCCGCGAACTCCGCGACGCGATCGCCGGCGAAGCATGCATGCGTGTGGCAATCGACGAGCCCCGGGATCGCGCTGAGCCCTCGTCCGTCGAGCTCGACAACGTCCCCCGAGAGCGATCCGAGGTCCGGCATACGGCCCGTCGCGACGATCGTGCCGACCTCTGCGAGCACGTAGGCGTTCTCGACGACCTCCACGTGGGAAAGAGCGCTCCCGCGCAGCGGCGCTTCGGCGCCTCGATGCGTGACGAGCTGCGCGAGATCGCGGACGAGCAGGCGCCGGCCGGAAGACCCGCCTGGCTCTGCGGCCGTCACCCTGCGCGCGGCGGCATCGGCGGCTCGAGACCGTGTCGAGCCGCCGCCCGAAGGGCTTCCGGGTAACCAGCGTCGACGTGCCGAAGGACGCCGGTGCCGGGGTCGGTCGTGAGCACGCGCTCGAGACGCTCTGCGCCCTCCGAGGTGCCGTCCGCGACGACCACCATCCCGGCGTGGATCGAGTTGCCGATGCCGACGCCGCCACCGTGATGGACGCTCACCCAGGTGGCGCCGGCTGCCACGTTGAGGAGCGCATTCAGGATCGGCCAGTCGGCGATCGCATCGGAACCGTCGCGCATCGCCTCCGTCTCGCGGAACGGAGATGCCACCGAGCCTGCGTCGAGGTGATCGCGCCCGATCACGACCGGTGCCTTGACGCGACCGCTGCGAACGAGCTCGTTGATCGCCAGGCCGGCGGCGGCGCGGGCGCCGTAGCCAAGCCAGCAGATCCGCGCAGGGAGCCCCTGGAATGCGACCCGGCCGGGGGCCAGGGACAGCCACCGCTGGAGAGCCTTGTCCTCCGGGAACAGCGTTCGAAGCGCCGTGTCGATCACTGCGATGTCGTCGGCCTCACCCGACAACGCAGCCCACCGGAACGGTCCGACGCCCTCACAGAAAAGCGGCCGAATATAGGCCGGGACGAAGCCCGGGTATGTAAACGCGTCTTCTACGCCACCTTCTGCGGCCTCACCTCGCAGGTTGTTGCCATAATCGAAAACATAGCTGCCGGCCCGGACGTAGTCGAGCAGGCCCCTGACATGAACGGCAATCGACTCCCGAGCCCGCCGCACGTACTCGTCCGGGTCGGCCCTGCGGAGCGCCGCGGCCTCTTCGACGTCGAGCCCGCTCGGCACGTAGCCGTTCAGCGGGTCGTGCGCGGCGGTCTGGTCGGTGACGAGGTCGAAGTGCTCACCACGGCGCGCAAGCTCCGGCACGACGTCGGCCGCGTTTGCGAGCAGCGCCACCGAGAGCGCTTCACCGTCGCGAGCGGCGGCGCGGATCCGGCCGAGAGCCTCGTCGAGATCCTCGGTCGCCTCGTCCAGATAGCGAGTCTCGAGGCGGCGCCGGATGCGCGTCGGATCGACCTCGATACAGAGAATGGCCGCGCCCGCCAGGGTCCCCGCGAGCGGCTGGGCCCCGCCCATGCCGCCGAGCCCAGCCGTGAGGATCGTCCGGCCGGAGAGGTCGGGCGAGCCGAAATGCTTCTCGCCGGCCGCCGCGAAGGTCTGGTACGTCCCCTGAAGGATCCCCTGCGTGCCGATGTAGATCCAGCTGCCGGCGGTCATCTGCCCGAACATCGTCAGGCCCAGCGCCTCGAGCCGGCGAAACTCGTCCCAGGTCGCCCACCGGGGAACGAGCAGCGAGTTCGCGATCAGGACCCGTGGCGCGCCGGCGTGGGTGCGGAAGACGCCTACCGGCTTCCCGCTCTGGACGAGCAGCGTCTCGTCCTCGCCAAGCGTGAGAAGCGAGCGGACGATCGCCCGCAGTGCCTCGTGGTTGCGCGCGGCTTTGCCCGATCCCCCGTAGACGACCAGCTCCTCCGGCCGCTCGGCGACCTCCGGGTCGAGGTTGTTGAGGAGCATCCTCAGCGGCGCCTCGGTAGACCAGGAGCGGGCGCTGAGCTCCGTGCCGCGCGGTGCGCGGATCGCCGAGAGGTCGCCGCACAGGCTCTCCACGGTCGCCTCGAGCGAGCGCGTCGTGCTCACGATTTCTGCCTCTCGCGCGCGCGGAGCGAATGCCAGGTCCAACCGCCCGCGGCGATGAACGCGCTGGTTGCTACGAGAAGTGCCCACCAGATACGTCCTCCGGTCAGGACGACGATCACGACCAGAACGACGGCGAACCCGCCATACACCAGGACCGTGTCGCGATAGGGACGGGACGTCCGCTTGCGAGAGGGGTTGCCGCCGTTGGTGCTCGTCACCGCAGCTCGCCGACTTCCGCCTCGACCGCATCGACGATCGCCCCGTCCCGGATCGCCGCCGCAACGGCTTCGATGTCCCCCGAGAGCTGTCGGTCGTCGCGGAGCCTCGGCGACAGCGCCCGGATCTGCTCGCGGGCTGCGCGCACGCCTCGCCCGGGCTGCAACGGCGCCAGGAACTCAACCCCCTGAACTCCCGCGAGGAGCTCGATAGCGAGCACGCGCTCGGCGTTGGCCAGCACCTGCCAGGCCTTCAGCCCGGCGGCATTGCCCATCGACACGTGATCCTCCTGGCCGGCGCTCGTCGGGATCGAGTCGACGGACGCCGGGTGCGCGAGCACCTTGTTCTCGCTCACGAGCGACGCGGCCACGTACTGCGGGATCATGAACCCAGAGTTCAGTCCGCCGTCGCCGGTCAGGAACGCGGGCAGCCCGCCCGAGAGGCTTGGATTCACAAGGCGCTCGACTCGCCGCTCCGAGATGTCTGCGAGCTCCGAGACGGCCATGGCGAGAGCGTCGAGCGCAAAGGCGAGCGGCTGCCCGTGGAAGTTGCCGTTCGAGACGAGCAGCCCGTCCTCGACGAGCACGAGCGGGTTGTCGGTCGCAGAGTTCAGTTCGGTCCCGACGGTGTACGCGGCGTAGTCGAGCAGGTCGCGCGAAGCCCCGTGCACCTGTGGCGCGCAGCGAAGCGAGTAGGCGTCCTGAACCTTGTCGCACCAGCGGTGAGCCTCGTTGATCGCCGAGTCGTCCAGGAGCCGGAGGACATTCGCCGCCGACACGCCCTGGCCCTGGAGAGGGCGCGCGTCGTGGATCTGCGGAATGAAGCTCGTGCGGGACCCCTGCAGCGCCTCGAGCGAAACCGCGCAGGCGATGTCAGCCGTCATCGCCAGCCGTTGGGCGCGGACCAGGCCGAGCGCGCCGAAGGCCGCCATGAACTGCGTGCCGTTGACGAGCGAGAGGCCCTCCTTCGCCTGCAGCCGGATCGGCTCGAGCTCGGCCGCTGCGAGGGCGCCGGCGCCCGGAAGCCGCTCGCCTTCGAACCAGGCCTCACCCTCGCCGATGAGCGGCAGCGCGAGATGGGCGAGCGGCGCGAGATCGCCGCTCGCGCCGACCGAGCCGCGGCTTGGAACGTGCGGAAGCAGGCCGCGGTTCAGGAACTCGACGAGCTGCTCGACGATGACCGCCCGCGCCCCGGAGTAGCCCTTGGCCAGCGCGTTTGCGCGGAGCAACAGCGCCGCCCTGACGATCTCGGGCGGGTAGGGCTCGCCGACGCCGCAGGCGTGACTCCGAAGCAGTCGAAGCTGCAGCTCCTCCGTGAGCTCCTCCGGGATCGCTCGGGAGACGAAGCGCCCGAAACCGGTGTTGACGCCGTAGGTGTGCTCCCGGGAGCCGTGCACCGCTTGCTCGACGAGGGCGCGCGCAGCGGCCATTCGCTCCCGGGCCGAGTCGGCGATCCCGACCGGCGCATGATCGACGGCGACGGCCCAGACGTCCGCGAGGCCGAGATCTTCGCCGGTCAGGGCCCTGCTCTCGATCACGCGCCCGAGTCTATCCCTGCGCCGGTCGCCGACCCACAGGGGCCACTTGGTCCTGTAGTTCGGTTCGCCCGGCCTCCTCCCCGAGGCGATCGTAACCAGGAAACACGCACGTGTCTGTCACGGGACCGTGACGAAGGCGTGACGCGTTCTCCACCGGCTGGGGGGCCGTCCGCGCACGCCCGGCGATGTCAATCGTCGAGGAGCCGCAGCTCCAGGATCCGGGACGCGTCGAACCCGTCGATCCGCAACGTCGCCCCGGCCGCCGCGACGGCGGCGTCAGCGGGCATCAGGCCGACCAGCTCGCTACCGGCCACCTCGGCGCCGCGCGCGGCCGCCTCCTGCTCGACTCGCGCCACGATCTCGTGCAGCGCCGCCGCCTCGTAGTCCTCGACGTTCATGCTCACCTGCACGAGCCCGGCGCTCGGCAGCTCGAGCCCGAGCGCGCGCACGCCGGGGAAGCCTCCGTCGCGCTCCCGCACGACTGCCGCAACCTCGCGGGCTGCCTCGAGGGAGCCCCGCAGGTTCACGTTGAACGCAATCAGCGGCCGCCGCGCGCCCACCAGAACCGCCCCGGCCCGCTCGTCGAGCCGCGCCGGCCCGTAGTCGGACGCGAGCTCCGCGTCGGCCACCCTGCGTGCCAGCTCGTCCGTCCCGCCGGCCCGGAAGAACGCCGGCCCTCGGCCGCCCCCGAGCTCGCCGTAGAGGAAGACGGGTAGGCCGAGCTCGCCGCCCACCCGCTCGGCCAGCTCGAGCGCCACCTCACGCGCTCGCGCCAGGTCGTCCGGCACGAGCGGCACGACGGGCACGACGTCGGCGGCGCCGATCCGCGGATGCGCGCCGTCGTGTCGCCGCAGGTCGATCCGCTCCCGGGCGACGGCGATCCCCGCGAGCAGCGACTCGACCAGCTCCTCGCCGGAGCCGACCAGCGTGTAGACCGAGCGGTTGTGGTCGGCGTCGGCGTGCACGTCCAGCAACCGCGCCTTGCCGCCCAGAGCGTCCGCAAGGGCCTCGATCGTCGCGCGATCGCGGCCTTCGGAGAAGTTCGGCACCGACTCGAGCGGCCGTGTCACGTGCGTAGTCTAGGACCGTGAAGGCCTACTACGAGCGGCGGGCCCCCGAGTACGACGACTGGTACCTGGGGCGAGGCCGCTTCGCCGACCGCGACCGCCCCGGCTGGGGCGAGGAAGTGGACGAGCTCCGCCGCGTACTCGAGGCCCTGCCGCCGGCCCGCACCCTCGACGTCGCCTGCGGAACCGGCTTCCTCACGCGGCACCTGCCGGGCGAGATCGTCGGGCTCGACCAGAGCCAGAGCATGCTCGAGGAGGCCTGCCGGCAGGCGCCGAAGGCGACCTTCGTGACCGGCGACGCACTCGAGCTCCCCTTCCCCGACGGCTCGTTCGAGCGGGTGTTCACCGCCCACTTCTACGGCCATCTCGACGAGGACGACCGGCTGAGGTTCCTCGGCGAGGCCCGCCGGGTCGCCGTCGAGCTGGTCGTGGTCGACTCCGCGCTCCGCCCGGACGTGGAGCCCGAGGAGATGCAGGAGCGGATCCTCGACGACGGCTCCCGCTGGGAGGTCTACAAGCGCTACTTCACGCCCGCCGGGCTGGCCGATGAGCTCGGCGGCGGCAGCACGTTGCTCGACGGCCGCTGGTTCGTCGCCGTCCGCTCTTGACGCGCCGGCGCGCGAGCTACCGCTCGATCGCCTCGCTCCAGCGCGACAACCGGGTTTGCCGCGCCTGCGCCGAAGAGGGATATCCGCTCGAGTCGCTTCCGGTTGTCCAGCCGTACGAGGCCCAGCGCGCGTACCTGTTCGGCCAGGCACCAGGGGTCGTCGAAGGCGAGGAACGGCGGCCCTGGCGCGGCCGGGCGGGCCGCACCATTCGCCGCTGGCTCGAGCTCGACGAGGACGAGTTCTACGAGACCTTCTACTGCGCCTCGGTCACCCGCTGCTATCCCGGCAAGGCGCCGAGCGGCCGCGGCGACCGCACGCCGGCCTCGCGCGAGCAGCACCTGTGCTCCTTCTGGCGCGACTGGGAGCTACGGCTGATCCAGCCGAAGCTGATCGTCCCGGTGGGGGGACTGGCGGCACGCACCCTGCTCGGCCTCACGAGCGTGAGCGAATGCGTCGGCCGGCGCTTCGACCTGGACGCTGCCGTCGCGATCCCGCTCCCCCACCCCTCCGGGGCGAGCGCGTGGCTGAACGACCCCGCCAACCGTCACCGGGTCGCGAAGGCCGCGCGGCTGATCCGGTCGGAGCTGGCCGAGCTCAACGCCAACCCCGACGGCGGCTAGGGTTCGAGGGTGACGGAGCGACCGCCGTACCGGCAGACATTCGTGCGCCTGCTCAGGTTCCTGCGCCCGTACAAATGGACGCTCTGGATCTCCGTCGTCCTGGCCTGCATCTACCAGGCGGCGCAGTTTGCGACCGCGTTCCTGACCGGGCGAGCGGTCACGAGCGCCGTCTACGGCCACCACCGTCACACGTTCGAGCTGATCGTCGGCGCGGTGATCCTCGTCGGGGCCATCCGGGCCCTCGCGATGATGGGCCGCCGCCTGATCGCGGGCAAGCAGGCACTCGGCGTGGAGCTCGACGTGCGCAGCGCGCTCTACTCGCACCTGCTGCGGCTCTCGTTCCGCTTCTACGACCAGCATCAGACAGGCCAGCTGATGTCTCGCGCGACCGTCGACCTGCAGACGGTCCGGTTCTTCCTCGGCTACGGGCTCGTCTTCTTCTTCCAGTACGTGATCACGATCGCCGGCGCAGCCGTCGTCATGTTCGTGCTCGACTGGCAGCTCGCGCTCGTCAGCCTCTGGATCGCGCCCCTGCTGATCGCGATCGCCTACCGCTACTCGCACGTCGCCCACCCGCTGCTGCGCGAGGTGCAGCAGAAGATGGCCGACGTCGCGACGGTCGCCGAGGAGAACATCGTCGGCGTGCACGTCGTCAAATCCTTCGCGCAAGAGCACGCCGAGCAGCGGAAGTTCGAGCATCGCTCGGAGGAGGTCTTCCGCCAGAGCGTCGCCGCCAACCGGCAGCGCGCGATCTACGTGCCCGCGCTGTCGTTCCTGCCACTGCTCGCCCAGGCGACCGTGCTGATCGTCGGGGGTCGGATGGCGATCCGCGATCCGCACTTCCTCGGCGAGTTCATCACGTTCAACGTCCTCGTCCTGATGCTCGTCGTCCCGCTCCGCTCACTCGGCATGTGGATCGGGCAGGCCCAGCGCGCGACCGCGTCGGGCGAGCGCATCTTCGAGATCATGGACGAGCCCGAGGAGGTCGCCGACCGCGCGGGCGCCGGGACACTTCCGCCCGGCCCGGGACACATCGCCTACCGCGCCGTGCAGTTCGCGTACGCGCAGGGCAGGACCGTGCTCGACGGGATCGACCTGGAGATCCAGCCCGGCACGACGGTCGCGCTGATCGGGCACACGGGGTCGGGCAAGACGACGCTCGCCTCGCTCGTGCCCCGCTTCTACGACGTGACCGAGGGCGCTGTGGAGATCGACGGCGTCGACGTGCGCGACGTCGCAGTTCGCTCCCTCCGGGCCGAGATCGGCCTCGTGCCGCAGGATCCGTTCCTCTTCTCGGCGTCCGTGCGCGAGAACATCGGCTTCGGACGGCTCGACGCGACCGACGAGCAGATCGAGCGCGCGTCGCGCCTCGCGCAGGCACACGAGTTCATCGCGGAGCTGCCCGACGGCTACGACACCGTCATCGGCGAGCGCGGCATCACGCTCTCGGGCGGCCAGCGTCAGCGCGTCGCGATCGCCCGCGCGCTCGTCGTCGACCCACGCATCCTGATCTTCGACGACGCCACGGCCTCGGTCGACGCCACGACCGAGGCGAAGATCAAGCTCGGCCTCCGCGAGGCGATGAAGGGCCGGACGACGATCATCATCGCCCACCGCCTCTCGACGATCTCGCTCGCCGACGAGATCATCGTCCTGGACGGCGGAAGGATCGCGGCGCGCGGGACGCACGAGGACCTGCTCGCAACGAGCCCGGTCTACGTCGAGGTCTACGAGCACGGCCTGCTCGAGCGCGAGTTCGCCGACCGCGTGGAGGCGACGGCGTGAGGGTCTGGCAGGCGGGCAGCCATCTCACCCAGCAGCGGGGCGCGCAGGTCGACGACTGGTCGTGGCAGGCGACCGTGCGGCGCGTCACGACGCTCGCGCGGTTCACGGCGCCGTACAAGAAGCGGACTGCGCTGGCGATCGGGACGCTCCTGCTCGCCACTGCGGTCAGCCTCGTGCCGCCCTACCTCTGGAAGCTCGCCATCGACAACGGCGTCCTGGCCAAGGACGAGAAGGAGCTGTGGGGAGTCGGCGCGCTCTTCGTCCTGGCCGGGCTCCTGACGATCCTCGCCACCTCCGCGCAGACGTACTTCACCGGCTGGACGGGTGAGCGCATCCTCGCCGACCTCCGCAACACGCTCTTCCGGCACCTGCAGCGGCTCTCGCTCGGGTTCTACGAGCGGAACCGTGCGGGGGTGATCATCAGCCGGCTGACGAACGACGTCGAGGCGCTCGACCAGCTCGTCACCGACGGCTTTACCAGCCTGATCCAGAACACGCTGACGCTCTTCGGCTCGATCGTGATCGTCTTCTTCCTCGACTGGCGCCTTGCCCTGGCCACGCTGGTCGTGCTCCCGCCGGTGGCCATCGCCACCGCACTCTTCCGCAAGTACTCGTCGCGCGCGTACCGCGACGTTCGGGAACGGCTCGGCCTCCTCACGGCGACCCTCGCCGAGGACATCGCAGGGATGCGGATCGTCCAGGCGTTCACACGAGAGCGCGAGGCCGAGCGGAACTTCCTCCAGGTGAGCGAGCACTACCGGGATGCCAACCAGCGCACGGTCGTCCTCAACGGCCTCTACTTCCCCTCCGTCGACTTCCTCTCCGCGATCGCGACCGCGGTCGTGCTCGGCTACGGCGGCTACCTCGTCTTCGGCGGCTCGATGCAGGCAGGGACGCTGTTCGCGTTCGTCGGCTACCTCGCGAACTTCTTCGACCCGGTACAGCAGCTCTCGCAGCTCTACAACACGTTCCTGTCCGCGACCGCGGCGCTCGACAAGATCATGGACGTCCTCGACGAGGAGCCGGAGATCGTCGACCGGCCGGACGCCACCGAGCTGCCGCGCATCGACGGAAACGTCCGCTTCGAGGGCGTGCGCTTCGGCTACGGCGACGGGCCCGAGGTGCTGCACGGCATCGACCTCGACGTTCCCGCCGGGACGACCGTCGCGCTCGTCGGCCACACCGGAGCCGGGAAGTCGACGATCGCCAAGCTGCTCGCCCGCTTCTACGACCCGCGCGACGGCCGGATCACGATCGACGGCCACGACCTCCGCGAGGTGACGCAGGAGTCGCTCCGCGAGCAGCTCGGCATCGTCCCGCAGGAGGGCTTCCTGTTCGCGGGCACCGTCCAGGAGAACATCGCGTTCGGAGAGCCGGATGCGCGCCCCGAGGACGTGCTCTCGGCGGCGGGCGCAGTCGGCGCGCACGACTTCATCCTCCGGCTCGAGGACGGCTACGAGACCCAGCTGCAGGAGCGCGGGTCGCGGCTCTCGCTCGGCCAGCGGCAGCTCGTCGCCCTGGCGCGCGCGCTGCTCGCCGACCCGCGCATCCTGATCCTCGACGAGCCGACCTCGTCCGTCGACATCGGCACCGAGCGCCGGATCGAGTCGGCACTGAGGACGCTACTCGAGGGCCGAACCGCCTTCGTGATCGCCCACCGGCTCTCGACGATCCGCGATGCCGACCTGATCGTCGTGCTCGAGCACGGCCAGGTCGTCGAGCAGGGCACGCACGACGAGCTGATGCGGGCGCGCGGCCTCTACACCTCGCTCTACGGCGACTGGGCCGCCGACGTCGCATAAGTACTTCGTGACAGAAGCGGCAATTCCCTGAGACGAGGGATCGCCGCGCCTCCGGGCTGTCCCGATCGTGGGGGCGGTGTCCCGCGCTCGTCTCGCCCAGCTTGCGGGGGCCCTCGCCGCGGCCCTCGCCTGCGCCGTCCTGGCGCCCTCCGCCCTCGCCTGCCCGGGCGGCTACTCCTACGCGGGGCTCTACGCGCTCAGGTCGGCCGCCGGGATCGGCGCCTCGCTGAGCATGCTCGACGCCCCGAACGTCGCAGGCGGCCACGTCGCCGCGTGGGTCGGCGTCGGCGGCCCGGGGCTTGGCCCTCACGGAACGGACGAGTGGCTCCAGGTCGGGCTCGCGTCCTTCGACTCGCCCGCCGGCCGCCTCTACTACGAGCTCGCGTTGCCCGGCCAGGAGCCGAAGTACGTCGAGCTCGCATCCGGGATCGAGCCCGGCCGGATCATGCGTGTCGCCGTCATGGAGCTGCCCCTGTCGCACAACGAGTGGATCGTGATCACGCCGACCGGAATCGCGGGCCCGTTCCACCTGCCGCACAGCCACGCGGCGTGGGCGCCGATCGCCACCGCCGAGAGCTGGGCGCGAGGCGGCTCCTACTGCAACGTGTACGCGTACCGGTTCGGGGACGTCGAGCTCGCGCACGCCGGCGGCTCGTGGACCCGGCTGCGGCACTCGGAGAAGCTGCAAGATCCCGGGTGGCGCGTGCACCGGCTTTCGCGCTCGACGTTCAGCGCGACCGCCGCCTGAGGCGATCGCTTGCGCTGAGGACGAAGGCGCTACGGGGTTTGCCGGGGACGCTTGCCTGACACGGGCTACACTCCGAGGGCCGCAACGGCACGTTGCGGGGTCGTCTAACGGTAGGACGCTCGGCTCTGGACCGAGTAGTCTAGGTTCGAATCCTAGCCCCGCAGTCGAACGCTTTCGCGCCCCGGTTCCGGCGCTTTCTCGACCCGGTGGCCACCAACCTCCTCCCCACCGCGAGCCTACTGAGGAAACCCGCACGCGTGTGAAACGCGAGTGTGGAGAAACCGTGACGACCCGTCCACGGAGGCGTGGCCGGCAGCGTTTCGGCGGGGCGAAAGCTCGCTATTCGCCGCTACACTTGCCCCTGCCGGGCGCATTCGTCTAGTGGCCTAGGACACCGCCCTCTCACGGCGGCGGCACGGGTTCGAATCCCGTATGCGCCTCTCGTTCACGCCCTCGCGCAGGCAAGCGGACGACGGGGATCGAACCCGCGACCCTCAGCTTGGGAAGCTGATGCTCTACCAACTGAGCTACGTCCGCGTCGCGCTCGATTCTAGCCGAGTCCGAACTGCGACTTTCGCTCCCGCCGCGGCGCAGGCACCCTCGGAGGATGCGGCGCCCGGCGATCGTCCTCTTCCTCTTCCTCGCCTGCTGCACGGCCGCCTGCAGCCTCCGGCGGCAGGTCACGCTCCCCTCGCCCTACTGCCGCCGCGGCAACCCGCTCGCCGGCGTCTACCACCCGCAGCGCCTGAACGTGAAGAGCGGCTGCCGCGTCGCGGTCGGCATCGTCGACAAGGTGAAGTTCGAGGCCTTCGACGGCGACGTCCACGTCGACCTGCGGCCGGACCCGCCCTACGAGCACCTGCTCGCACACGCCGGCCAGAGCCTCGTCGTCGAGATCATCCCGCAGGACCGCTCCCGCGTCGCCGTCCCCGCCGAGGGCGCGCGAATCGAGGTGGCCGGCCCCTGGGTCGAGGACTCGAAGCACGGCTGGAACGAGATCACCCGGCCTGGTGGGTCAGCGCCGGCACGATCGAGCCCGCGAGCGCCGAGGAGCTCCGCCGCGTCCAGCTCTTGCTCCAAGGCGTCGAAGGGGCGGCCGAAGAAGACGACGGCTGAGCCATAATCAACCCAGCGACCAAAAGGGGAAGCCATGGGAGCAGAACTCCACGAGACCGCGAGAGCGCTCGTCGCCGAGGGCAAGGGCATCCTCGCCGCCGACGAGAGCACCGGCACGATCAAGAAGCGCTTCGATGCGATCGACCTCGAGTCGACCGAGGACACCCGCCGCGCCTACCGCGAGCTGTTGTTCACGACTCCGGGCGTCGAGGAGTACATCAGCGGCGTGATCCTCTACGACGAGACGATCCGGCAGAGCGCCTCGGACGGCACACCGTTCCCGAAGCTGCTGGCCGGCCGCGGGATCATCCCCGGGATCAAGGTCGACGTGGGCGCCAAGCCGCTCGCGCTCGCCGAGGGCGAGACGATCACCGAAGGGCTCGACGGGCTCCGCGAGCGGTTCGCGGAGTACTACGAGCTCGGCGCGCGCTTCAGCAAGTGGCGCGCCACCTACTCGATCGACGCCGAGCGGCCCAGCGAGTACTGCGTCTGGACGAACGCCCACGCGCTCGCCCGCTACGCCACGCTCTCGCAGGAGGCAGGGATCGTCCCGATCGTCGAGCCCGAGGTGCTGATGGACGGCGACCACTCCATCGAGCAGGCCGCGAAGGCGACCGGCCGCGCCCAGCAGGCGCTGTTCACCGAGCTGCACGACCAGCGGATCGACCTCTACGGGACGCTGCTGAAGCCGAACATGGTCCTGAGCGGGTACGAGGCGAGCGGCCGTGCCGGCATCGACGAGGTCGCCGAGGCGACCCTCGACGTCCTCAGCCGCCACGTGCCGGCGGCGGTGCCGGGGATCGTCTTCCTCTCCGGCGGCCAGACCGACGAGGACGCGACCGCCCACCTGAACGCGATGAACGCCCGCGGGCCGCACCCGTGGGAGCTGTCGTTCTCGTACGGCCGCGCGCTGCAGGCGCCGGCGATCAAGGCCTGGGGCGGCGACCCCGCCAACGTCGAGGAGGCGCAGAAGGCCTTCTACCGCCGGGCCAAGTTCAACAGCGCCGCGCGCACCGGCTCGTACGCGCCGGAGATGGAGACCGCCGCGGTCTAGCGGAGAAGCTTGCCGCTGGGGCGCACGAGCAGCCAGCGGCCGCCGAACTCGACGGCGTTCTGGCAGCGGATGACTCCGGGGCCCGTGTCGCCGACGTAGTAGTAGAGCGGCCGGCCCGCGTAGGTGACCTGCCGGCGTCCGTTCCTTCGCTTCACCGTCCCGAGCAGCGACGCCTTCAGGCCCTTGCCGACTCGCAGCGTCCCCTTCCGGGCGAAGTACGGCGGCCAGCGCGTGGAGCACTCGCCGTAGCAGGCGCTGCGCTTGTGGTCACGCGTGAACGCGTAGAGGACGTAGCCGCGCCCGTCGAAGACCGCCCTCCCGTAGCTCGAAGAACGGGCTGTGAGAACGGACCTAGAACTGGCAATCGCAGCCGACGCGATGATCGTCCCGAGAAGCACTGCGAGCATGAGCAGGCGAGCGAGCCTCATCGCCCTCCAGTCGAACGAGCGTCGCTCTCGTTACACCACAACGACCGGCCGCCGGAGCCGGGCTTCGCCCGGCGGGAGGCTCCCTGACACAGAAACGGCTGCCCACTCGGTCCCAGGCGCCGGGTCCTGAAGCGCCGGAGTCCCCCGAACGCCGGCAAGGAGGGGGCTCGTGGGGGAACCAGGGGTTCCCCCACGGTCAAGGCCGGTATTCGCGGCCCGAGAAGCGCTCGAGCTTGTCGAAGGCGTGCGTGGCCTCGATCCGGCGCACGGTCCCTGAGCGCGAGCGCATCACGATCGAGTCGGTGACGGCCCCCTCCGGCGTGTAACGCACCCCCCGCAGCAGCGCGCCGGTCGTGACCCCGGTGGCCGCGACGAAGACGTCGTCGCCGGAGACCAGGTCGTCTGTCGTGAGCACGCGGTCGGGGTCGAGCCCGGCGTCGACGATCTGCTGCCGCTCGTCGTCGTCGCGCGGCCAGAGCTTCCCCAGCACCCCGCCGCCGACGCATTTGAGGGCGGCAGCCGCGATCACGCCCTCGGGCGTGCCGCCGATCCCCATCAGCATGTCAACCCCGGTCGACGGCTGCGCAGCCGCGATCGCGGGCGCCACGTCGCCGTCGGGGATCAGGAGCACCTTCGCGCCGACCTCGCGCAGCGCTTCGACGAGCCCCTCGTGGCGGTCGCGCTCGAGCACGACCACCGAGACCTCGCTCGGCTTCTTCCCCTTCGCCCGCGCAACGCGCTCGACGTTCTCGCGCGGCGGCGCCTCGATGTCGACGGCCTCGATCGACTCGGGCCCGCACGCGATCTTGTCCATGTAGACCGCGGCCGCCGGGAAGAACATCGTCCCGCGCTCGGCGACCGCGATCACCGCGATCGCATTCGGCTGGCCCTTGGCGGTCAGACGCGTGCCCTCGAGTGGGTCGACGGCGACGTCCACCTCCGGGCCGGTTCCCTCGCCGACCTCCTCGCCGTTGAAGAGCATCGGCGCTTCGTCCTTCTCGCCCTCGCCGATGACGACGACGCCGGCCATCGAGACGGTGCCGAGCATCGCGCGCATCCCGTCGACCGCGGCCTGGTCGGCTCCCTCCTTGTCGCCGCGGCCGATCCAGCGGCCGGCGCCCATCGCCGCCGCCTCGGTCACTCGGACGAGCTCGAGCGCCAGGTTCCGGTCAGGCAGGTTGCCGTCCAGGCGGCGATCCTACATCCGGTCCGGGGCTTCCACACCGACGAGATCGAGGCAGCGGGCGATGACCGACTGCGTCGCCCGGCAGAGGCCGAGCCGGAAGGCCTGCGCGTCGCTCTCGAGCACGCGGTGGCGGTGGTAGAAGCGGTGGAAGTCGTCGGCGACGCGGATCGCGTAGTTCGGGACGCCCTGCGGGCCACGCCGCTCGGCTGCCTCGGCCGCGATCCCCGGAAACTCGGCGAGCCGCTTGACCAGGTCGCGCTCCTCGGGCTCGAGCGTCCCTCCTTGTAACACTGTGTTACTTGGAGCTCCGGCAGCGTTTCGGAGGATGCCGGCGATCCTGGCGTGGGCGTACTGGACGTAGTAGACCGGGTTCTTCTCGCTGCGCTCGGCAGCCAGGTCGACGTCGATCTCGATCGTCTGGTCGGGGCCGCGGTTGGCGAGGTACCAGCGCGCGGCATCGACGCCGACCTCGTCGATGAAGTCGTCGAGGAAGACCACGTCGCCGCGCCGCTTCGACATCTTCGCCTGCTGCCCGCCGCTCGTCAGGTGGACGAGCTGGTAGATCAGCACCTCGATGCGGTCGGGGTCGTAGCCGAGCATCCGGGCGATCGCCGCGTACCACTTGCGCGTCCCGTGGTGGTCGGCGCCGAGCACGTAGAGCGCACGGTCGAAGCCGCGCTCGAGCTTGTCGACGAGGTAGACCACATCGGCCGCGCGGTACGTCGGCGCCCCGCCCTGCTCCGGCGAGCGGACCAGCACGCGGTCCTCATCGTCGCCGTACGCGGACGAGCGCGCCCAGAGGGCACCGTCGCGCTCGTAGGTGTCGAGCCTCGGCAGGAACTCGGGCAGCCGCGTCTCCAGCTCGCTCTGGAGCGCCCAGGAGTCGAAGTGGATCCGGAAGCGCTCGAGCGTCGCCTCGATCTGCGCCAGCATCGCGGCAACCGGATCACCCTCCTCGCGGGCCAGCTCCGCGACGTACTTGCCGCGGTAGCCGTCCTCCGGAGGCTCCTCCCCACGCCGGACCGCGTCGACCGACGCGCGGAAACGCTCGACCTGGGCGCCGGAGTCGTTGTAGTAGTACTCGCGCTCGACCTCGTGACCTGCAAAGGCGAGCAGGCGCGCGACGGAATCGCCGATCGCCCCGTTGCGCGCCGACGCGACCGTGAGCGGGCCGGTCGGGTTGGCGGACACCATCTCGACCTGCACCCGCTCCCGCGATTCCGCCCGGCCGGCGCCGAACCCCGCGCCGGCCGCGAGGACCTCGCCGAGCGCCTCGCCGAACCAGGACGGAGCAAGCCAGAGGTTGACGAAGCCCGGGCCTGCGACCTCGGCGCGCTCGACGTCGTCCAGGCCGGCCGCCGCGGCTGCGAGCTCCTCGGCCAGCTCGCGCGGCGCCTGCCGGCGCGCGGGCGCGAGCTTCAGCGCGACGTTCGTCGCGTAATCGCCGTGCGCCGGATCGCTCGGCCGCTCCAGCTCGACCGGCGCACCCGCGAGCTCCGACAGCCTCGCCTCGAGGCGTCCGAGAGAGTCAGGCAAGGGCTTCCGAGGGGGCGAACAGCTCCTCGAGGCGGCGCAGCTCCTCGGGCGTCCCCGCGGCGATCATCACATCGCCGACCTCGAGCATCGCGTCCGGCTCGGGCGTGGTGTCGAAGGTGTCGTCGCCCTTGCGCAGGGCGACGATCATCGCCCCCGTCTGCTCTCGTATGCGCAGCTGGCGGATCGTCTTGCCGGCCTCGCGGCACGAGTCCTTGACCTCGATCTCCTCGAACAGCAGCTCTGGGCCGCCGCTCGTCGAGACGATGTCGAGGAACGCGGCCACCTGCGGACGCAGCACGAGCTTCGCCATCTCCTTGCCCGCGGTCGAGTACGGCTGAACGACCCGGTCGGCCCCGGCCAGGCGCAGCTTCTTCGCCGCGTCCTCGTCCGAGGCGCGCGCGACGATCAGCAGGTCGGGCCGCGCGTTGCGCGCCGAGAGCGTGATGTAGAGGTTGTCCGCGTCCGAGTCGGACGAGGCCACCAGCCCGGTTGCCCGCTCGATCCCCGCCGCCTGCAGGTCACCGTCCTCGGTGCCGCTTCCCTCGATGTAGAGCACGTTCCGCTCGCGTGCCGCCTCGAGCGCGTCGGGGCTGAAGTCGAGCACGACGAAGCGCACGCCCTCCTCGAGGAACTCGGCGGCGATGCGGCGGCCGACCCGGCCGTAGCCGCAGATGATGTAGTGGTCGCTCAGCTGTTCGATCGTGCGCTTCCTCTTCCGCTCGGCAAACGCGCCCGTGAAGACGCCCCGCGCGACCCCCTCGACGAGGACGGTCGCGATGTAGGCAAAGATAGTCAGCCCGGCGAGCACGAGCACGATCGAGACCAACCGCGCCGAGTCGTTGTCGGGCACCGTGTCGAGCCCCGCGAGGGAGATCGTGACGACCGTCCGGTAGCCCGACTGCATCCACGACTCGTCGAGCGACTCGTGGAAAGCGATCGTCCCACCGACCAGGACGGCGAGCAGCGCCGCAACGGCGTACGCCACCCGGCGCGCGCTGAGCGACTCGATCACAGCCCGTAGTATCCTCGACCCGTGGAAGGCGAAGGCGAGGAGCGCCAGCTCAATATCCATCTCGACCCGGAGAACCTGGCCGGGGTGTACGCGAACTTCGCCAACATCAGCTTCTCCGACTACGAGTTCACGATCACGTTCGCGCGGATCGACCACGAGGTCGAGGAGGGCGATGTGCCCGGCGTCGTCGTCTCGCGCGTGAACATGTCGACGCGCTTCATGCGCGAGCTCCTGGACGCGATGAACGACTCGTGGTCGAAGTGGTCCTCGCGGGAGGGGATCCGCAACCTCCCCGAGACGACCGAGGGCGAAGGCGACTCGACCTAGGGCATGCACTTCCGCTACGTGCGCCTTCACGCTCCGGCGCACGCACGCGACGCGCTGGATGCGTTCTACGGCGAGCGGCTGGGCCTGCCCGGGCTCCGGATCGGGGAGACGCAGCTCGAGCTGACGCCCGGCGAGGACGAGCCCTTCTACCACTTCGCCCTGCTCGTGCCTGGCAACCGGTTCGAGGCCGCGCTGGACTGGATCGGCAAACGTGCGGAGCTGTTGCCCGGCGACTCCGGCGATACGGTCTTCGACTTCGAGAACTGGGATGCACTCGGCTGCTACTTCCACGATCCGGCGGGCAACATCGTCGAGCTCGTGGCCCACCGCGGGATCGACGAGAGCGATGCGGCCGGGCCGTTCGCGGGGACGGAACTGCTCGGCGTCTCGGAGCTCGGCCTCGTCGGCGACAGGGCCGCGATGGCCGGCGTGCTGCGAGTCGTGTTGCGGATGCCGCTCTGGCAGGGAACGGTCGAGGAGGAAGACCGGCTGGCGTTCGTCGGTGAGCCGGGCCGGACGCTGATCCTCGCGCCGCCCGGGCGCGGCTGGCTGCCGACCGGCCGCCCGGCCGAGCAGCATCCCGTCGAAGCGGTGCTCTCCGGCCCGCCGTCGCGCGAGGTCGTGCTCGGGGACGGTCTCTACCGGATCAGCCGGGCCTGACCGGCACGCCGTGCAGCCGCGCCCAGGCGAGGGCCATGGCGACGCGCTGGGCGAGCGTCGGGTGGTCGTCGATCCAGACGTACGACCAGGCCGGTGGGTCCGGCTGGACGAGGTCGAGCGAGCCGAACTTGCTGAAGAGCCCGACCGCCGATGAGGGGTCGTGCGTCGCCTGCAGCGCCCGCCAGTCGGCCTCCGCTTCGTAGCGGCGCGAGACGGCGTTCGAGAACGGCGTCACCGCCAGGTGGAAGACGGTGATCACGAGCAGCGCGAAGGGCACGACCTCGGGCCTCGCCATGCCGCCGCGCAGCCGCGTGAAGAAGAACAGCA
>DASPRN010000069.1:0-2762 GCA_035624425.1 Gaiellaceae bacterium
TCGCGGAGCGGGTGGCGAAGGCGGTCGACGAAGGGTCGTTCGACGTGCGTGATCTCGGGCGGCGAGCGCGGCGCGTGCTCGAGAAGACCGCGAAGCCGGACGAGCCCGAACAGCTGTTCTAGCGCGATCGGTGCCACAGGAGCGGCTCACGCGCGGGTTCTTCGCGCGCTCGGTGCACGAGGTCGCCCCCGCGCTGATCGGCGCGACCCTCCTGGTAGACGGCGTCGGCGGCCGGATCGTCGAGGTCGAGGCCTACGACCAGGACGATCCGGCGAGCCACTCCTTCCGCGGCCGGACCCCGCGGACGGCGTCGATGTTCGGTGCCCCCGGCCACGCCTATGTCTACCGCTCGTACGGCGTCCACTGGTGCCTCAACCTCGTCTGCTCTCCTGACGGCCGGGCCGAGGCGGCGCTGGTACGGGCGCTCGAGCCGACGCACGGGCTCGAGGCGATGCGCAAGCGACGTGGCGTGGGGGCGGCGCGCGCGCTCTGCTCGGGCCCCGGCAGGCTCTGCCAGGCGCTCGCGATCACACGCGCGCAGGACGGCCTGCCGCTCGACGAGCCGCCGTTCGAGCTGTACGCGCGCGAGGCGGCGTCGCCGCTCGTCGTGGGCGCGCGGATCGGGATCACGCGCGCGGTCGAGCAGCCGTGGCGCTACGGGCTCGCGGGGTCTCCGTTCCTGAGCCGCCGCTTCTAGGATCACCTCGTGCCGATCGAAGAGCTGACCCGGAACGCCGTCGACGTGCTGCCCGCAGGGGAGCTCGAGAGGAAGCTCGCCCTCGGCCGGCCACTACGCGTGAAGCTGGGGATCGACCCGACGGGTCCCGACATCCACCTCGGGTTCGCCGCGGTGCTCAACCGCCTGCGGGCGTTCCAGGACGACGGGCACATCGCCGTCCTCATCGTCGGCGACTACACCGCGCGAATCGGCGACCCCTCGGGACGCTCGATCGAGCGCCAAGTGCTGCCCGACGAGGTGCTGGACGAGAACGCGAAGCTCTTCGCCGAGCAGGCGTACGGCATCCTCGACCGGGATCGAACGGAGGTGCGCTTCAACGGCGAGTGGCTTGGGAAGCTCGACTACGCCGAGCTCGTCCGACTGACCCGTACAGGCACGGTCGCGCGTCTGCTCGAGCGCGACGACTTCGCCAAGCGCTTCGGCAGGCATGAGCCGATCTCGGTCTCGGAACTCCTGTATCCGTTTGCGCAGGGCTACGACTCGGTGGCGGTCGGGGCCGACATCGAAGTCGGCGGTACCGACCAGCTGTACAACCTTCTCATGGGTCGCGACGTGATGGCGCACTACGGGCTCGATCCGCAGATGGTCATCACCTACGAGCTCCTCGTCGGCACGGACGGCGCCGACAAGATGTCGAAGTCGGTCGGGAACTACGTCGGCATCGACGAGGCGCCGGACGAGCAGTTCGGCAAAGTCATGTCGATCCCGGACGGTGCGTTGCCTCAGTGGTGGCGGCTGACGCTCGACCAGGACCCGCCGCCGGGCGACCCGATGGAGTCGAAGCTTGCTCTCGCGCGCGGCATCGTGTCGCGCTACCACTCGCCCGAGGCGGCTCAACAGGCCGAGGAGCATTTCACCCGGGTGGTGCGGCACGGGGAGGCTCCGGAAGAGATTCCGGAGCACGCTGTGCCGGCGGGCGATCCCGTCCATCTGCCGGCGCTCCTCGCCGACGCGTTCGGCGTCTCGAGGAGCGAGGGCCGCCGCCTGATCGCGGAGGGCGGCGTCAAGCTCGACGGCCACTCCGTGAGCGAGCTCGACGTGCCTCGCGACCGGCTCGCCGGCGCCGTCCTGCAGGCCGGCAAGAGGCGGTTCGTTCGGCTAAACGGAGCCACTTGACTGGCGCTTCGACCTTGCTACACTTCCCCGGCTGCCCGAGAGGGCGGCACGGAAAAGTCCCTGCAAGCGACCAAAACGGAGAGCCTCAGGAGGATTCCCCGCAAGAGGAAGTCCAGCAAGTCCCGAGGCCTCTGGCGCGAGTCGAGGCCTTTTTTGTGCCGTCCGCAAGGGTCCGGTCCTTGAAAACTCAACAGCGTGCGTTTACGTCGAGACGCCGATCCGGCTTGCCCGGAGAGGCGAATCAACCTGTCTGGTCCTCGATAGAGGACTGACTTTGAGCTCAAGCTCAAGGTGAAAAGACTGGTCGGCCTTGGCCGGCCAACTTTCTTCACGGAGAGTTTGATCCTGGCTCAGGACGAACGCTGGCGGCGCGCTTAATACATGCAAGTCGAGCGAGAACCAGGGCTTCGGCCCTTGGGGACAGCGGCGAACGGGTGAGTAACACGTGGGTAATCAACCCTCGACACTGGGATAGCCCGGGGAAACCCGGATTAATACCGGATACCCCGTCCGGCCTTCGGGCCGGCCGGAAAAGGTAGCTTCGGCCTCCGGTCGGGGACGAGCCCGCGGCGGATTAGCTTGTTGGCGGGGTAAAAGCCCACCAAGGCGACGATCCGTAGCTGGTCTGAGAGGACGATCAGCCACACTGGGACTGAGACACGGCCCAGACTCCTACGGGAGGCAGCAGTAGGGAATCTTGCGCAATGGGCGAAAGCCTGACGCAGCGACGCCGCGTGAGGGAAGAAGGCCTTCGGGTTGTAAACCTCTTTCAGGAGGGACGAAGCCACTCGGGTTAACAGCCCAGAGGGTGACGGTACCTCCAGAAGAAGCCCCGGCTAACTACGTGCCAGCAGCCGCGGTAATACGTAGGGGGCAAGCGTTGTCCGGATTTATTGGGCGTAAAGAG
>DASPRN010000092.1:0-19028 GCA_035624425.1 Gaiellaceae bacterium
CGCGACGGCGACGTGCTCGTCTGCCCGATCACCTCTCCGGCCTGGGCGCCGATCTTCTCGAGCGTCAAGGCGGTCGTGACCGACATCGGCGGCGTGATGTCGCACGCGGCGATCGTCTGCCGCGAGTACGGCCTGCCCGCCGTGGTCGGCACCGGACGTGCGACGGCGGAGATCGAGACCGGGCAGACCGTCCGCGTGGACGGCTCGAACGGCGTCGTCACGATCCTCGACTAGTGGCTGCCTACACCCGCCCGCTCGCGGAGCTGCGCCGATCGGATGCGGTCGAGTTCGGCGGCAAGAGCGCCAACCTCGGCGACCTGCTCGCGGCGGGGATCCCCGTCCCGACCGGGTTCGCGGTCGGCGCGGGCGCCTTCCGCGCGTTCGTCGAGGAGACCGGCCTCGACGGGACGATCGCCTCGGCCCTCTCGCGGGCGCCGAAGGGAGACGTGGAGGCGGCGAGCGCGGCCTCGAAGGCGATCGACGAGGCGATGCGCTTCGCGCCGCTCCCCGACGCGCTCCGGGACGAGCTCGCCCGGAACTACGAGGCGCTCGGGGAGGCGCCGCCGGTCGCCGTCCGCTCGAGCGCGCTGGGCGAGGACAGCCACGACGCCACCTTCGCCGGCCAGCAGGAGAGCTTCCTCTGGATCCGCGGTGTGGAGCAGCTCTGCGACGCGGTGCGCGACTGCTGGGTCAGCCTCTACACGCCCCGCGCGATCAGCTACCGCGCGGAGCTCGGGTCGGGGGCCGAGGAGGCGATGGGCGTGACCGTGCAAGAGATGGTCGACGCCGAGGTCTCGGGCGTCATGTTCAGCTGCAACCCGGTCAGCGGTGACCCGAGCATGGTCGCGATCAACGCGAGCTGGGGGCTCGGCATTGCGGTCGTCGGCGGCGAGACGACCCCGGACGACTTCCTCGTCAGCAAGGTCACGGGCGAGGTCGTCCGGCAGACCGTGAGCGCGAAGGAGATCGAGTACGTGCCGGACCCGGCGGGGCGGGGCACAGTGCGCAGGGAGGTGGAGGCCCGGCGGTGCGAGCAGGCGTGCCTGGACGAAGAAGGCCTTGCCGCGCTCGTCGAGGCGGCCGGGCGGATCGAGCGCCACTTCGGCTCGCACCAGGACATCGAGTGGGCGCTCGCCCGGGGCCGCTCGCTTCCGGAGTCGCTGCTCGTGCTCCAGTCGCGGCCGGTGACGACGCTGAAGCCGAAGGATCCGCCGAAGCTGTCCGAGTCGGCGATCTCGCTCGTCATGGGCACGTTCGGCGCCCCGCCTCCCAAGGAGGGCTGAGAGGTGCCGCTGAGCGAGGACGACGTCCGCGAGATCCTGCGCCTGATCGACGAGTCCGGCGTCGAGGAGCTCCGGGTCGAGACCGACGAGCTCTCGCTCCACGTTGTCCGCGGCGGGCCGGCGCCCGAGCCGCCGCCGACGGTCGAAGAGGAGCCGCCCCCGCCGGAGCCGACCGGCGAGCTGGTCGCGATCCCCGCCCCGATGATCGGCACGTTCTACCGAGCCGGGGCGCCCGGAGCGCGGCCGTTCGTCGAGGTCGGCGCGCGCGTCGAGCCCACGACCGTGGTCTGCCTGATCGAGGTCAT
Organism: Gaiellaceae bacterium; assembly: GCA_035624425.1. Lineage (GTDB taxonomy): Bacteria > Actinomycetota > Thermoleophilia > Gaiellales > Gaiellaceae > AC-32. The sequence goes on from DASPRN010000092.1 coordinate 1,589, forward strand.
GAAGATGATGAACTCGGTCTCTGCAGGCCTGGCGGGCACAATCGTCGAGGTCTGCGCCGAGAACGCCGAGCTGGTGGAGTACGGAGCGCCTCTCTTCCAGGTGCAGCCCGAGTGATCGACATCGTCGACACGACGACCCGAGACGGAAACCAGAGCCTCTGGAGCGCGACCGGGCTGACGACGCCCGACGTGCTCTCGATCGCGCCGACGATCGACCGGGTCGGCTTCCACGCCGCCGACTTCACCTCGAGCACGCACATGGCCGTGTCGGTGCGCTTCCACCGCGAGGATCCCTGGGAGCGGATCCGGCTCGTAAGCGCTGCGATGCCGAGCACGCCGCTCAGCTTCATCACCACCGGCATGCGCTTCATCTCGTGGGTGCCGGCGGACGAGGACGTGATGCGGCTCGTCTTCCGCTGCGTCGTCCGCAACGGGATCCGTCGCTTCCAGGTGGCCGACCCCTCGAACGACCCGGCGCGTCTGCGCCGCCTGGCGCGGATGGCTCGCGAGGAGGGCGTCGAGGAGATCGTGATCGGGCTGACCTACTCGGTGAGCCCGGTCCACACCCACGCGTACTACGCGGAGCGAGCGGCCGCGCTCGCCGACTGCGCCGAGATGGATCGCCTGTACCTCAAGGACCCGGGCGGCCTGCTCACCCCGGCGGCCGTGCAGGAGCTGGCGCCGCACTTCCTCCGGGCGGCCGGAGAGCGCACGGTGGAGCTCCACAGCCACTGCACGATCGGCCTCGCGCCGCTCGTCTACACGGAGGGTCTGCGCGCCGGCTTCGAGGTGCTGCACACGGCGGTCGCGCCGCTCGCGCGCGGGACGTCGAACCCGGCCGCCGAGACGACGCTTCGCAACCTGGAGGCCGAGGGCTACTCGCACCGGCTCGACCTCGACGCGCTCGCCGCGGTCTCGGCGTACTTTCGCGAGCTCGGTCGCGAGAAGGGCCTCCCCGTCGGGCGGCCCCAGGAGTTCGACGCGACCTACTACCACCACCAGCTGGCAGGCGGAATGGTCTCCACCACCCGGCGGATGCTCGGCGAGCTCGGCCGGCCGGAGCTGTTCGACGAGGTGCTCGAGGAGGTCGGGCGCGTCCGCGCCGAGATGGGCTACCCCATCATCGTCACGCCGGTCTCGCAGATGGTCGCGACGCAGGCCGTGCGGAACGTGATCGACGGCGAACGCTGGTCGAACGTCTCCGACGAGACCGTTCGCTACTTCCTCGGCCACTACGGCGACCCGGCCGCGCCGTTCGATCCGGAGGTCGCCGAGCGCGTGCTGGCGCGCCCGCGCGCCGAGGAGCTGCGCGACCTCGAGCCGCTGCATCTCGACGGCGCCCGTGAGCGCTTCGGCGCGGCGATCTCGGACGAGGAGCTGCTCCTGCGGCTGACGATGCCGGAGGAGCAGGTTCACGCGATCGGGACGGCCCCGTCAGTGCCGGTCACCCGGACGAGCCGCTCGCCTGTGGTGACGCTGCTGCAGGAGGTGGCGAAGCGGAAGTCGATCACGCAGCTGCGTGTGGAGAAGGGAGACGACCTGGTCGTGTGGCGCCGTGCGACTTGACGACGTCCAAGGGTTTGTCTTCGATGTCGACGGCACGCTCGTGCACAGGGCGGGCGACGAGGCGCGCGTCCAGCCGGGTGCGCTCGAGGTGCTCACGAGGATCCGCGCGTCGGGGCGGCCGCTCGCGGTGTTCACGAACGGCAGCCACGAGACGCCGGAGACGTTCGCCGCCGGGTTGCGCGAGGTCGGCCTCGACATCGGCGACGACGAGCTGCTGACGCCTCTTCACAGCGTCCAGTTCCATCTGCGCTCCCCCGGGCCCGTGCAGGTCTTCGCGAACGAGCGGGTCCTCGACTATCTGGAGAGGGCCGGCCTCCGGCTGGCGGAGGGGGACGGTGCGGAGGCGGTGTTCGTCGCCCACGTCGACGCGGTCGACTTCGAGCAGCTGGAGCGAGCCGCGCGAGCGGTCCTGGCCGGGGCGGAGCTGCTGACGGCAAGCTACGCGCCCGCCTACGCCGGTGCGAACGGGCCGATCCTGAGCCGCGGCGCGATGACCGCGGCGGCGATCGCGAAGGCGAGCAGCACCGAGCCGACGATCGTGGGCAAGCCCTCGTACGCGGCGCTCGAGGCGATCGGCGACCGGCTCGGGGCACCCACAGAGGAGCTGGCCGTGATCGGCGACGACCTCGGCATGGACGTCGCGCTGGGCAAGCTCGGCGGCGCGCGGACCGTGCTCGTCCGCAGCGGGATCAGCGGCGAGATCGACCTCGACGGGGTTCCCGAGTCGAGCCGCCCGGATGCGGTCGTCGACGGCGTCGCCGGCGTGCTCGACTGGCTCTGACCGGTCGCGAAAGAGACGGCCGGCCGCTTCGCGCATCGCCTGCCTGCCTCGGTCTGCTACGAGCCGGCTCCGTTCTCCCGGAAGACGCGCGGCCAGATCCCCTGCTTCCCCGGCGAGAGGATGCCGTTCGGGTCGAGCGCATCCTTGATCGTCTCGGTAAAGCGCATCTGCGCGTGGTCGTTGAAGCTGTACTGCTCGGCGGCGAGGTCCATGAAGTCCAGGTGCGCCCGGTACTCGCCGTACCCGGCCTTCGCGGCCTCGCGGACGAGCAGCTTGGAGGTGTCGTAGGCCCGGCGCGCCTCGGCCTCGTTCCTCGTGTCGAAGATGACCAGAGTGATGTGGATGAAGCTCCGCGCGTTGGTCGGGATGAGGACGGCCGCGTAGTCGAGCCGCGCCTCGTTCTCGACGAGGCCGCGGATCAGGTCGCGCAGCGCGAGCGCGTCCGGGCCGGTGAGGCGCGCGACGGGGGAGAAACCGATGTGGCCGCCCTCCTCGCCGCCGTACCATCCCGTCATCTGGTTGATGTCGAGGTTCGGGACGCCGGCCTGGACGCGCTCATGCGGGTTCTCGAGCGACGCCATGTCCTGGGGCGCGCACTTCGCACCCCACACCTCGGCACCCTCGATCTGCCCGAACGCCTCCTTGATCTTGGCGAAACGGTGGTCGACGACCGCCTCGTCGCCGTAGAGGGCGAAGCGCATCATCCAGCGGCCCACTTCGAGCTCGCGGGCCATCTTGTCGATGACCTCGTCCGGAACCGGGTCGTCGCCCTCGTACCAGAGCGCGCGCGACGACATCACCGAGGCGAACGAGATCGTGTTCCAGATCTGCGGCACGTTCTCGATCGTGCGGTCGAGCATGAGCTGCCGGAGCGTCTCGACGAGCGGCGCCAGGTCGTCCTCCTTCCAGACCCGCAGCCACAGCGGCATGTAGCACTCCGGGTAGGGCATCAGCCAGTAGCCGAGCTTGGTCACGATGCCGAGGTTCGACTGCATGAAGAGGTGGTCGTGCGAAGGCCCCAGGCTGCGCTTGTACACGTGCCAGGCCTTGTTGCCGGGCATCGCGCCCATGCCGGTCCGCATCAGCTCGCCGTTCGGGAGCACGACCTCGAGCCCGCACGAAGCCGCCATGTCGGCGCCGGTCGGGAGGTACGTGACCCCGTTCTCGAGCGTGTTGCCGATCACGCTTCCCCACCCGAGGTCGGGGATCGAGGCCATCAGCCTGTGACCGCCGGCCTGGATCGCGTCGTAGAGGTCGAACCAGCGCACGCCCGGCTCCACCACCGCGTAGGCGCACTCTTCGTCGATCTCGAGCACACGGTTCATCTTGCGCAGGCTGAGGATGACCGAGCCGTTCAGGCGCGGCGCCGGCCCGCCGTAACCGTTGTTCATGCCCGCGCCGTGCGTCCAGAGGCGCACCGTGTGCTCGTTCGCGATCCGGACGATCTCCTGGATCTCCTCGACGCTCTGCGGCATGACCACCGCGGCGGCGGTGTAGTCCTCCCAGGTCGAGAAGGCGAACGGGTCGCGGAACTCGCGGAGACCGGCCTCGTCGGTGATCACGGCGTCGGGGCCGAGCGCCGTCCTGAAGGACTCGAGCGCCTGCTCGGAGAGCTCCGGGGTCAGCATGGTCGTCATCGGGCACCTCCCGGTCGGTGGCGCGCCTAAACGTGCGCGGGGAGCCGATCCTACGGGCATTCGTTCCCGAAGCGCGCGACAATCCGCGATCGGGTTCGGGTGGATGCCGACAATGGAGTCGTCACGATTCTCTAGGCTCCGCGGCCTGTGACGGTGCGCGACGCCACCCTCGATCTCCTGCGCCGGCGCGGGATGACCAAGATCTTCTCCAACCCCGGCTCGACCGAGGTGCCGTTCCTCGTCGACCTGCCGTCCGACCTCGAATTCGTGCTCGCGCTGCACGAAGGGTCGGTGGTCGGGATCGCGACGGGCTACGCGCTCGGGCGAGGCCGGCCGTCTTTCGTCCTGCTGCACACGACCCCGGGGCTCGGGAACGCCGTCTCGGCGCTCGCGACCTCGCGCGTCAACCGAGCGCCGCTCGTCGTCGCCGTCGGCCAGCAGGACCGGCGGCACTTGGCGCATGAGCCGTTCCTCGCCGGGAAGCTCGCGGGGCTCGCCGGCGAGTACCCGGTCTGGGTCGACCAGCCGGTCCGCCCGCAGGACGTGCCCGGCTCCCTCGACCGCGCCTGGCACGAGGCGCAGACCCGGCGCGGGCCCGCGCTCGTGATCGTGCCGATGGACGACTGGCAGGCGCCCGCGCCCGAACCGTACGAGTACGCGGCCCCCGACCGCCTCCTCCGCGCCGCCGCCGCCGACGATGCGGCCGTCGAAGAGGTTGCGCAAGTCCTCGAGCGCGCGGAATCGCCGGCGCTCGTAGCCGCCGCCGGCGCCGACGATCCCGGCGCCTGGGCCGCGCTGGCCGCCCTGGCAGAACGCCTGGCCGCCCCCGTCTGGCAGGAGCCCTTCGGAGCCCGGGCCGGCTTTCCGCAGACGCACCCGCTCTACGCGGGCGACCTCTCGGCCGACCGCGCCAGGCTCCGCGAGGCGCTGGCCGGGCACGACGTCGTGCTCGTCGTCGGAGGCCCGGCCTTTCGCCAGTACGCCTACGCGGAGGGCCCGTTCGTGGAAGAGGGGACGACGGTGGTCGTCGTCACGGAGGATCCCGCCGAGGCGCAGCGCAGCCGCGCGGAGCTCGCGGTGCTTGCGCCGCCGGCTTCGGTGTGCGCCGCGCTCGCGGAGCGGCTGCCTCGGCGCGACGCCGGGTCGCCTTTGCCAAGGCCTGCGCCCGAGCCGCCCTCGCCGGACGACCCGCTGCGCGCCGGTCACGTCCTGGACGCGCTGGCCACGCGGCTTCCCGAGAACGCGGTCGTGCTCGAGGAGGCGCCGTCGAACCGGCCCGAGCTGCTTGCGCGGCTCCCGGCCCGCCAGAACCTCGGCCTGATCAGCCCTGCGATGGGCGGCCTCGGCTTCGCGATGCCCGCCTCGATCGGCCTGCGGCTCGCGCTGCCCGACCGCCCGGTGGTGGCGATCATCGGCGACGGCTCGTCGCTGTACGCGATCCAGTCGCTCTGGAGCGCCACGACCTACAAGTCAGGCCCGCTGCTCGTGATCCTGAAGAACGGCGGCTACGCGATCATGGACCGGCTCGCCGAGCACGAGGGTGGCGCGTCGGCCTGGCCGAACGTCGACGTCGACATCGCCGGCCTGGCCGAGATCTTCGGCTGCGAGTCGCGGCGCATCGCCGATCTCGAAACCCTTCAGGCAACGCTTGACGAGGTCGTTCCGGGCCTCGCCGAGCGGAGCGAACCGCTGCTCCTCGAGGTCACGGTCGAGCCGGACCCCGTCTTCGAAACCTAGGCGGCGTCTAGCACGCGCTCGAGTGTGGCGCGATCGGTCGGCTCGCCATGCGCGGGCAGCACGAGCTCGACCGGCAGATCGAGCAGCGGGCGCAGCCGCTGGACGACATCGTCCCGCGTCACGTGCTTGCGACCGCCGAGCTGGATGTCGAGTCCGTCGCCGAAGTCGGAGAGCGAGTCGCCGGTGACGATCGCGTTGCTCGAAGGCAGCCAGAGGATGAGGTCGTTGTCCTCGCGGCCGGCGTAGGCGTGGATGCCGAACGGCCACGCTCCGGGACCGTGGAAGTGTCCTTCCCCCTCGCCCGCGCGCAGCCAGGCGAGGTCCTCACTCTCCATGTCGCGCACGCGGTCGGGATCGACCCCGAACTTCTCGACCCAGTCCTGCCAGGTGTCTGCGGGCGGCGTGTGCACCGGGAGGCCGAGCGAACGAGCGTCGCGCTCGTGGTACGGAGCGGTCAGGACGACGGCGGTCGCGCGCTCGCGCAGCTCATCGGGAACGGAGAGCGGGTCGAACAGCAGGAAGTCGTCGCCGAGCTCGATCGCGTACGAGGAGACCAGCTCGGGCCACCACTGCTCCTCGTTCCAGTCGGGGTGCGGCGATTGCCAATGCCAGACGCCCGGCCGCAGCTCGTGCACGCCCTTCACGCCGACGTCCTCGCTATCCCCACACCTCTTCGGCGACCTCGACGACGAGGCGGAGCTTCGCCCACTGCTCCTCCTCCGAGAGCGCGTTGCCCTCGACCGTCGAGGCGAATCCGCACTGCGGCGAGAGGCAGAGCTGCTCGATCGGTGCGTACTTCGATGCCTCCTCGAGCTTGCGCAGGAGCTCGTCGCGCGACTCGAGCTCGCCCCTCTTCGTCGTGACGAGGCCGAGCACGACCTGCTTGTCGCCCTTGGGCAGGAAGCGCAGCGGCTCGAAGCCGCCCGAGCGCTCGTCGTCCCACTCCATGAAGAACCCGTCCACCTCGAGCTCGTTCAGCAGCGCCTCGGCGACGAAGTCCCAGCCGCCCTCGGCCGCCCATGAGGAGCGGAAGTTCCCCTTGCACGCGTGCGTCGTGACGCTCATCCCGGTCGGGCGGTCGGCGAGCACGTGGTTCAGGTGGCGGATGTAGTCGAGGTGCTGGTTCTTCGGGTCGCCGCCGATGGACGCCACGTACTCGCGCTCGTGCGGGTCGTTCATGTAGGCAAGGCTCGTGTCGTCGAACTGGAGGTAGGTGCAGCCGAGCTCGTGGAGCCGCCGGACCTGCTCCTCGTAGGCGTCGACGAGATCCGTCCAGAACGAGTCGAGGTCGGGGTAGACGTCCGGGTCGAGGGCCGCCTTCCCGCCGCGGTAGTGGACCATGCTCGGCGACGGGATCGTCAGCTTGGGCACTGACGTCGTCGCCGCGTCGCGGAGGAACGCGAAGTCGTTGCCGAAGATCGTCTTCGAGACGCCGAGCTTGCCGTTGATGTGCAGCGCGGCGGGCGTGAACTCGATCTCGCCGTCCTCGTTCATGAACTTGATCGCGATGTGACCCGCCTCGTGGGTGATCCCGTCGAGCTGGTAGATGAAGTCCATGTGCCAGGAGGCGCGGCGGAATTCGCCGTCCGAAACGGCGCGAAGGCCGACCTCTTCCTGCTTGTGGACCGCCTTGCGAATCGCAGCGTCCTCGATCGATCGCAGCTCGGCCGCGTCGATCTCGCCGGCCGCGTGCTGCTCGCGCGCGTGGTGCAGGTGCTGCGGACGGAGCAGGCTGCCGACGTGGTCGGCTCTGAAGGGCGGGCTGGTTCGCTCCTTGCTCTGGATCTCGGTCGCCTCCTGCTGCAACGCGTGGGCCTCCTCGGCTCGTGGGTACAGCCTGGACGCTATACGCGATCGGGCGGTCCGCGGTATGTTGATCGCGGCGACTGCGCCCCGTCCTGCGCGGACGCGCCGAACGCGAGGAAAGGAGCGAGCATGGCCACAGTCGAGACGGAGATCGTCGAGGCCCAGCAGTTCATCGGCGGGGAGTGGGTCCCGTCTGCCGGCGGCGAGACGTTCGACGACACCGACCCGTTCACCGGCGACGTCGTCGCGCGCATCCCGGCCGGCACGCGTGAGGACGCGAAGCAGGCGATCGAGGCCGCGGCCGCGGCCGCGGAGGAGTGGGGAGCGGCCCCGCCCGCCGCCAAGCAGCAGATCTTCCTGAAGGCCGCCGAGGTCCTCGAGAGCAGGCAGGACGAGGTCGTCTCGCTGCTCGCGCGCGAGTCCGGCGCCACCTTCGGCTTCGGCATGTTCCAGATGCACTTCGTCCCGGGCCTGTTCCGCCAGGCAGCCGGCACGGCGTACGCCTCGATGGGCGAGATCATCCCGTCCGACAGCGGTGCCTTTGCGATGGGGATCCGCCGGCCCGTCGGCGTCGTGGGCGCGATCGCGCCCTGGAACGCGGCCCTCATCCTCTCGGCCCGCTCGATCACGGCACCGCTCGTCCTCGGCAACACGGTCGTCCTCAAGCCCTCCGAGCTCTCGCCGTACGTGGGCGGGCTGCTCTGGGGCGAGATCTTCACGGAGGCCGGCCTTCCGCCCGGCGTCCTGAACATCGTCACGCACGGGCCCGGCGAGGCGGCGCCGATCGGCGACGAGCTGGTCGAGAACCCGCACGTGCGAGTGCTCAACTTCACCGGCTCGACGAACACGGGCCGGATCCTCGCGGAGGCAGCGGGACGGAACCTCAAGCGCTGCGTGCTCGAGCTCGGCGGCCACAACCCGCTGATCGTGCTCGGCGACGCGGACCTCGAGTTCGCCGTCAACGCGACCGCGTTCGGCGCGTTCCTGCACCAGGGCCAGATCTGCATGTCCGCGCGGCGGATCATCGTCGAGCGCTCGATCGCGGACGAGTTCATCGACCAGCTCGCCCAGAAGACCTCGGGCCTGAAGTCGGGCGACCCGAAGGAGCACGACACGATCATCGGTCCGCTGATCACCGAACAGGCACTCGACCTGGTCCGGAGCCGCGTCGACGACGCGGTTGCCAAGGGCGCGAAGGTGATCGCCGGCGGCGAGGCCGACGGGCCGTGCTACAAGGCGACGCTCCTCACGGACGTGCCCGAGAACTCGGAGTTCGCGCGACACGAGACGTTTGGCCCGGTGGCAGCGATCGAGGTGGTCGACTCGGCCGACGAGGCCGTCGACCGTGCGAACGCGACGACGTACGGCCTCTCGTCGGGCGTGATCACGAACGACGCCGACAAGGGCCTCGAGCTCGCGCAGCGGATCCAGGCGGGGATCGTCCACGTCAACGACCAGCCGGTCGGGGACGAGCCGCAGATGCCGTTCGGCGGCGTCAAGGACAGCGGCTGGGGACGCTTCGGCTCGACCGCGGCCGTCGCCGAGTTCACCGACACGCACTGGATCACGGTCGGCAGGCCGCATCCGTTCCCGTTCTAGGGCTCGATGGCTGAGGTCGTCCCGCTCGCGGAAGCGGTCGCGGAGCTCGTCCACGACGGCGACACCGTCGCCGCCGAGGGCTTCACGCACCTGATCCCGTTCGCGGCCGGGCACGAGGTGATCCGCCAGGGACGGCGCGACCTGACGCTGATCAGGATGACCCCGGACGTCATCTACGACCAGCTGATCGGCATGGGCTGCGCGCGCAAGCTCGTCTTCTCGTGGGGAGGCAACCCCGGCGTCGGCTCGCTGCACAGGCTCCGGGACGCGGTCGAGCACGGTTGGCCGGTGCCGCTCGAGATCGAAGAGCATTCGCATGCGGGGATGGCGACCGCGTACGCGGCGGGTGCGGCCAACCTGCCGTTCGGCGTGCTCCGCGGGTACGGCCACGGCGACCTCGCAGCGCACACGCGGGTCGGGAAGGTCACGTGCCCGTTCACGGACGAGGAGCTCGCCGCGGTTCCCGCGCACCGGCCCGACGTCGGCATCGTCCACGCGCAGCGGGCCGACCGCGACGGGAACGTCCAGCTCTGGGGGATCCTCGGCGTACAGAAGGAGACGGTGCTCGCCTCCGCGCGCTCGATCGTCACCGTCGAGGAGATCGTCGACGAGCTCGAGCCGCGGCCGGGAGCGATCGTGATCCCCGGCTGGACGGTCGGCGCGGTCTCGCTCGTGCCGAAGGGCGCGCATCCGTCCTATGCGGCCGACTACTACGACCGCGACAACGAGTTCTACGTCGCGTGGGATCCGATCAGCCGCGACCGCGACGAGTTCTCGGCCTGGATGGAGAGGCACGTGCTCGCGGCGTGACAACCTCGACCTTCACCTGCACGGCCGACGAGATGATGGCCGTCGAGGCCGCGCGGAGGCTCGCGGACGGCGACGTCTGCTTCGTCGGGATCGGTCTGCCCAGCCTCGCGGCCAATCTCGCTCGCGCGACCCACGCGCCGCGGTGCGTCCTGATCTACGAGAGCGGGACGATCGGCGCGAAGCCGGTCGAGCTGCCGCTCTCGATCGGCGACGGCGAGCTGGCCCAGACCGCGGACTCGGTCGTATCCGTCCCGGAGATGTTCGCCTACTGGCTCCAGGGCGGCCACATGGACGTCGGCTTCCTCGGGGCCGCGCAGATCGACCGCTTCGGGAACCTGAACAGCACGGTGATCGGGGAGTACGACTCTCCGAAGGTGCGCCTCCCGGGCGGGGGCGGCGCGCCCGAGATCGCGACCTCGGCGAAGAAGGTGTTCGTGATGCTCAGGCAGACGCCGCGCGCGTTCGTCGAGCGGCTCGACTTCCTGACGAGCGTCGGCGACCGCGTCGGGCTGGTCGTGACCGATCTCGGCATCCTCGAGCCCGACCCGGAGACGCGTGAGCTGACGCTGACGCTCGTCCACCCCGGCGTCGAGGTCGACCAGGTGCGCGAGGCGACCGGTTGGGACCTCCGCGTCGCGGACGAGCTCGGCGAGACCCAGCCGCCCACCGAGAGCGAGCTGACCAGCCTGAGAGGGCTGAAGACAAAGGGAAGGAGCTAGATGTCCGAGTACGCGGAAGGTTCCCCGATCGTCCTCCCGGACGACCCGAGCTTCGGGCCGGAGGTGCAGGTCGACTACCCGGGCTACCGCTCGACGCAGTGGCGCGCGCCGAAGCGGAAGCTCGCGTCGCTCCCGGAGGAGTTCCACTCGCTCGCCGGGCCGGTGTTCGGCGACGACATGATCGAGGAGCACGACCACGACCTGACGCACGGGCATCCGGGCGAGCCGCTGGGCGAGCGGATCATCGTCTCGGGCACGCTCAAGGACGAGGACGGCCGACCGCTCCCTGGTGCTCTGATCGAGGTCTGGCAGGCGAACGCGTGCGGCCGCTATCACCACGTCGTCGACCAGCATCCGGCGCCGCTCGACCCGAACTTCTCGGGCGGCGGCCGCTGCCTGACCGATTCCGAGGGCCGCTACAGGTTCGTGACGATCAAGCCCGGCGCGTACCCGTGGGGGAACCACGAGAACGCGTGGCGGCCGGCGCACATCCACTTCTCGATCTTCGGCAGCCAGTTCCTACAGCGGCTCGTGACGCAGATGTACTTCCCAGGCGACCCGCTCTTCGCGTACGACCCGATCTTCACGTCGGTGCGCGACCCGAAGGCCCGCGAGCTGCTGATCGCGCGGTTCGACATCGAGGCGACGCAGCCGGAGTGGGCGCTCGCGTACGACTGGGACATCGTCCTCGGCCGCGGCGGGAACGGCACGACGCCGATGGAGAACCCCCAGTGAGCCTCCCGCGGACGGCCTCGCAGACGGTCGGGCCCTACTACACGCTCGGACTCTGCCGCCGGCCCGAGAACGAGCTCGCCGACCGGAACGACGCGGGCGCGGTGCAGCTGATCGGTCAGCTGTACGACGGGCAGGGCACGCCGATCGGCGACGGGCTGATCGAGATCTGGGACGCGGCCGGCAATCGCTGGGGCCGGAGCGGGACCGACTCGGACGGACGCTTTTCGTTCGTCGTCGTGAAACCGGAGGCGCTGGCCGGGCAGGCGCCGCGATTCGACGTCTTCGTGTTCGCGCGCGGGCTGCTGCGGCACCAGCTGACGCGCGTCTACTTCCCGGACGAGGCGGAGGCGAACGCGGCCGACCCGGTGCTCTCGTCGCTCGACGAGCCCGATCGCGCGACGCTCACGGCCGAGCAAGAGGACGGGGCTCTGCGCTGGGACATCCACATGCAGGGCGAGCGAGCGACCGTCTTCTTCGAGCATTGACGATCTTCGCCGCGATCGCGGTTCCGGACGCCCTCGAGGAGGCGACGTCCGGACAGGCCTGGCTCGCCGCGATGCTCGAGGCCGAGGCCGCGCTCGCCCGCGCGGAGGCGCAGGCGGGCGTGATCCCGGCCGACGCGGCGGACGCGATCGCCGCCGGCTGCAGGGGCGACTTCGACCTCGCCGAGATCACCGAGCGCGGGCGCGCGACCGGGACCCCGGTTGGCCCGCTCGTCTCGGCGCTGCGCGAGGCCGTCGGCGGCGAGGCCGCGCCGTACGTCCACTACGGGGCCACGAGCCAGGACATCCTCGACACGGCCTCGATGCTCGTCGCGAAGCGCGCGCTCGACCTGATCCTGGGCGAGGTGGATCGCGTCGTCACGGCCTGCGCCGGCCTGGCGCGAGAGCACCGCGACACGGTGATGGCCGCGAGGACGCTGCTGCAGCAGGCCGTCCCGACGACATTTGGCCTCAAGGCGGCCGGCTGGCTGGTCGCGGTCGTGGAGGCGCGCAACGGCTTGCGTCGGATCGAGCCGGCCGCCGACCTCGGCGGCGCGGCCGGGACGCTCGCGCCGCTCGGCGAGCGCGGGGCCGAGGTCGCCTCGCTCTTCGCGAAGGAGCTCGGGCTCGTGGAGCCGCCGCTGCCCTGGCACTCGAACCGCGTCCGCGTGGCGGAGCTGGGCTCGGCGCTTGCGGTCGCGGCCGGGGTGATGGCCAAGATCGGGCTCGACGTGGCGCTGCTCACGCAGACCGAGGTCGCCGAGGTGTCCGTCCCCAAGGGTGGCGGCTCGTCGACGATGCCGCAGAAGCGCAACGCGGTCGGCTCGGCGCTGGCCGTGGCCTGCGCGCGGCTCGTGACGGCCGACGCGTCCGTTCTGAGCGGTGGGCTCGCGCAGGAGCATGAGCGGGCGCTCGGCGGCTGGCACGCGGAGTGGGACGCGCTGTCTCGGGCGCTCGCGCTGACAGGCGGCGCGGCCGCGGCGATCGCCGGGCTCCTGGACGGCCTCGAGGTCGACGCCGAGCGCATGCGCGTGAACCTCGACGAGGCCGTGCTCTCGGAGCGCGCGGTCTTCGAGCTCGGCGTCGAGCGGGATGCGCTCGCCGGGCAGCCCCTTCGCGACGTGCTCGCCGAACGGCTGAGCGAGGACGAGGTCGAGGTCGCGCTCGACCCGTCGGGCTACCTCGGGTCCGCAGGCGCCTTCATCGACCGGGCGCTGGCCTACGCGGAGGGGAGCTCGTGAAGCTCGCCCACCGCCTCGATGGGCCCGAGGACCGGCCGCTGCTCGTCCTCTCCAACTCGCTCGGGACGACGATGCGGCTCTGGGAGCCGCAGCTCGACGCGTTCACGGCCCGCTTCCGCGTTCTGCGCCACGACCACCCGGGCCACGGCGACTCGCCCGTCCCTGACGGGCCGATCACCGTCGAGGAGATCGCGAGCGCGGTGCTCGAGCTCGTCGACGACGAGCGGTTCTCGTTCTGCGGCCTCTCGCTGGGCGGGATGCTCGGGATGTGCATCGCGGCGACCGCGCCCGAGCGGGTCGAGGCGCTCACGCTCTGCTGCACGGGCGCGAAGCTCGGCACCAGCCAGGACTGGCTCGACCGGGCCGCGATGGTGCGCGCCGAGGGAATGGGCACCCTCGTCGACCGGTCGCGCGAGCGGTGGTTCACCGCGGCCTTTCGCGACAGCCCGACCGCGCAGAGCTACCTGGACGAGCTGCAGGCGATCGACCCCGAGGGCTACGCGCGCTGCTGCGAGGCGCTCGCGGGCTTCGACTTCCGGGGCCGCCTGGGCGAGATCGAGGCGCCGACGCTCGTGGTCGTCGGAGAGGATGACCCGGTGACGCCACCCGAAGTCGTGGAAACGCTCAGCGAGGGCATCGCGCGGACCGAGACCGTGGTCGTCCCGAACGCGGCGCACCTCGCGAACGTCGAGCAGCCCGAAGCCGTCACGGCCGCCGTCCTCCAGGAGGTCCGTTCATGAGCGACGACACCTACGAGCGCGGCATGGAGGTCCGCCGCGAGGTGCTCGGCGACGAGCATGTCGACCGCGCCGTCGAGCGCACGACCGATCTCACGCGCGACTTCCAGGACTTCATCACCCGCTACGCGTGGGGCGAGATCTGGGCGCGTGAGGGCCTCGACCGCAAGACGCGCAGCTGCATCACGCTCGCGATGCTCGTCGCGCTCGGGCGCTTCGAGGAGCTCCCGATGCACATCCGCGCCGCGCGGACGAACGGCCTCACGCTCGACGAGATCAAGGAGGTCCTGCTCCAGACGGCGGTCTACTGCGGCGTCCCCGCGGCGAACCGGGCGTTCGCGATCTTCCAGGAGGTCACGAGCTCCGGCGAGACGGAGTGAGGGAGCTGCGCACCCAGGTCGGCATCGTGGGCGCTGGGCCGGCCGGGCTGACGCTCGCGCGGCTGCTGGAGCGAGCGGGGATCGAGTCGGTCGTGCTCGAGAACCGCAGCCGCGACTACGTCGAGCACCGCATCCGCGCGGGCGTGCTCGAACAGCGCACCGTCGAGCTGCTCACGGAAGCCGGCGTCGCCGGCCGCCTGCGCGACGAGGGGATCATCCATCACGGCATCGAGCTCCAGTTCGACGGCGAGCGCCACCGGATCCCGCTCAGCGAGCTCGCGGACGGCCGCACGATCGTGATCTACGGCCAGACCGAAGTGGTCAAGGACCTGATCGCCGCGCGGATCGAGAGCGAGCTGCCGCTGCTGTTCGAGGTCGGAGATGTCAGCGTCCACGAGATCGAGACCGAGCACCCGAAGATCCGCTTCTCGCACGACGGCGAGCGACTCGAGCTCGAGTGCGACGTGATCGCGGGCTGCGACGGCTTTCACGGCGTCTGCCGGCCGAGCATCCCCGAAGGCGTGCTCGAGTCGTTCTCGCGCGACTACCCCTTCGGCTGGCTCGGGATCCTCGCCGACGTCCCGCCGTCGAACGACGAGCTGGTCTACGCCCACAACGACGACGGATTCGCGCTGCTCAGCCTCCGCTCGCCGACGCTCAGCCGCCTCTACATCCAGTGCGAGCCCGACGAGGACGTCGACCGGTGGTCGGACGAGCAGATCTGGGCCGCGCTCCAGAAGCGCCTCGGGGTCGAGGGCTGGACGCTCCACGAAGGGCCGATCCTCGAGAAGGGCGTGACCGGGATGCGCAGCTTCGTCGTCGAGCCGATGCAGTACGGGCGGCTGTTCCTGGCCGGAGACGCGGCGCACATCGTCCCGCCGACCGGCGCGAAAGGCCTGAACCTCGCGATGGCGGACGTCCGCGTCCTCGCCGAGGCGCTCGTCCACTGGTACGAGACCGGCGAGGCCCGGCTGCTCGAGCTCTACTCCGACATGTGTCTGCGCCGTGTCTGGCGGGCCGAGCACTTCTCCTGGTGGATGACCTCGATGCTGCACCGGCTCCCGGGCGGTGATCCGTTCGACCTGAAGCTCCAGCTCTCGCAGCTCCGCTACGTCGCGACCTCCTGCACTGCAGCCGCGAGCCTCGCCGAGAACTACGTCGGCCTCGAGCTCGAGTAGGGGCGGTCCGGCGGCGCCTGTGGCCGGAAGTTGTCCGGCGGCGGCTGACGGAGTAGGCTCGGCCCGTTCACGTACACCCGTCTGCGGCAGGAAGGAGCCAACGATGCCCGAGTTGAGACTCGGGAAGCTCCCCGCCACGACGGACAGGCGCGACCTGCTGTTCGCGCGGTACGTCCAGCCGGCCGAGCTCCCGACGCCGCCGCCGCAGTTCGGACACGAGACGCTCTTCGGCCCCCATTCGTGGGGCATGCTCGGAAACGACGAGTGGGGCGACTGCGCGTGGGCCGGGCCTGCGCACGAGACGATGCTCCTGACCAAGGAGGGTGGGCATCCCGCGCAGTTCACGACCTCCGGCGTGCTCCGCGACTACGCGGCCGGAACCGGCTTCGACCCGAAGGCCGGCCCGCCCGGCGAGAACCCGACCGACCAGGGCTCCGACGTCCGCTCGGTGCTCGGTTACCGGCGCAGCAAGGGGATCGTCGACGCCCACGGGAAGCGCCACAAGATCGGCGCCTACGTCCGGCTCGACCAGACGAACGTGGGCGAGGTCTACCAGGCGCTCTACTTGTTCCAGGTGATCGGAATCGGGATCAGGTTCCCGCAGACGGCGATGCAGCAGTTCAACGACGGGGAGCCGTGGGACGTGGTCCCCAGAGCGAAGGTCGAGGGCGGCCACTACGTCTGCCTGGTCGCGAGGCGCCAGAACCTGGACGTGATCACCTGGGGCGCGCTGCAGCAGATGACCGAGCGGTTCTTCCGGAAGTACTGCGACGAGGCCTGGGCCTACATCTCAGTGGAGAACCTGCGCTCGGGCACCGACCCGGAGGGCTTCAAGCTCACGCAGCTGAAGGCCGACCTGGCAGCGCTGAGCCACTGACCCCACGGAGGGCCGCGGTCGAGTATAGGCTGGGGAATACCGGGGGGCACGTCGTCGTTTTCATCTTCGCGACGGAGTGCGTGATTTGACGTCCTCCGGCGACGTACAAGACGCGAAGGAGAGTGAAGGACACTGAGCACGATCAGTTTTGACGTACCGGTCGAGGCCGTCCTCGACGAGGCGGAGGAGCGGGGCACGATCGAGGAGACCATCCTCGAGGCGCTCGCGCACGAGCACGAGCTGGAGGAAGACGAGCTCGCGGCGATCCGTGCCGAGCTGGAGACGCGCGAGGTCGAGATCCTCGCGCCGGCCGAGCCCGAGCCTGCCCGCGTGCAGCACGAGCCCGCACCGGTCTCCGGCTCGACCGACTCGCTGACGCTGCTGATGCAGAGCGTCGGCCGCTATCCGCTGCTCACCGCCGCCGAGGAGGTCGCGCTTGCCAAGCGCATCGAGCGCGGCGACCGCGAGGCCAAGGAGCGGATGATCAATTCCAACCTGCGCCTGGTGATCTCGATCGCCAAGCGCTACCAGAACCGGAGCCTGCCACTCGGCGACCTCTTCCAGGAGGGCGTCATCGGGCTGAACCGCGCGGTCGAGAAGTTCGACTGGCGGCGGGGCTACAAGTTCTCGACCTACGCCACCTGGTGGATCCGGCAGGCGTGTCAGCGCGCGGTCTCGGGCCAGTCGGCCACGATCCGCGTGCCGACGCACGTCCACGAGCGGCGAGTGAAGCTCGGCGGCGCCGCTAGCCGGCTCGAGGCGACGCTCGGCCGCGAGCCGACGCGCGAGGAGCTGGCCGAGGCGACGGGGCTCTCCCTGCGGCACGTGGAGGAGGCACTGGACGTCGCCGAGGCGCCGGTTTCGCTGAACCGCACGATCGGCTCCGAGGAGGACGGCGAGCTCGGCGACCTGTTCGCCGACGAGCAGGCGCCCGACCCGGCCGCCGAGGCGGCGGACTCGCTCCGCCGGCAGCAGGTCCGGCGGGCGGTCGCAGACCTGCCGGATCGCGAGCGCCGGATCCTCGAGCTGCGCTTCGGCTTCGACACGGAGCCGGCGTCGCTCGAGCAGATCGGCAAGGAGCTCGGCATCACCCGCGAGCGCGTCCGCCAGCTCGAGGCCCAGGCGTTTGACCACCTGGCGGTCGAGCTCGACGGC
>DASPRN010000011.1:0-15326 GCA_035624425.1 Gaiellaceae bacterium
CGTCGTCCAGGAAGGTCGCCTCGTGGACGAGCACCTCCGCCCCACGCGCAGCCTCGCGCACGGTCGGCGACGGAGCCGTGTCGCCGGCGAGCACGACGCGGCGGCCGGGACGCGGCGCGCCGAGCACCTCGTCGGGCGTGACCGTGCGGCCGTCGGGGAGCTCGATCGACTCGCCTGCCTGGAGCAGTCCGCGCTCCGGTCCCGGCGGCACGCCCAGCGCGTCCGCTGTCTCGACGTCGAAGCGTCCGGGCCGCGGATGCTCCACGAGCGCGTAGCCGAGCGCTTGCACGCCGTGGGCGACCGGGAAGGTCACCAGGTTGTACTCCTCGCGCTCGAGCACGTCGCCGGGCTCCAGCTCGACGAGCTCGAGCGGGTAGGTGAGCCTCCCGAAGATCCGCCGGAGCGAGGCGAACAGGTCGGTCAGGCCCGGCGGCCCGTAGATGGTGAGCGGCAGGTTCCTCCCACGCAGGGCGAAGGTCTTGAGCATCCCCGGCAGGCCGAGGTAGTGATCGGCGTGGAAGTGCGAGACGAACACCTCGCGCAGCTCGACCAGGCCGACGCTCGAGCGCAGCAGCTGGCGCTGCGTGCCCTCGCCGCAGTCGAACAGCAGCCGGTCGCCGCCGCGGCGGACGACGAGCGCCGTCGGGGCGCGCTGCGCCGTCGGCACGGAGGCCGAAGTGCCCAGGAAGACGACGTCGAGATCCACGGCGTGAGTCTAGTTTCGAGGCGGCACGGGCTCCGTCCGGGTGTCAAGCCCGGGGCGCACGGGGCCGATGGTGGCGAAGAGCTCATGCGACTACTGGCGGCCCGGAGTCAGAGCTTGAGGTCGGCGTCTGAGCGCTCCCTCACGCTCCTGCGGCTCTTCCTCATCGCGAGCGCCCTGATCCTGGGCGTCGGAGCCCTCGTGCTCACGACCGTCCTCACGCGCGCGCTCACCGACCAGTCGCTCGTCGACAACCGCGAGAGCCTGACGCAGCTCGTCGACGGGGTCCTGCGCCCGTCGCTCGTGCGCGACGGGAGGCTTCGGGTCGGCCCGCACGTCTCTGCGCTGCTCCTGCAGCAGCTGCGCGAGGATCGCGACCTCGTGACGATCAAGGTCTGGCGCCCCGACGGCGTCCTCGCCTGGACGAACCGCGCCCCCGAGCGGATCGGCAGGCGCTTCGACGAGGAGGGCGATCTCGAGAGCGCCCTGCACGGGCATACCGCCGGGTCGATCGGCCACCTCGACGAGGACGAGAACGCGGTCGAGCGGTCGCTCGGCTTCAGCAACCTGCTGCAGGTCTACGCGCCGATCCGCGGCCGCAGCGGCAAGGTGCTCGGCGCGTACGAGATCTACGCCGACCCGAAGTCGCTCCAGCAGGCGCTGGCCTCGCGCAAGCACCTGCTCTGGGGCGCGACCGCCCTGGTCTTCCTGGCGCTCTGGACCGCGCTCGCGGTGCTGGTGCGCGGGGCGTCCACGACCCTGCGTCGGCAGACGCGCCAGCTGCGCGAGCGGTCTCGGGCGCTGATGGAGTCCTACGCGCGACAGGAGGAGAGCTCGCTCGAGGCCGTCGAGAGCCTGAATGCGACCGTCGAGGCAAAGGATCCCGACACGGCCGGCCACTCGCGCCGGGTGCAGCGGATCGCGCTCGCGCTCGGCGAGGAGCTCGGCCTCTCGCGGGAACGCCTGGACGCCCTCCGCTTCGGCTCGCTGTTCCACGACATCGGCAAGATCGCCGTGCCCGACAAGATCCTCGTCAAGCCGGGGAAGCTCGACCGTTGGGAATACGCGCAGATGCAGACGCACTCCGCCGAGGGTGCGCGGATCGTCGCCAAGTTCGGCCGCCTGCGCGAGAGCGTGCCGATCATCCGCCACCACCACGAGCGCTGGGACGGCAAGGGCTACCCGGACGGGCTCGGCGGCGACGAGATCCCGCTCGAGGCGGCGATCGTCGGCCTCGCGGACGCCTGGGACGCGATGACCACCGACCGGCCGTACCACCGGGCGCTCAGCATCGAGGAAGCGCTGGCCGAGGTCAGTGCCGGCTCCGGTGGCCAATTCGCGCCCGCCGTCGTGGAGGCGTTCTTCGCGACCGCCGCCCGGCGTCCGGCCGAGCTCGACCTCGCGCTGCCGATCCTGCGCGCGGGCTGACCCCTACCACTAGAGTCGTCGCATGGACGACGTCCGGCAACGGCTGCTCCTCGACCCGTCCGCAGAGGAGCACGCCGAGATCCGGGAGCTCTGGAAGCGCCACTCGATCGCCGAGGACGAGCGCGACCTGCCGGGCCTGATCTCGACGCTGACCGAGGACTGCATGTACGAGCTCGTCGGCACCGGCCACCGCTGGGAGGGCCACGAGGGAGCGACGCGCTTCTACACCGGCCTGCTCGGCGCCTTCCCCGACATCGACTTCCAGCTGACCGACATCGTGATCGGCCCACAGGGGGTCTACGAGGAGGCAGACGTCACCGGGACACACGAGGGCGAGTGGCTCGGCGTGCCGCCGAGCGGCGAGCGCCTCGCCTGGAAGGTCGCGATCCTCTTCCCCTGGGACCGCGACCGCCGCCTCTTCAGGGGCGAGCGGATCTTCACCGCCGGCTTGCCGCTACCTGGCTGACGGAAGCACGAGCCGCTCGCCGGGAACGATCACCGACCCGCCGAGGTGGTTCCGCCAGCCGATCCGGTAGATCGCGTCCCGCGGGTCGCCCGCGTAGTGCGAGACGGCGATCGACCAGAGCGTGTCCCCGGGCTTCACCGTGTAGCGCACGGTCGGTCCCGCGCCCTGCGAGGCCCGCGCGACGAACGCCCAGGCGATCAGGGCCAGCGCTGCGATCAAGATGATCTTGCCGAACATACGTTCGCTATCCTAGAGCGAACGTCTGTTCGTGTCAAGTCTAGAGGAACCGCCCCGCCTTCCAGACCAGCTCGCTGTCGGCGTAGACCTCGCCGTCCTCGCGGAGGTCGCAGACCATGTCCCAGTGCAGCGCCGACTCGTTGGTGCCGCCGAGCTCCTTGAACGCGGCGCCGAGCGCGATGTGCATCGTCCCGCCGATCTTCTCGTCGAAGAGCGTGTTGTTGGTGAAGCGGTCGATCTCGTAGTTGAGCCCGAACGCGACCTCGCCGAGCCGGCGCGCGCCCTCGTCGAGGTCGAGCACCGCGTCGAGGAAGGACCCGCCCTGGCGGGCCTCCGCCTCCACGACCCGGCCCTCCTCGAAGCGGAGCCGGATGCCGTCGATCTCGCGGCCCTGGAACACCGCGGGGAAGGCGAACGCGATCTCGCCCTCGGTCGCCGTCTCGAGCGGGCTCGTGTAGACCTCGCCGTCCGGCAGGTTGTAGCGCCCGTCGGCTGTGTCCCACTTTCGGCCCTCGACAACGACGCGCAGGTCGGTGCCGGGGCCGACCATCCGCAGCTCGCGTGCGTCGCTCAGCTGGCCGGCGCGGCGCGCGAGCTCGTCGCGCGTCGAGCGCCAGTGCGCGACCGGGTCGCCGCCGTCCTCGACATGACAGGCGCGGTAGACGAACTGCTCGTACTCGCCGAGCGACATCCCGGCGTCCTGCGCGTGGGCGGGCGACGGGTGCAGCGCGCCGCACCAGCGCATCTCACCCTTCGAGATGCGGGCCCAGCGGCGGTGGATCAGCTTCCGCTCGGCGGCCATCAGCCGCTGCTGGCGCTCGGGCGGGGCCTCGCCGAGCGCACGCGTGTTCACCTCCGACCAGATCGTCACGATCGCGTCGATGAGGTCGACCTCGGCCTCGGCAGCCGGCGGGACGAAGTCGAACTGGTCGCCGCTTCCCTCCTTGATCAGCAGCTCGGCCAGGCCCTCCAGCTCCACCTGGACGTAGGCGTATGCGCCGGCCCTCAGCGCGGCCCGGTAGAGCTCCACGGCGAGCGGGATCCCCGGCTCGGCGGTGTCGACTCGGAGGATCCTCCCGGGCTGCAGCTCGAGCGAGTAGCCGACGATCAGCTCGGCGAGCCGCGCCGCCCGCGGATCGGTCACCGGACCCGGAAGGGGCGGCTGACGACGAGGGTCGTCCGCTTGGGGTTCATCGCCGCCGCCATGCGGATCGCAAAGACGTAGCGCCCGGCCTTCAGCCTGCGGCGCGGGAGGACGACGACCCGGGTCTTGGCCTTGATCGTCCCGCGAGCGACGAGAAGCGCCTTCGGGTGGCCGGCGCGCAGCACCTTCAGGATCTGCGCCTTCTTCGTCGTCGCCTTGAAGACCGCGGCGCGGAAGAGCGCCTCCTCCTGCGCGCCGGCCTTGAAGGCCCACTTCGTGTTGCGCGCGGGGCGGGCCTTCGTGAGGTTGCCCCACGTGACGAGCGGATAGAGCACCGCCCCGGTGGGCTTCCACGCGGTCAGGAGCCCGCTCTGACAGGTTCCGCCCGAGTCGTGGATCGTCTGCTTGACCGCGTCGTACGAGGGGCGTTGCGTGCCGTTCACACGCTGGAGGCCGCTCTGCCATCCCGTGAGCTCGGGCTCGTCGGTCAGCAGGAAGAAGCTGAGCGAGGCGACGGTTGGGTCGCACTCGGCACTCTGGATCGACTCGGCGTAGTAGGTCGCCTGCGTCGCCTCGTCGATCGTCGGCACGTTCTCGGTCCCGGTGTAGAGCCCGGCGAGCGACGGGAGCGGCGCCACCTGCCA
Organism: Gaiellaceae bacterium; assembly: GCA_035624425.1. Lineage (GTDB taxonomy): Bacteria > Actinomycetota > Thermoleophilia > Gaiellales > Gaiellaceae > AC-32. The sequence continues at coordinate 4,623 of DASPRN010000011.1, forward strand.
GCCGAGCTCGTCGAGGTCGAACCTGAGCGGCGGGCTGAACGGGTTCTTGCCGGTCTCCTTGAACGTGGCCTGCGCGGTGCCGCTGAAGGCGTCCCAGGCGGCCTGCTTGATCCGGTTCAGGTTCGGCAGCCCCGCGTTCGGCCAGGCGTAGCCGGTCTGCGGCAGGTCGGTGTTGTGCGCCGGGTACGGATGGAACGCGAGCTCGTCCATCAGCGGCTTCGTCCGGTGGCTCGCGCGATAGGCGACGCCGAGGTCGTGGATGAAGCGGACCGGTGAGCGTGAGATGTTGCTCTTGGCGTTCGGGTTGTCGTTGCCTCGCGGGGAGAGGCCGACGCCGATCACGTTGATGGTCGGGTCGACCGCCTTGAGCGCATCGTAGGACTGGGCGAGCACCGGCTCGTACTCGGCGGCCGAGAGCGGCTTGCCGCCCGAGTCGTACTGCGGCAGCCAGAACAAGGGCTGGTTGGGCTCGTTGCCGATCACATAGTCCTTCACCTGCGGGAACGCGTGCGCGACGCTCTGCAGGAACGTGGCGAACTGCGCGGCCGCGCCCGAGGCCGACGAGAAGTCGCGCGCGTTCTTGGACGCGACGGCGAAGACGATCTTGACGCCGGCCGCCTGGGCCAGCGGCAGCCACTGCTGGATCTTCGCCTTCTCCGGGATCACCGTGGGCTGGGCCGGGTTCCAGATGAGCGAGACGCGGTTCTGCGTCAGCCCGAGGTCATGGAGCGTCGCGAAGAAGGCGGCGGCGTTCGCCTCCTTGCCACGATCCTCGCTGACGCCGACGGAGATCGCGGTGCGCGCGCTTCCGGCCAGCGCCATAAAGGCGCAAGCACATGCGGTCAGGCTCACGATCTTCGTCAACGTCCCTCCTCGTCGTTTCGACCCGCCCTAGAGTTACACGTCCGGCGGCTTGAATGAAGCGGCATTCGCCGTCAGTGACCGGCGGCCTGCGCCGGGACCTGAGCCTCGAGGCTCGCGAGGATCGCGTCCAGGAGCGGGCCGGCGCCGAAGCGGACCGGGTCGTCGGCAGGCAGGCCGGTCTCGGCGGAAGCTTCGGCGATCGCGGCACGTGCCTCGGCTTCCCCCAGGTGGGCGGTGTTGAGCGCGAGGCAGGCGACCCGGGCCGGGCGGAGCGGGAGCGCGATCCGCTCGTGCAGCTCCACCAGCTCGGGAAGGCTCGGCAGGGGGTGGCCGGGATAGCCCTCGATCTCGGTGGCTCCCGCCCGGTGGCAGAGCACGAACACGTGCGGCGCCGAGCCGTGGATCAGGCCGAGAGTCACTCCCGAGTAGGCGGGGTGCGACAGCGAGCCCTGGCCCTCGACGAAGAGCAGCTCTCCCCCGCGCTCGCGCCCTTCGACGACGAGCCGCTCGGCCGCGCCGGCGAGGAAGTCGGAGACGACGGCGTCGACCGCGATCCCCCAGCCGGCGATCGCGATCCCGGTCTGGCCGGTGGGAACGAAGAGCGAGCGCAGGCCGCGCCGGCGCGCCTCGAGGTCGAGCTCGAGCGCGACCGTCTTCTTGCCGATCGCGCAGTCCGAGCCGACCGTGAGCACCACCTGCGCGTCGAGCTGGAGGTTCTCGCCGGTCGGGACGTTGAGCCCTTCCGGCGGCCGGCGGAGGTCGCGCAGCTCGACGCCGTTCGCGGCCGCGAGCTCGCTCAGCTCCGGGTCGTCGCCGAGGAACTCGTGCAGGCCGTTCTCGACGTCGAGCCCGGCGGCGATGCAGCTCTTCAAGAGCTGGCGCCACTCGGGCGGGAAGCGGCCGCCCTGAGTGGCGACGCCGACGAGCGCCGTGGTCGGCTCGAACGCGAGCGCCTCTTCGACGGTGGCCACGACCGGGATGCCGTCCAGCGTCTCGCCGGGGCGGGTCGAATCGACCACGACGACGGCCGGATCGGGCGCGTAGCGGATGACGCCGCGCGCCGTCTTGCCGTAGTGCGGGTCGCCGGAGCGGCCCTCAGCGAGAACCAGGTACCGCTTCTCTGACACCGAGCCCCGGCTCGTCCGAAGGGAGCTGGACGCCGTCGACGAGCTCGACGCCCGGCCACGGGTCCTCCGCGAGCAGGAGGTTGCCGTCGAGGTCGACGTGGTCGAAGAGGCTGGCGATCTGGGCCCCGGCCGAGACCGCGAGGCCCGACTCGTTCATGCAGCCGAGCATCAGCCCGAGCCCCAGCGCGCGGCCGGCGTGCGCGATCCGGACCGCCTCGCGGATCCCGCCCGACTTGGCGAGCTTCACCGTCAGCCCGTGCGCCCGCTCGGCGCAGGCCGGGACGTCGGTGAGCACGTGGCAGTCCTCGTCGACATAGACCGGGACCGGGCTCCGGCGCTTCAGCGCGGGCCCGTCCGGGTCGCCGGCGGGCAGCGGCTGCTCGCAGTACTCGAGGCCGAGGTCGGCGAGCTGCGGCAGCGCCTCGAGCGCCTCGTCGAGCGACCAGGCCTCGTTCACGTCCACCTGCAGCGGCACCTCGGAGACGCCGCGCACCGCGCGCACCCGCTCGACGTCGAGCCCGTCGCGGCCGCCGAGCTTCAGCTTCAACCGCTTGAAGCGGCCACGGACCTTCTCCGCGCGCCGCCCCATGTCGTCCGGGTCGCCGAGCCAGATCGTCCACGAGGTCGGCGGGCCGCTGCGCTCGAGCCCGAGCAGCCGCCAGACCGGCAGGCCGGCGAGCTTGCCGCAGAGGTCGTGCAGCGCCGCGTCGAGCCCCGCCTTGGCCGCGTGCTCGCCGGGCAGCTCCGCGAGCCGCGCCCCGATCACCTCGAGCGCGAACGGGTCGTCGCCGAGCATCCGCTCGGCTTCCTGCAGGAAGCCGAGCGCAGAGGAAGCCGACTCGTCGTAGCGCTCGATCGGGTTCGCCTCGCCGAAGCCGCTGACGCCGTCGTGGCGGACTTCGACGAACACCGCCTCGGCCTCGTCCGCGGCGCCGCGCGAGATGACGAAGGTCTCCGCCATCCGCAGCGTCGCGATCCGGGCCTCGAGCTCCACGCGAATACTGTAATTCCGTGCAGGCACTGACCGGCTACGTGAGAGGGCTCGACCCGCATCTGCCGCGGGCGGTCTGGCTCGTCCAGGCCGGCGGGGTCGTGAACTCGCTCGGCAACGGGATCGTCTTCCCGTTCGCCGTCATCTACCTCCACAACGTGCGCGGCATCTCGTTCGCGGACGCGGGGCTCGCGCTCGCGATCGGCGGCGCGGCCGCGCTTGCGGCAGGGCTCGTCGCGGGCACGCTCGTCGACCGCGTCGGCGGGCGCAACACGCTCGTGCTCGGCCTCCTCCTGCAGCTGGTCGCGTTCGCGCTCTTCCCGCTGATCCGCGAGCCCTGGCATGCGTACTCGCTCTTCGCCCTCGACGGTGTCGGCGCGGCGTGCTTCTGGCCCGGCCAGTCGACGCTGCTCTCGCGCCTGACACCGCCGGAGGCCCGGCACTCGGCCTTTGCGCTCCAGCGGGTGAGCATGAACCTCGGCGTCGGCCTCGGCGCCCTGATCGGCGGGCTGATCGCGACCACTGCCGACCCCTCGAGCTTCACCACCTTGTTCCTGATCGACGCCGCCACCTTCCTCTTCTTCGCGACGATCCTGGTGGCCTTCGTCCGGGAGCCGCCCGTGAGCGACACCCAGGACGAGGAACCGGGCAGCTACCGGGCGGTCCTGCGCGACCGCAACTTCCTCGCCTTCATCGGCCTGAACGTGCTCTTCGTCTCCGTCGGCTACGAGGTCTTCGCGCTGCTGCCGCCCTTCGCCAAGAACTACGCCGGCGTGGACGAGCGCTGGGTCGGCTTCATCTGGCTCGCGAACACGTTGCTGATCGTGCTGATCCAGCTGCCCGTCGCGAAGGCACTGGAGGGCCGCAGGCGGATGGCCGCGCTGGCGCTGATGAACCTGCTCTGGGCCACGGCGTCGCTGATCGTCCTCGCGGGCGGCCACTGGCTCACGGGCACCTCGGCGGCGATCGTCTTCATCATCGCGATCCTCGTCTTCGGCCTCGGCGAGACACTGCAGGGGCCCACGCAGGCGCCGCTCGTCGTCGACCTCGCTCCGGAGCGGCTTCGTGGGCGCTATTTCGCGCTGAGCGCGATGTCGTGGAGCGCCGGCGCAATCCTCGGCCCTGCGATCGGCGGGCCGCTGCTCGGCTGGCACCCGCTCGCCGTCTGGCCGCTCGCAGCCGTGGTCTGCCTCTTCTCCGCGGCCGGCTGCCTCGCGCTCGAGCGCCGCCTGCCGGAGCGCGTCCGCCGCACCCCTGCGCCGGAGCCGGTCACGCTGACGCCGCTGGCCCCGCCGCTAGTGGCCCCAGGGCCAGGTGCCTAGGTAGCGGAGCTCTCTGGCGGCCCCGCCGCGCACGGCGAACACGCGCACCTTGTGGCCCGACCCGGGCTTTGGCAGCAGCGACGCCGGCAGGTCGAACTGGAAGCCGTACGGGTTCTGCTTCGCGACCTGGCCGAGCATGCTCTTCGGCTGGATCAGGCCGGCGCGGCTGGCGTAGACCTCCTCGCCGTCTACGAAGACCATCACCGCGTCGACCTTGTGCCGGTGCGCCGCGTCGGAGGCCGAGCCGTCGAACTCGAACGTCGGGCCGGGCTTGACTTTGACGCTGCCCGCGAGCGCCTTTTGCCGGACCGGGATCGCCTTGCCGCCGGTCGAGGCGATCACCTGGATCCCGCCGCGTGTCTTGAGGGTCGTGGTGACGCTGCTGCCGCGCAGCTCCTCCAAGGCCCCGGAAGGCTGCACGGCGAAGACCGAGACGTCGTTGCGGCCGTCGTGCAGCGAGCCCTCGGGGACCATCGCATCGAACTTGGTCGTGCCGCCGACAGCGAACGCCTGGGTCACCGCGGCGACGCGGCCGTTGACGGCGATCGCCAGGTCCTGGCTGTCGAGCGGCCCCGACACCTGGCCCTGGATCCAGGTCGGCAGCAGCCCCGAGCGCGTGTCGACGGTCCGGAGCAGGTTCTCGTTCGAGAGCTGGACCGAGGACGACCTGCTCGGGTAGCTGGAGAGGCGCGAGACGAGGCGGCCGAGCAGCTCCTGGTGCGGCCCGACGCGGTAGAGGTCGGCCGGTGTCGTCCCGAAGGTCGCGAGCTGCTCGGCCAGCGCCTGCCGGCGCAGCGCCTGCAGGTCGGAGAGCCGCGCGGTCGCGAACTTGCCGTTGCCGATCAGGATCGAGACGGTGCCGTCCTGCGGCAGCTTGCGGCCGACCAGCGGCTTGCCGTCGACGTGGTACGGGATCTTGACGCCCAGGACCTTCGCGATCGTCGGCACGACGTCCACGGTGCGCGCGAGCCCGTCGTCGATCCGCCCCCGGTGCTGGTGCGGGAGCTTGACGAACAGCGGCACGAAGGCGATGTCCTGCATGTTCCGCGGTGTCGGGAGACGGCGCGGCGCCAGGTGCCGGAAGCTGACGCCGTGATCGGCGAGCACGATCACGAGCGCCTTGTTCCAGATCCCTTTCGCCTTGAGCCGGCGCATCATGTAGCCGAGCGCGCGGTCGGTGTACTCGGTCTGCAGCAGGTAGCGCTGCTCGCTCTGCAGCGCCGGGAAGACCTGCTGCCAGATCCCGTGCCTGACCCCGCGCAGGATCGGCACCTCGATCCCGTAGGCCTTCGCCGAGGGCAGGTACAGGTACGGGACGTGCGGCAGCAGCGAGTGAAGGATGTAGGCGGTCGGCCTCCCGCCGCGGTGAAAGGTCGAGACGAAACGGCAGACGTTCCGCGCGCACGGGAGGATCGGGCCGGTGTGCGTCGTGCTCACCTCGCTGTGCTCGGCCTGGCCGAAGTTCCCCCAGCTGTCGCTGATCTGCGGGACGCTGTCGACGTACGGCGAGGGCAGGACGAGGTGCAGGTAGACGACGCTCGCGTCGTTGGCGAGCGAGCCGCTCGTGCCCTTGACCTCCTGCGCCGACGGCTGGCCCTTGACCTCCTTGCAGATCGAGGCCGGGCACATGTGCGTGATCGACTCGACGCCCTCGACCTTGTAGCTGCCGCCGAGGAGCGTGAAGACGTTGTTCGGGTGGTCCGAGTAGATCGGTAACAGCTTCTTGTGCGGGTTCGGCAGGATCCCGGTCAGGATCGCCGGCACCGCCACCTCCGTCAGCCACTGCACCGTGGTCGCGCTCCGGTACCAGGTCGACGTGCGCTCGAGCCTGGCAAAGTTCGGGAAGCGCTTCGCGTCGACCCGCTCGTTGCGGTCCATCAGCGCGACCGGCGCGAACTCGTCGAAGACGATCAGCACGACAGGCGTCCTGGTCTTCGTGCTGACGTGCTCCTCCTTCACCGGCGGCGTGTTCGGGAAGACGAGCTTCGAGATCCCCGAGCTTGAGAGGAAGAGCGCCAGGAAGATGAACGGCGCCGGCGTCAGCACGGTCAGGAACGAGCGGGCGACAGCGGCGCGCGCGTACAGCAGGGCTCCCCCGATCCCGGCCGCAGCGGCGGCGACGAGCGACGTCACCCCCGTCAGGCTCGAGTCGTTCGTGAGCGCGTGCAGCACCACGACGGCCACCAGGCCGGCGACGAAGACGAGGTGGACGATGCTCGCCGCCCGGCGGCTCAGGACCGCGACGAGCAGCTCGACCGCGAGCAGCGCCGCCGGCGGGACGAAGACGATGAAGAGCGCGAAGAGGACGATCTGCCTGCTCGTCGAGCCCCGGATCGCGAAGAACTCGGGGTTCTTGCTCAGGATGTCGAGCAGAGGCTGCGCGAGCGCGAAGCCGGAGAGCACCGCGAGCTGCGCCCCGTTGACGAGCGCCGTGCGGAGAAAGCTCTGCTGAGGGTTGCCCCAGGCGATGCTGAAAGGTATTCAGAGCGCGCCCGGGACCACAAGCCCCACCCGGCTACACTGGCCCCTCCGCGCCTGTAGCTCAGGGGATAGAGCGCGCGCCTCCGGAGCGCGAGGTCGCAGGTTCGATTCCTGCCAGGCGCATACGCATGTCCAGCGCGAACCAGAGGATCATCGACGAGTTCCATGCCAATTCGGGACGCGTCGGCGGGAACTTTGACGGGCGAACGCTTCTGCTCCTGCACCATCGCGGCGCAAAGACCGGCACCGCTCGCGTCAACCCCGTCGCCTATCAACGCGTGTCGGACGACAAAGTCGCGGTGTTCGCCTCGAAAGGCGGGGCGCCGACGAATCCCGCCTGGTACTACAACGTCGTCGCGAACCCCGAGGTCTCTGTCGAGATCGGCACCCAGAGGCTCTCGGCACGCGCACACGTCGCCGAGGGCGAGGAGCGCGAACGCATCTGGGAGCGTCAGAAGCGCGACTGGCCGGCGTTCGCCGGCTACGAGGAGAAGACCGAAGGGATCCGCGAGATTCCCGTCATCGTCCTCGAGTTGGGGTGACACTGCCCTGATGTTCGAGGTCGAGACGCGGAGCCTGGAAGGGGCACCGACTGCGGTCGGGAGCGCCGGCGCCTTCACGCTCGTGGTCGACCGGCCTGTCGAGGCAGGCGGCGGCGGGCTCGGGTTCAACGGCGGCGAGCTGCTCTACCTGGCGGTCGCGGGCTGCATCTCCAACGACCTCTTCCGCGAGGCCGCGGCCGCGGGGATCGGGCTGCGCGCCGTGCGCGTCCGGGTTCGCGGCGACTTCTCCGGCGACCCCGCGGTCTCTGAGCCGATCGAGTACGAGGTTGAGCTCGAGGGCGACGCGCCACGGGAGCGACTCGAGGCGCTCGCGGCCCACGTCGACGAGATCGCCGAGATCCCGAACTCCCTCCGGCGCGCAACCGAGGTCCGGCTCACGCGGGCGGTCGCATCGGCGTTGACCCGATGAAGACGCCTCCGCAACCTGGCTGACGATTCAGGCGCTCGACCCGCGCGGAACCTCCTGCCTTGAACTCGGGTCGTTGATGTAGGACGCTGTTCCGGTCCATCCGATGCTGGCGCGGACGGGACGAGCGGGTCGTCGACGAAGGGTGGAAATCTCGTGAAACGTCTCTCAGGACGGATGCCGTCCCCAGCGATGGTCGTCGCTTGCATCGCGCTCGCGGTCGCACTCGGCGGGACGGGCTATGCGGCTCTCAAGCTTCCCGCCAACAGCGTCGGAACCAAGCAGCTGAAGAAGAACGCGGTCAGCACGAAGAAGATCCAGAGACATGCCGTCACGGGCGCCAAGATCAAGCTCTCGTCGCTCGGGGAGGTGCCGGAGGCTGCGAGCGCCGAAGCGGCGACCTACGCGGACAAAGCCGGCGACGCACTGACGGCCGGTCAGGCGACGCTCGCAAACGCGCTCGCCGGTGGATTCGCCTCGCTCCTCTCGGAGCACCCGGGGCCGCTTCCGCTGACGGCGAGCTTCACCAACTCCGGAAACGACGCGTTGCTCTTCGAGGTCAGCGGCTCGGCGTACGCCAACAATCCCGGGAAACTGCTCGCAATCTCCGTCTCGATCGACGGCATCCCCCGCGGCGAGCTCCGCGCATACGCGAACGAGGGCTCGAGCCACAAGACGCTGCCCAGCACGAGCTTCGTCGTCACACGGCTCGCGAGCGGCACTCACACGCTGAGGCTGGACGCGATCAAGACGGCCAGCCTGATCGACACGAACACGGACGGCAACGACTTCTTCAGCGCCTGGATGGCCGACCTTCCGACGGGCATGGCACTCGGGCAGGACGCCAGCGAGCCGAATGACACGGAGGCGACTGCGACGAAGAACCAGCCCTGCGGAGCTTTTGACGGCCTCCCCTACTTCATCGGGACGATCTCGCCCGGTAACGACGACTGGATCTTCGAGAACTGCGGCGGCGCCGGGAACGCGAGGCTGACGCTCGTCGGCGGTCCGCTAATGGACGTCTACAACCGCACCACCCACGCGCTCCTAGCCTCCAGCGTGGGCACGTTCTCAACGACCTCCGGATCCTTCCCCTTCTTCGACGTTCGGGTCCACTCCTCGGTCTCGGCGGCCTACACGCTGCTCGAGACCAAGACGGATGGATCGCCCCTGCGGGTTGGGCGGTTGAGCCACTAGCGGCCCCAGGGCCAGGGACCCTTGATCGGTAGCTCGGCTGAAGCCGCCGGCCGCGCCTGCCGATACGGAGGCCATGTCGTCGCCGCTTCCCTCCAAGCACTCCGCCGGAACCGCGGCTCGCACGGGTATCGGCGGGACGATCGTCGCCGCCTTCGCCTTCTTCGACGGCATGTTCCTCGGTGCGCCGATCGCGGTGCTGGCGGCCTCGTTCCGCCCGCTCGTCGTGTACGGCGTTGCCGTGGTCGCCGTGGTCTTCATCGTCACGGCCTGCTGCAGGTGGGTCGACCGGCACTGGGACATCTGGTTCTCCGGGAACGGCAGCCGGGTCGAGGCGCGGCTGGAGACGATGCGCGAGAGCCGTCTCATGCGGCATCCGGTTGCGTGGATCCAGCGCGGCTCGGACCGCTGGTACGGGCTGGCCGCGGCCGTTGCCAACCCGATCCTCGTCTCCGCGTTCGCCCGCGTCGTCGGCGGGAAGGCGGTCGGCGAGCGGCGGATCGTGCTCGGCGCGATCGCCTACGCGATCCCGTACGTGGCGATGTGGACGATCGTCGGCCTCGCCGTCGGCGGTTCGCTCCGCGCGGCGTTCTGATCTCGTTCAGCGCGCCCACGGCCACGGGCCCTTGACCGGTAGCTCGGTCGCGACGCCCAGCCGGATGCCGAAGACGCGCACTCGATGGTCCAGCCCCGGCCGTGGCAGCAATCCCTGGGGTAGCTCGAAGTGGAAGCCGAAGAGGCCCTTGTGCGGGAAGATCCGGTGCGGCAGGAGCTGGGCGGTCGGGCTCGAGAAGACCTCCTTGCCGTCGGCGAAGACGATCACGCTGTCGGCCCGGTGGCTCAGGTCCGGCACCGCGGCCCAGCCGTCGAAGATGTCGAGCGCTCCGGCCTTCACCTGGATGTGGCCGCGGAGGGCGTGGGCGCGGATCGGGATCGAGGCCCCCGCCGATGAGCGGATCAGCTCGACCCCGCCGCGTTTGACCAGCTCCGTCGTCTCGCTCGTCCCGCGGAGCGACTCGAAGGTGCGCCTGCCGCCCTCGTGGTGGACCAGGAGGATCGTGACCGAGTTGCGGCCGTTGTGCAGCGAGCTCTCCGGGACCATGCCGCCGAAGCCGGTGCCGTCGACCCCCTGGAAGGTGCGCGTCATCGCCTCGATGCGGCCGTTGACCGCGATCGCGATCTCCTCGTTCTGCCCGTGCTCGCCGGTCAGGCCGCCCTGGATCCAGGTCGGGAGCAGGTCGGTGCGCCTGTCGACGACGTTCAGGAGCTCGCGCCCGTCGAGGTCGACCCCGGCGTTCTCGCTCGGCTCGACCGGGAGCTTCGAGAGCGGCTGCCCGATCAGGTCGGCGTCGGGGCCGATGCGGTAGATCGAGGCCGGGGTCGAGCCGAAGATCGAGATCTGGCGCAGGAGCGCCTGGTGCCGGCGGGCGAGCAGCGTCGAGAGCGGCGCAGTCTGGACGGTGCCGTCGCCGAGGCGGACCGCCACCGTGCCGTCGCGCGCGAGGCGCCGCCCGACCAGCGGCTTCCCGTCGACGTGCCAGGGAATGTCGACGCCGAGCACCTTCGCGATCGTCGGGACGACGTCGATCGTCTGCGCGAACCCCTTGTCGACCCGCCCCGTCTGCTGGTGCGGCAGCTTCACGAACAGCGGCATGAAGGCGATGTCCTGCAGGTTCCCGGGCGTCGGCCTGCGCCTCGGCTCGCCGGTGCGGTAGCTGACGCCGTGGTCGGCCGTGACGATCACGAGCGCCCGGTC